>CANGYA010000020.1 GCA_947457925.1 Cytophagales bacterium | reverse complement strand
TCTTCTTCTTTTTCCAAGCCATATCCGCCAACAGTATAAATTTTAAAAAGTCCTAAATGTGCCTCTTTGTTAGTTGGGTCTTTTTCTATGGCTTCATTGTACCATTTTTTAGCTTGTTTATAGTCTATTACTTCATCAGGAGCAAAAAAACTTCCTTTACACCGATTCGCCACAATTAACATAGCTGCGATATCACCATCTTTAGCCAATTTTATTTGTGGTTTGAGGTCATCTAAATTAGGCTCACCTCTTTTTTGTGCTATTAAACTATTTGAAAAACAAAATAAGATTAATAGTAAAATGTATTTAGTCATAAAAATTTTAAATTGTTTAAAAAGATAAAAGTATGATTAGACAATGAAATAAAAGAGTGATTGATGCTTAGTTTAGAAAATGAAATATATCTTATCATATTTTCTAAGATTTTTTCTCGTATTTTGTCTTTAAATAAGCAAATAGTATGGACTTTTTACAGAAAGTAAGAAAAAAAATTAAAACTATCAAAGGTCGGGCTTCTAATTTTCGCTATGTGTTGGCAGCCAATGGTATTTTTATCAACGACAATGAACGTAAAATAGCTAACCTACACAATATTCATGCAGGAAAAAGGGCTTTTATTATTGGCAATGGTCCCAGTTTGAACAAAATAGACCTTCGTTTGCTCAAAAATGAATATACGTTTGGGGTCAATGCCATTTATACCAACTATGAAAAAATGGGCTTTTATCCCACATATTATGTGGTAGAAGATTATTTGGTGGCGGAAGATAGAGCTACCGAAATTAATGCTTATCATGAAAGCAAAGCAAAATTTTTTGGTAATTATTTGCGTTACTGCCTTGTACCAGATGATACGACTTTGGTATTAAACTTTCGATTAGATTATAGAGAATATGAAAATTTCCCCAATTTTTCCGAAAATATCTTGAAAGAAGTATGGGTAGGCGGTACGGTTTCTTATGTATGTATGCAAATTGCCTATTACATGGGCTTTTCGGAAGTCTATTTGGTAGGTTTTGACCACAACTACGACATTCCGAAAGATGCAAAAATTAACAAAGAAATCATTACTTCTACTTCGCATGACGTAAACCACTTCAACGCAGCCTATTTTGGCGAGGGAAAACGGTGGCACGACCCCAGAGTGGACAGAATGGAACAGTCTTACCACAGAGCAAAAGCCGTTTATGAAAAAAATGGTCGTTTCATTAAAAACGCAACCGTAGGCGGGAAATTAGAGGTTTTTGAGAGGGTGCAGTATGAGAGTTTATTTGTATAAAAAACTATTGGCAGGGGCTTGCAGACCACTGCCAAAGTTTTTTTAGGCTTGCCAATAGTTTGTAAACTATTCTGCGTCTATGTCTTCTATATCTGTGTTTCGCAGCACATTCTCCAACTTCGTGCCTTTCAACAAGTTAGCAAAAACTTCTGCAATAGATTTTCCGCCCAAAATAGCCAAAGGCGACATACTTTCCGCCATTTTTTCGGCAAGGGCTTTGTCGCCAAATGCCTGCAAAGCTGCTATCAAATCTGGTGAAACTGCTCCTGCTTTGCTCACTACTGCCTCTACCTCTGCTCTTAGTTGGGCTAATTGCTGTTGTAGGCGTTGTTCGTCAAGATTGATGAGTAGTTGCTCCGCAGATTTTTTACGGTCAAGTTCTGCCTCTTGTATCTTGCCCAAAACGTCTTGATTTGCCAAATTCGCATTGATACGTTTCCATTCAGTTTGAACGGCAGAATCTATTTTGCTCAAATCCAACTCTAATTGCTTGGTAGTTTCTGTTTTTTGCAAATCCAACATTTTTTGCTTTGTTTCAGACTGTGTAGCTGCTATTTGTCGCCCAATAGCCTCGTTTTGTTGGGTAAACTCCAAACGGCGTTGTTCAGATACCAACTTCAAAGTTTGTTTCACTACGTCTTGTTGGGCAGAAATCAAGAGGTTTTCTATGGCTGCATCTCCTAAGGTAATATCCAAAATTTCTACATCATAAATCCGCATACCGTTTTCTACGAACACACGACCCGGACGTTTATTGCCTTCGCTGGCTACGCCCAAAATCACATCTCGTAAAATGTCGATGCCTTTGGCGTAAAAGTCCATAATTGTATATTTTTTTACCGCATTGCGAATAACTGACCTCATGTGGTCTGTCAAAAACTTCACGTAGTTTTCCACATTGAACCACTTTTCGGGTTCTCCCTCAAAATTCAACCTGTAAGATAAGCTAATAGCCACTTGGCAAAAATCCGAAGTTTCGGCTTGCACAATGTCCGATACTTTATTGTATAAAACTCGTAAGTACACCGTTTTCAACAAGTTATCTTCTGTTTTTGGTGTACCTGTGGATAAATTAACTGCCTCTAAATTTTCGTCATATTCCAACAAATACGTTTGAGGTCCCGCCACTACTTTGCGTGTACCTGTTTTACTCACGACCAAAACGGCGTAGCCTGTCCACAAATCTATAGTAACTGCACCGTCATATTTAGTGTCTAAAGTAAGCATACGGGGTGGCGTGTAGCTGCTATCTCGGCTAAATTCATCGCTGGCTACTTCTTTGGAAGTTGCCTCTTTTTTACGCATTTGTTGTTTTTGCTCCACAAAATTAGACAAGGAAGGGGCATTGGTTTGGTGCTGTTGCTCCTCCATTTTCGGCAATTCTAAATAATCATTGGCGTTGTTGTCTTTTTTCTGCATCTCCGCCAACTTTGCGTTATAGGCTAAGGCTTCCGTGTTGCCCGGAAACCACAACTGTACTTGTTTAGTCGATAAAATCCTACGCACTAATACTAATTCTCTGGGGTCGGGCAAAAACATGGCGGGACCCTTTACCAAAAATATTTTGCCTGTTTTGCGGTTTAGCACATAACGACCTTCGCCGGGCGGAATTGCCAAAGAATAATGCCGTTCTTTGTTGCCGTATTTTATCAAGGCGTGTTCGGGACGTGGGTAGTAAATCATTTGGTCTTTGCCTGTGATAAACAATTCATCGCCTTCTTTGTATTCTTTTTCGCCTTCTTTGTACGGAGCTATGACTTTGATGTATAAACCACTCATTTCGTTGAGTTCAATGGCTTTGAACTTCCGCAAACCTCCCTTCGTAATAAAATCTTCGGTAGGTTCTGGAAAAACGACTGCGGGACCTTGAATGAACCGTTTATTACCGTTTTCGTCCAATAAAATACAATACTCTAATCTTTCCAAAGTAACTGCCTCTCGCACATAGTTACCCACTTCATCTCGTAAAACTTCTATGCCCGTAGGCGGAATGTAAAAGGACACATTTGAGCCTTTAATTACCAACATTTTGCCTATAGACAATTCAGGAATTTCGCCTGTGCCTAATACGTCATCTGGCGAAGTTTCTGCACCTTCGGCATTGCTTTTGGTTTTGATAACGGCTTTTTTCCAATTTTTGCGAGCTTCTTCCTCGTCATACACTCTTACCAAGAGGTATTGATTAGAACGTAAGTCATGCCCCGGTATGACCTTCGCCATTTGCCCTGGCCACAAGGCAAAGAAAATGGGACCTGGTATATTTACTTTTCGCCCAATGTTCAACTCTACTAAGTTGTTAGTAGTGCCTGTTTTGGGTTGGTTGCCATCTCTGGCGGGGTTTTTTAGTACCACGTACCAACCTTCGGGAGAAATCACGAAGTTTTGGATAGATTCTTCTAAGAGTCGTTTTTCAAACCGTTTCGTTTCGGCATCAAACGTAACAGGACGGTCTGTATTTGCCAAACTTGTTTTGTAAGGTCCTACATAGACATTGATATTCCCTTTGGTTTGGTCAGAAATAAAGGCGTACTCGTTAGGGGCAAGTACCAAATCCCTTTCTCTATTGCTGTCATTCATGGCAATAAGGTTTTAAGTTTGTTGTTTTAGGTAAGAATGACGTTAGATTAGAGATTTTTTTTGAAAAAAGCAAGTTTTTTAGCAAATTTAGGTAAGTTGGCAATAGCATGGTAATTTCCATATTTAAGTATTGCCAACGTAAGTAAATAGTTTAAAATCTATTGTATCTCTCTTTTAGAAAGCCAAAAATTTTTCAATTACTTGATGAAAAATGCCTATGATTTTCGGCAAGTCGGATAAATAATAAGTTTTGGAATCGACAAATAGCTGTTGTTTTTCCAATTTCAAAAATTTCCAAGCATCTGCCGTTACTGCACAACCATAAATAAAAGGCATTGGGTGTCCCTCTTGTTCATTGAATAGGCTCGAAGCATACATTTGGGCGGTACATTGGGCTTTGCCATACTCAAAATCCTCGTCCTTTGCCTCTACTAAGGTAATGATTGGGGCTTGCATCACACTTTTACGAGGGTGTTTGGAAAAGAAAAAATCACACTCTCCTGCCAAATCTTTGCTGCTATCTACGGTCAAGTCCTCTCCTGAATAAAAAGTAATTTGTTGTTTGTAATGCAAAGCTATTTCAGATAAAATAGGCGAAATAATCCGTTCTGATTTGCTTTTTTCGTTGGTTAAAGGTAATTCTTCTGCCACTAATAAACTTTGTTTGAGCCATTCAGAAGGTTCTATGGGGACAATAGTATCAAACAGAGGAAGCTCAAATTCCTCTAAATGTAGGGCTTTCAAGGTGTACTTGAAGTTCTTATAATTGCTATATCCCATAATTCATTTTTTTTATTGTAACTCAAAGATAAGAAAAATACTGTATGTTTAATAAAAAAACAAACCCCTTTTTAGCAACATTGTAGCTATTCATTGCCTCCTCAATTTTATTTCAAACTTGATTCCAAGAATAATTACTTGTTTGTTTGGAAAGTAACAGTAGAGTACGTAGTTTTACATGGCAAATAAGTAACCGTATTCTTTCCATTCTTAAAACACTTGTTTGCTATGGCATTAGACACCGAAAAGTTCTTGTTAGAGGCTCTCACGTATGATGATGTACTCTTAGTTCCTGCCTATTCAGAAGTATTACCACGCGAAACCCAAACTGTTACACACCTCACTCGCAACATTACCCTCAACATTCCTGTCATTTCCGCAGCTATGGACACCGTAACCGAAGCTGAAATGGCTATTGCAATGGCACACGAGGGCGGTATTGGTTTCATTCATAAGAATATGACCATTGCCGAACAAGCTGCACAAGTCCGCAAAGTAAAAAGGTCTGAAAGTGGTATGATTATAGACCCAATTACGGTCAATTCACAAGCTACTTTGAGAGAAGTAAACCAAATTATGCGTGAATACAAGATTGGTGGTATTCCTGTTACAGATGCCGATAACAAATTGGTTGGTATCATCACGAACAGAGATATGCGTTTCCAAAAAGACTTGACCCTGAAAATTGGCGAAATCATGACCAAGGAAAACTTGATTGTAGCCCAAGAAGGCATTAGTTTGGCAGAGGCAGAGGAAATTTTGCAACAATACCGCATAGAAAAATTACCGATTGTAGATAAGCATTACAAATTGATTGGTTTAATTACTTACAAAGATATTTTGAAGAAAAAAGACAAGCCTTTTGCTTGTAAAGACAGCTACGGCAGATTAAGAGTAGGAGCTGCGGTAGGTGTTACGCCAGATTTGATGGAAAGAGTGGAGGCATTGAAAAATGCAGGTGTAGATGTGATTAGCATAGATACAGCACACGGACACTCAAAAGGTGTAATAGATGCGTTGAAAAAAGTGAAATCCAAATACCCCGAAATACAAGTAATTTGTGGAAATATAGCTACGTATGACGCAGCCAAAGCCTTAGCCGAAGCAGGAGCAGATGCCGTAAAAGTAGGTGTGGGACCCGGCAGTATTTGTACGACTCGTATCATTGCAGGGGTAGGTTTGCCACAACTTACGGCTGTCTATGAGGCTGCAAGGGCTTTGAAAGGTACAGGTGTACCTGTGATTGCAGACGGTGGTATTCGTTTTTCGGGAGATATTGTAAAGGCTATTGCAGCAGGAGCAAGTACCATTATGGTAGGTTCTATGTTGGCAGGGACAGAAGAAGCCCCCGGTGAAATGATTTTGTTGGAAGGTCGTAAGTTCAAATCTTACAGAGGCATGGGTTCTTTGGAGGCGATGGAAGATGGTTCAAAAGACCGTTATTTCCAAGATGCCGAAGACGATATTAAAAAATTAGTTCCCGAAGGCATTGTCGGTAGAGTACCGTACAAGGGTAAAGTAGACGAAGTAATTTACCAATTAGTCGGCGGTTTGCGGGCTGGTATGGGCTATTGCGGAGCAGCTACGATTGAGAAACTACAACAAGCTCAATTTGTGCGAATAACGGGGGCAGGTATGCGTGAAAGCCACCCTCACGATATTGCGATTACGAAAGAAGCACCTAACTATTCTTTTAAATAAAAAAATTATAGATATACTTAAAGCACTGTTACAGAACAATTTATGTAACAGTGCTTTTCATTTTAACAAGAACTTAACAACCTTTAACGAGGCATTAGTAACCCTACATAGAATAATTAACGTCTTTTGTACTGTTAATTAATGGTATCACTCAATAACTATTCAACATGAAAAAATTATCGTTGTATTTTGTTTTGGTTTTAGTAGGCTTATTGTCTGCGTGTAATCTTACAACAGAAACACCTACGCCTACCCCTACAAGTTTTACGGTAACAGTGCCTTCGTCTGCTCCTGCTACTGCCAAAGTAGGTGAAAAAGTAGCTTTTACGGTGAGTGTTTCTGCTCCCAACACCTTGAAACAATTAGAAGTATCTAAAAACAATTCTTCTCTCGACTTGCGTGCAGGACTAACAGGCACTACTTTTCAGTATAATTTTGAATACACAACGGCAGTTGTAGATGCAGGGCGTACACTTTCGTTCCGTTTTGTAGCACAAGACACCAAAGGAAACACGCAAGAGGCTACTTATACCTTGAATGTAGGCACAGGTGTAAATAACACCAATGACATTCGCCTATTGAACCAAAATGCTGCGACATTGAGTAGTGCAGGTAGTTTTTATGCAAGCTCCACCAATACAATTTCTAACTCTGCGAATGCAAATACGGCAAATGTGGATATTACGTATGGTATCGTAAGTGGTAATCCTACTTTCGTTTCTCCTGATAGTCGTGAGAGTTTGGGGCTTAGTGTGGGCGGTAGAACAGGTTGGACAAGAACAACTTTTGCCAGTTCTAACCTTAATTTTGATACAGTAACTCGCCAAGAACTAACTACTGCTGCTACGCCATCGGCTACTTCTATAAGTGTTGTTCAAAATGGGGTGTATATTTTCCAAAATGCTGCGGGCAAAAGAGGTTTGTTACGAGTAAAAAGTTTTGTTCGTAATGGCAGCAACACCGCAGACCAAGATGTGATTTTTGATATTAAAGTAATAGACTAAGTAGTGCTACTGCACAATGATTAGTTAGCAAATTAAAAAAAGTACATTCTTTTCAGGCGAATACATTGGCTATTAAGCTATTTGCCGAAAGAAGAATGTACTTTTATTTTGTTTTAAGTAAATGGCAATTATTAATGTATATTTGCCTTTAGGCGAATGACTTGACAATCAAGACATTCGCCTGAAGGCGAATATACTTTTATTTTGTTTTATTTACGGAAAAATAACTTTATTCCTTTCTTTGTACTCCTCATAACTTTTCATCAAAGCCTCGTACAACATTTCACCTACTACCGTTGCTCCTCTTGAGTTGAAGTGTGTATAATCTTTTCCTGCCAATGGTGGGCGTGAACTTACCCAACTTTTCATAGCTCCTGCACCACCCATAGCCTCGTACAAATCCCAAAAAGCACAACCAGTGGCAAAGGCTGCATTGCGTTGGGCATCTCTAATTTTGGGGATATTAGCGTAAGAAACGTAGCCTGTACCCGATTTATGTGCCATATCAGACACGCCAACGACCAAAATAGCCAAATCGGGGTCTATAGACTTGAAGAAACGCAACTGTTTAATGACCAATTTTTCATAAAAACTATAATTACTTACAGGGCTTGGCACTACGTTTACACCAAACTGTAAAATCAACAATTTTACATTCATTTTTTTGAGGTGTTGGCGAACAAAATCCTTGTTCATCTTCGTAAATTCTACACCTGCACTACCCCGCAACGCCACATTGTCCACCGCCACGCCTGTATGACAGTCAAACGCCACCCCATAAAATTCCGTACCTGCCTCCGCCTCAAAACTCATATTTACTTTCTTAAACCTTGTTTCAATCACTTGCTCAAAAAGCCCCACTACGCCTCTTTGGTCTTGTTGTGGCAATTTGTACTTAAAGGTAGTATCATTTTCATTTTTACCAGCCCTATCAATCGTAATGCTTGTTGTTAATTCGTTTTTGGGGCTATTGTAAAGAATCTTGATGTTTTCTATTTTATTATTCAAATCTGTTTTGCTCAAATAGCCTGTTTCTTTATATTTTACCCAAGACTTATAGACTTTATCACTCAAAGAATCTTTGTTAAGGGCTGGAGCAAAACGGTACATGGAGGCTAATAAGCCATAAAATTGGTTAGGTTTACCTTTGTTGTCGCCATAAACAGCTATTTTTTGCCAATTCCCTGCCTCGTCAGAACTTATGGTGTTCCGAAAAGCCTGTTTTTCTAACAACGGCACAATTCCAACACCACAACCGCCAAATCTTGTTTGCATACGGTTGCGTAAATAATCCGTAATTCTATCTCCTTCTACTTGTGAGTCGCCATAATGTACAACCCTAATAAGGTTGGGTTTTTCAGAAAGGGACTGTAAAGAAGCAAAAAAGTTGTCTAAGGCATAGTATGCCCCACTGTCGGGGTACTGAATCGTATATTTTACATCTCCAATGGTTTCTGTTCTTTCCTTGCGTGTGGTCATTTCCTTGCCGTCTGTAGCTCCTGCCAATTTGAGGCGGTTTATAGAGTCTTCTTGGGCAGCTAATTGGGCTTCACGCACTTTAGCAAGGCTGTCTAATTGAACTTGCTTTTCTAAAAAAGCTGTCATATCCACTTGTTGCGTGTCGGCTTCGGAAGGGCTAAAATCTTCAACAGACATAACTTTTATGGCTAAATCATTGCCCAAAGGAATTTCCTTTGGCGACATTACCATAATAACAGCCATGAAACAAGCTATGTAAAACAAGAAAAGAAGTATGCGGATGGGTTTGACCATTGTCGTATGCAAAAAACTGTAGGCTGCGAAATTACAAAAAACAGTGTGATTGTAATTAAAAAGATAAACTTTCCTATTTTTTTTCTGTGTTAAATTGCCTAATAATCAATAATTTTATCCCAACTAATTTACTTTAACGAAATGAACACAACAGCACGCCAAAATTTTCGCCTCCAACAATGGATTTGTGTTGTCGGAGTTATTCTATTCATTATCAAATTATTGGCGTGGTATCTAACAAAATCTGTGGCTATTCTTACAGATGCCCTTGAAAGTACGGTCAATGTTGTCAGTGCCTTTGTCGGTTTATACAGTTTGTACCTTTCTGCACGCCCCAAAGACCAAAATCACCCTTACGGACACGGAAAAGTAGAGTTTGTGTCCGCAGGTGTAGAGGGGACTCTTATTTTATTGGCAGGTTTAATCATTATTTATGAGGCTGTAGATAATTTTACGCACCCACATTCCTTACAACAATTAGATGATGGAATTATTTTGGTAGCAGTAGCAGCCCTCGCCAATTATATTTTGGGCTACATAGCCATTCAACAAGGAAAAAAACACCAATCTTTGGCTTTAGTAGCCAGTGGCAAACATTTACAAGCAGATACTTACACCACAGTAGGCATTATTATCGGCTTAATTTTCCTTTATTTTACTTCTTACAAGTGGATAGACAGCGTAGTAGCCGTACTTTTTGCGTTGCTAATTGTCTATAACGGTTTGAGCATTTTGCGTAGTGTAGTGGCAGGCGTAATGGACGAGGCAGACGAGGATTTATTGTTAGAGATGATAGCTTATTTACACGAAAATAGGCGAGCAACTTGGGTAGATATTCACAATTTCAGGATTATCAAATACGGAATGTTGCTGCACGTAGATTGTCATTTAACCGTACCTTGGTATTTTACCGTACAACAAGGACATGACGAAACCGCAGCTTTAGAACACCTCATTCGCCAAAAATACGGAGAAGATGTAGAGTTATTTGTGCATTTAGACGGCTGTGTGCCTACCTCCTGCCAACTCTGTAGCATCACACAATGCCCACACCGCCAACACGATTTTGTGCAACAAATAACTTGGACAAGAAACAATATTTCGTATAATCAAAAGCATCAACTAAGTGATAATCACCATCATTAACCAAAAAAGCCCTAAGAGTAAGCACGCCAAATAGCTTTTTGTAAATTAAACTGTAAAAACTATCGAAATGCTTTTTTTTATCAAAAAATCTTGCTTAATTTTGCAAGTCAAATCAGACTTTAATTTCCTTTGTTTCACTTAAACATTTTACATGAGTACTCCAGTAAAACCTAATAACAACAAACCCAATAACAGCAGTAGTTATGGTGGGGGGCAGAAAAGATACCCTAATTCAAGAGATTATAGGGGCAGACAGCCACAACAAGACGAACACCGTATCAACGGTAATATTCGTGTTCCAGAGGTGCGTTTGGTAGGAGATAACATAGAGCCGGGCATCTACCCAACTGCCAAAGCTCTTGAAATGGCACAGGCACAAGCATTAGATTTGGTCGAGATTTCGGATAAAGCTACGCCACCCGTTTGCAAGATTATAGACTACTCAAAATTTAAGTACGAGCAAAAGAAAAAACAAAAGGAAATAAAGGCTAATGCTCAAAAAGTCGTTGTCAAAGAAATTCGTTTCGGTCCTAATACAGACGACCACGATTTTGAGTTTAAACTCAAACACGCCATCAATTTCTTGAAAGAAGGCAATAAAGTAAAGGCTTACGTGCAATTTGTAGGTCGTACTATTGTGTTCAAAGAAAGAGGCGAAACTCTTTTGTTGCGTTTTGCACAAGGTATCGAGGAGGTAGGTCGTGTAGAACAACTACCAAAATTAGAAGGCAAACGAATGTTCTTACTGTTAGCCCCTAAAGCTAAATAGTAATCTGTAAACAACGCAAGTTCAAGCTACGGAAATGCTGCTGTATAGTGTGTTGTGCAACCAAGTGCTATGCAGAGTTTTCATATATTATTCACTTACTAATTTACTAAGAAAATGCCAAAGGTAAAAACCAAATCAAGTGCGAAAAAACGTTTTTCTGTAACGGCTTCTGGCAAAATCAAACACAAAAAAGCCTTTAAAAACCACATTTTGACCAAAAAGACGAAAGACCGTAAAAACCGTTTAGGTCAAATGGGCTATGTGTGCAAAGCCGATATGGGACGAGTAAAAGAGATGTTGGCACTATAATCACATTTCGCCGCCATCCTATTCTATAGGCATGGCTCATTATTGAGGCACACTTTGTAGTGTTGCCAAATTCTAAATTTAATGGTTTAACCCGATTGTTTGGAAGCTAAGTTTCTTGGAATAATAGAACTCCTTACAGTCAAAACAAAATTATACTATGCCTCGTTCAGTCAATTCAGTTGCTTCGAGAGCCAGACGTAAAAAAGTCTTGGCAAGAGCCAAAGGTTATTGGGGAAGAAGAAAAAATGTGTGGACAGTTGCAAAAAACACCGTTGAAAAAGGTTTGTTGTATGCGTATGAACACCGCAAAATGAAGAAAAGAGAATACCGTTCATTGTGGATTGCACGTATCAACGCTGCATCTCGTGAGCATGGTTTGTCTTACTCTCAGTTCATTGGTAAAATTCATGCTAAAGGTATCCAGTTGAACCGTAAGGTATTGGCAGACTTGGCAATGAACCACCCACAAGCCTTTGCAGCCGTTGTAAAAGCTGTAAACTAATCTTTGTAAATAATGTTGCACAACAAAAAGACCTAAGTTTTTTATAGACTTAGGTTTTTTCTTATTAAAAAGGCATATTTTTTGACTAAATACATTGACAAAGTTGTAACTTTGTCATAAAACAAATAAACGAGGGTCTTTTTGCAGACAAATAAAAAAAACTCCTCATTTTAATATAACTTTGGAATCTAATAGCGACTTACTTTTTAGGGATATGATGAAAAAAGTGCATTTGATTGGCTGTTTGGTGCTGTGTGTGGCAACACTGCTCACAGGTTGCGGTAAGGGCAAACCAACAAGCATAAAGCCGGGGAAATCAAGTACTGCTACTGGTTTGAAGTATAATACAGGCAAACCAAAAGAAGGACAATTTGCAGTGCGTAAGTTCAAAGGACAGCCCGATGGTCCTAACTTAGTATTTATCGAGGGTGGTCGTCATGTGATGGGTTCACAAGAAGAAGACCTTTTAACTGCCAGAGATAACTTGGAAAGAACAGTAACTGTTGCGTCTTTTTATATGGACGAAACCGAAGTTGCGAACATTCACTGGTTAGAATATTTGCAATTTGCAAAAGATTCTGGACAACAATATTACGAAGAAGCATTACCAGATACCTTAGTATGGGCTGCTGAATTGGCGTTTAACGACCCTTATATCGACCATTATTTGCGTTATCCCGGTTTTCGTTTCTTCCCTGTGGTGGGTGTAAACTGGAAACAAGCTCAAAACTACTCTATCTGGCGTACAGAAGCTGTAAACAGAGTGTTAGCCATGAAAAATGGTAACAAAGAAGAAAAACAAATGGCAAAAGATGGTAGTGGACGTATTCCTTTGGAATCTGGTGTAGTATTACCGGGCTACCGTTTACCAACAGAAGCTGAGTGGGAATATGCTGCAAAGGCGATGGTGGGTACGCAATATTTAGATGAAAATAACGATTATCAACGTATTTACCCTTGGGACGGACACTCTTTGCGTAACCCTTATGGTCGCCAAATGGGTATGTTCTTAGCCAACTTCAAACGTGGTCGTGGTGATTATGCGGGTATTGCAGGTAAATTGAATGACGGTGCTATGATTACAGATTGGATTTATGCTTTCCCACCAAACGACTTCGGTTTGTATAACATGGCTGGTAACGTAAACGAATGGGTAGAAGATGTGTATCGTCCATTGTCATTTGAAGATGTGCAAGACTTGAACCCTGTACGTACAGATGGTAAGTATCTTGTAAGAAGCAACCCTGACCCATTGCGTAAGAAAACAGTTGATTATGTTGATGATGTAAAAATGTATGATAAAACTAACTTTACTACATTGATTGACAACAAAGTGCGTGTGTATAAAGGTGGTTCTTGGAAAGACGTAGCTTACTGGTTAGCTCCCGGTACTCGCCGTTATTTAGAAGAAGATTCTTCTACTTCAACCATAGGTTTCCGTTGTGCAATGATTCGTGCTGGTAGTAACAAATAATCAATACAATATTTAAAACACAAAACCACTTGACACTATCAAGTGGTTTTGTGTTTTTATGTTGTGTATATTCTATAACAGCTGTAAAATTTTCCTAAAATTTTACAGCTGTTAGTTTTTTGTCTTGTTTACAAACCGTATTTTGTAGGGCAAAAGAACCGCAAATAGTTGAAAGATTGACTATCAACTACTTGCTACAAACTGTATTGTATATGGGAAAAATTATAGCTATTGCCAATCAAAAAGGTGGAGTAGGCAAAACTACAGCAGCCATCAACTTGTCGGCAAGTATGGCAGTATTAGAATATAAATGTTTAGTGATAGACGCAGACCCGCAATCGAATGCGTCTTCGGGTTTAGGCATTAACCCCAAAGAGGTTCGTAAAAGTATCTACAACTGCATGATAGACCAAGAAAGCATTGAAGATGCCATTATTCCCACAAATTTTGAGTATTTAGACATTGTGCCTTCACACATAGATTTGGTCGGTGCGGAGGTTGAAATGATTAACATAGAACAAAGAGAGGAGAGAATGCGACAAGCCTTAGCTCCTATCAAAGACCAATATGACTTTATTTTTATAGATTGTTCTCCTTCATTGGGTTTGGTTACGGTCAATGCTTTGACGGCTGCTGACTCGGTGATTGTGCCTGTGCAATGCGAATACTTTGCCTTAGAAGGTTTGGGCAAATTATTAAACACTATCAAAATTATTCAAAGTCGTTTGAACCCTAATTTAAGCATAGAAGGCATTTTATTGACAATGTATGATGTGAGGTTGCGTCTTTCTAACCAAGTGGTAGATGAAGTTACGACACACTTCAAAGACATGGTTTTCAAGACGATGATACCACGCAATATCAGACTAAGTGAATCTCCAAGTTTTGGTTTGCCAACGATTGCCCATGATGCAGATAGTAAAGGGGCTATTAGTTTCTTGAATTTAGCCCAAGAGATTGCTGAAAAAAATGGTTTGGTGAAATAAGTTTACCTTTATTAGTTCATTATCCTCTTTCTATTTGGAGAGAGGATTTTTTTATGTGCTATAACCTTAATAATAGAAAAACTACATACAAATATACTCTGTAAAAAAATTAATTTTTTCTCTATACCATTAAACCTTTGAGTTGCTCTTGTATCTAAAATTCAAACAAGGCAAGCAGATGAACGGTACTCGCAAGACAGCACAGCAGGAAAATATGGCACAAAAAGCAACGCCCACTACCAACACCGAAAATGTGGAGGCTCAACTCAATGATGCCGACTTGATAGCGAAGTTTCAAAACGAAAATTCTCGTAACTTTGCCTTCAACCAGATTATTCGCAAGTACCAAGTGAGGGTGTACCAACTTATACGCAAAATGGTAATTGACCATGACGATACGAATGATTTGGTGCAAGAAACCTTTATTAAGGTGTGGAACAATTTGGAGAAGTTTCGCCAAGATGCTCAACTGTACACTTGGATTTACCGAATTGCTGTGAACGAAAGTTTGGCGTTTTTGAACCGTAAACGTAGAAAATTTTTGCTGCCAATAGTTGATGTAAACAAAGAATTGACCGCAAAACTTACAACATCAGGCGGTTTTACAGGTGATGAGATTCAGATGAAATTGCAAAAAGCCTTATTAACTTTGCCCGATAAACAAAGATTGGTTTTCAATATGAAATATTTTGATGACCTAAGTTATGAGGAAATTTCTGAAATTGTGGGGACTTCGGTAGGGGCTTTAAAAGCATCTTACCATCATGCAGTAAAGAAAATTGAGGAATACATAGGAAAATTTGATTAGACTTCTTGCAAAATTATTGTGGCGTGATTTCTAACTCCATTAAACTTAATTCAACAGATGAAAAATCTTAACGATATACCTAAAAAAACAGATTTGTTTGATGTGCCAGAAAAGTATTTTGATACTTTGCCTGCCAAAATCCAACAAAAAATTTATGAAAAAAATCGCAAAAAAACGGTGCTTTATAGTCTGAATTGGCAGATTATAGGCAAAGTAGCCGTAGGTTTTGCGGTAATGTTGATAGGAGTAGTCGTTGGTATTCGCCAATACGACCAACCTATTCCAGAAAAATATCCTGTGGCACACGCCTTAGCTACTGTAAGCGAAGATGATGTAAAAGAATATTTATTGCAGTCGGGTATTGCAGAGGCAGAAATTATAGAAATTGTAGCTACACAAGAGGCAGACTTATCGGGAGTATTTAATGCAGAAATTCCTGATGAGTTATTGGAAGAAATAGAAGTAGAAGACGTAGAAGATTATTTATAACAACCAGCAAGGGCTATTTAATAGCACAAACTTTTACCTATTAGTACATTTGCAATAGGCAAAGTATGTAGTTTTCATTTACTAATTTTTCTATCTGTGAATGTACTTTAATAAAGAATAACCATGAAAAAACTGATTACGATATTTTTATTTTTTTGTTGGCAAAGCATTGCTTTTGCACAAAATCCAGAAATGTTGGATAAGATAGAGGCAGCAAAAATTGGTATCATTACCCAAAAGCTCAATCTTTCTGCCGAACAGTCCAAAACTTTTTGGGTAATTTACAACCAATACAGTGCAGAAAAAAAAGCAATTAGACAGGAACTCACCAAACTGTTTAACAACAGCCGAACCGCCACAGACGAGCAGTTAGTCAAGAACATGGAAAAAATGTTGGAGTTGCGGGACAAAGAGGCAGACATTGACCGTAAATATTATAAGGAATTTCAAAAAGCTATTTCGGTTCGCCAAATTTTTGAGTTATACAAAGCCGAAATACAGTTCAAGGCATTTTTGGTAGATAAAATACTGAAAAGAGGCGGAAAACGTAAAGGCAACAAAGGAGGCGGTGAAGACGAAGATTTTGGTGAAGGTTTGGATTAACACAAAAAATTAGAGATGTAACCTTTCAAAAAGATTACATCTCTAATTTTTTGTGTTAAGCTATGAACCTTTGTTTTACTCTACTGTAACTACCGATTCTTTCGGGTATTTTACACTGTACCGCAACAAGTGTTTTCGTTCTTGGCGGGCAGGTAGCTCATATTTCCATGTCAGTTGGCGAGTTTCTTTGTCTATGATAGCTCCCGAAGACTCTTGTTCTTCTACTTCTATTTGCTTGTTGGTCGAAATAGGGAACTGGTCTAAAACGGTTAGCTGAATAGCTTGCGGTTTGTTGTTCCTGATAATCAGTTCGTATGCCCTTGTTTCGGTTTGGTAGCTGCTCAAAAACTGTTTTTTGGTGTATTCTTTCAATTTTTTTCTTTCTACCACAATACTTTTGTCCCTACCCAAAGAAATAGACAAAGTATCACTTGCATTTTTAAGGTTAAGCACAGATTTGCCCAAAAAAGCCCCTTCAAAAAACAAATTAATTTCGCCTTCTAATAAATTTAACTCTTTCCAATCCAACAAGTTTGCCGTTAGAAATGCGTCTTTTTCTAATTTAGGCACAGCAAAATATTCGTAGTAAGCTGTTACACTTTGGTTTTTGACCTCTGCCGTATAAACTTTGCCATCATTCAAAATTGTGTAGGGCATAGCTATTTCATAGTTAATGGTAGTGGGTTGATAAGAAGTTGCAACTTCTAAGGGTAAAGAAGAATAAGATGAAATAGTAGAAACTCCTCTTATTCTAACAGTTGTTTTAGATTGGCTTTTCTCTTTTTTGATTTGTACACCTGCTGCTCTGCCTTCTAACCCATAACCTGTAACCACTACTTCATCTAATATCACATCTGCATTACGCAACGCAAAATCCATTTTATTAGAAGTAATAGTTTGCTCCATTGTTTCCATTCCTACAAAACTTGCCACTAAGGTTTGTGCATTAGGCGGTAATGCAAGTGCATAATTGCCATCTACATCTGTTTGTGTGCCTATGGTCGTGCCTTTGACCATGATAGTAACCCCCGGTATAGGTGTATTATCATCTGCGGAAATAACTTTGCCTCTAATGCCATCAGATTTTTGTCCCAAACTTTGTTTCCAAAGTTCATAGCTAGTAGGCAAATAACCAAAACGCAAATACCACGCAGGTAGTGTAGGCGATACACCACTTTCTTTGGGGTTGCCGTTGGAAATAGTCAGTTTTACGTCTTTCCAATCTTCGCCAGAACTTTGAAAAATATTTGCCTTAAAAGTAAGGTCTATGGGATTGCTAATGTCTTTCACACGCAGGTCATAAGTGGCGTACCAGCCCGCATTTTGTACGAAATAGTTGAGTTCAAAATTGGCATTGTTTACAGCTTCTTTGGCATTTACCGTTACCAATACTTCACTAGTGCTATAGTCTTTGTTTTGGTTCAGGGCTTTGAGTTGTAGCTCATTTTTGCGGATAAGGCTGTCTAATTTCCGTAGATTTTCCTCTATCTCGTTTTGTTTCAATAGCACTTCGGTTAATCTACTGCGCTGAAAATCAACGGCTTCTTTTAAATCTGCTGCCTTTACTCCTACATTAGCTCCGCCAATCACTTGGTTTTTTAGCAACATAGCTTCCTCTTGGTCAAAAACACTTTTAATACTACCTTCAGTGATTTGTTGTCTTCGCCATGTTGTATTTTGCCTTTCTAACTTTTCTATTTCGGTACGCCTTTCTTGTTCATTAAGATAGTTTGTTTGATGATTGACAGAAAGTATAGTAAAATTGCCTTCGCCTTTTACCTGAATACTTTGCTTCTCAATATTCGGTGAAATTCCTGCAAATACCAATACCGTTTTGCCTTGTGGCACATTGACTTTCGCCTTTCTGCTTACTTGTCCGCCACTCGTAAAAACAGTAACTTTTTCTATTTTAGTCGTAATTTTTTGTTGTGCATTTTGAGCCAACACTTGCCCAGCACTTGCCAATAATAAGAGTGAAAAAAAATAATTTCGCCACATAAGCCTTGTAAAGTTTAGTTGTTAGTAAAGTTAATAGAAAAACGCAATAAAAAAAGCCCAAAACTTTCATTTTGGGCTTTTAAACTTCTATTTTAAATTATTTGCTTTCAGATGTTGCGTTAGGCGTTTGAGAATTTTTTACATATTCTTCATAAGCCGTTGGGTGATTAAAAGGTCTTTTACCAATCAACAGTTCAAGGTCATGTTGGAAAATTACTTCTTTTTTCAACAATTCTTGAGCTAATATTTCTAACTCTCTGCGTTTTTCTACCAACAAGTTTTTGGTACGTTGATAAGCACCTTCTATCAAAATCTTCACTTCTTTGTCTATTAATTCGGCTGTAGCATCTGAATACGGTTTATCAAAAGCATATTCAGACCTTTTTGAGTCGTAGAAAGAAATGTTACCTATTTTGTCATTCATACCATAGACCGTAATCATGCTGTAAGCTACTTTGGTGATATGCTCCAAATCACTCAAAGCACCTGTAGAGATTTTACCAAAAACAATATCTTCAGCTACTCTACCGCCCAAAGACACACAAATTTCGTCTATCAACTGTTCTGCTGTGCGTAAAAACTGTTCTTTTGGCAAGTACAAGGCATAACCCAACGCAGCTACGCCTCTTGGTACAATACTTACTTTTACCAACGGATTGGCGTGTTCTAAGAACCAACCTGCAATGGCATGACCAGCTTCGTGATATGCCACAATATTTTTTTCTTCGGGAGAAATAATTTTGTTTTTCTTTTCCAAACCGCCAATGACTCTATCTACGGCATCTTGGAAATCTTGCAATTCTACGGCTGGTTTGTTGCGGCGGGCTGCAATGAGGGCTGCCTCGTTACACAAATTCGCCAACTCTGCCCCTGCAAAACCCGGTGTTTGGGCTGCTATTTTCTTGACATCTACGTCTGCTGCTAATTTGAGAGGTTGTAAATGCACTTTGAGAATAGCCTCACGTCCTGCAATATCTGGCACATCTACACTAATTTCCCTGTCAAAACGACCGGGACGCAACAAAGCACTGTCCAAAACGTCTGGTCTGTTGGTAGCTGCCATGATTATAACACCCGAATCTGTACCGAAACCGTCCATTTCTACTAACAAGGAGTTCAATGTATTTTCTCTTTCGTCATTAGAACCCGGCATTGCACCACGTCCTCTTGACCTACCTATGGCATCAATCTCGTCGATGAAGATGATACAAGGGGCTTTTTCTCTGGCTTGGCGGAACAAATCACGTACTCTGGCTGCACCTACACCTACAAACATTTCTACGAAATCTGAACCTGACAAGGAGAAAAAAGGGACACCTGCCTCACCTGCTACGGCTTTGGCTAACAAGGTTTTACCTGTTCCGGGAGGTCCTACTAATAACACACCTTTTGGAATTTTACCACCTAAGTTCGTGTATTTAGAAGGGTGTTTTAAGAAATCCACTACTTCTTGTACTTCTTCTTTGGCTTCATCTAAGCCTGCTACGTCTGCAAAAGTAATTTTCACTTTATTGTCTGCATCAAATAAGGCTGCTTTAGATTTACCAATATTGAAAATCTGACCACCCGGTCCCATACCTGCCATTCTCCGCATAAGCAAATAGAAACCAAACAACAACAAAATGAAGAAGCCCCAGCTAAAAAACCAACTTGTAAAGTCTGTACGGTTATTATCTATTTTGTAGGCTATTCTGTTTATATCTGGTATTTCTTTTTGCCAAGTTTTAAGATTTTCCTTAAATTCTTTTACATCACTAATGTCAAATCTATATTGAGGACCTTGGCGAACCGCAAAAGGGTTTTGTTGTCCAAAGTCTTTTTGGTATTTAGCAAGAGTTTCGGGTTTCAAAAAAACCTCTACAAAATGATTTTCATTAGCTCCTTTGACAATAATAATTTCTTTTACATCTCCCTCGTCTAACATACGTTGGAAACGTTGCTCGGTAATTTCTCCTACTGTATTAGTTTTATTGAAATACGTAAGCCCTACAATTAATAACACCAAACTCACTAAGAGCCAAATCTGGTAATTACCACGACCATTGGGTGAGGATTTGGATAAAAAAGGTTTTTTGCTTTCTTGGTTCTCAGACATATAATTTTAGTTATGCAATGATTACAAACATGATTGGTTAATGATATATTTAGCATTGAGGTTGTGTGAATAAGTTTTTCAAAGCCTATATAACATTTCATTTATAAACCTACTCAATCTTTGGAAATATACACAAATATATAGTAAAAAGTTTAAATCCTGACAAAATTTCAGGTAGAACTTGCTATTTGTCATTAAAATTAACACTTTTTAAAGTCTTGTAATTTTCCTTTACTCAATACGTTTTTAAAAACCTTACGGGTGTTAAACAAATAAAAACTTGTAACTTTTATTTGAAAATTCTATAAAAATGTATAGTATGCTAAAAATTTCATCACCACATACTATTACATTCATGCCGCCATTAGATAAAAAATATAAATTTAAAGACTTAAAGGTCTATGCCTCTACGGAGTGGTTAGCCGATGGTAAAAAGAAGTATCGTAGTGTCTTTGAAAACAGCGAAACGAGCTATTTATATGCCGAATTGTCTTTTTACAATAAATTATTTGACGAAGAAGACTGGGACATTAAAATAAAACTAAAAGCCTTTCGCCTCAAAGAAAAAAATATTCGGGAAGAATTATGCTCTATAGACCTTGACTATCATGTGTCTAAAGAAGACAATATTGTGCAAATCCGTGAGGGTTGGGGCAACAAAGAAGTAGGTGTGTTTTGGGTACGTGGCGACTATGTGTGGGAAGCCTACATGGACGAGGATTTAGTAGGAACTAAATATTTTTATGTAGAAAATGGTGGTTCGGTAACACCCGATGAAAACCCTTATTTTGACATAGAAAGTATCAAACTTTATGAAGGACCTAACAAGGGCGTAGGGGCAGAAGAAAGAGTGTACTACACTCATTTCAATGCTAAAGATACTCGTTATGTATGGGCAGAGTTGAATATCAACAACTTACAGTCGTCTTCTTGGTATTGTGAAATGTTCTTTCATTTTTACAATGATGCGGGGCAACTCAAAGGAAGAACAGTAGAAGTGAAGAAAATAAACCCCGAAGACGATTCTGTTACCGTTACGACTGGTTGGGGGTCTGATAGCAAAGGAACTTGGTACGAAGATAAATATACGTTACAAGTGATTTTCATGGATCAGTTGATAGCTGTGGTTACTTTTGAGGCAAACGATGAATTTATAGAGGGTGTCAGTCCTATTTTGACAGGTAATGCCATTTTGCCACAAGCCACGCACAAGCCAGAAGACCCCAACGAAACTTTAGATGATGTCATGGAAAAATTAAATTCTATGATAGGTCTGGAGCCTGTAAAAGCAAGAGTAAAGGATTATATTCACTACCTCAAATTTTTGCAGTTGCGGAAAGAACAAGGTTTTGACGAATCGCAAAAAATAAGTTTACATTCTGTTTTCAAAGGCAATCCTGGGACAGGTAAGACGAGTTTAGCCAAGATGTTGGGCAAGATTTACCACAAAATGGGCTTATTGAGCAACGGAAAAGTACACGAAGTAGGCAGAGCAGATTTGGTAGGGCAGTACATCGGACAAACAGCCCCCAAAGTGAAAGAAGCCATAGAAAAAGCCAAAGGTGGCGTACTATTCATAGACGAGGCGTATTCATTGATAAGGAGCAAAGAAGACACAAAAGACTACGGTCAAGAAGTAGTAGAAACCCTTATCAAAGAAATGTCTGATGGCACAGGCGACATTGCAATTATTGTGGCGGGCTATCCCAAAGAAATGGACGTTTTTTTGGGTTCAAATCCCGGTTTCAAGTCAAGATTTAACTTGTATTTCGATTTTCCAGATTATTTGCCACAAGAATTACATCAAATTGCGGAATTGTGTGCAACGCAACGCAATGTGGCATTTACGGAGGACGCACAAGCCTATTTGTTCAAAAAAATTACAGAGGCATACAGAGCAAGGGACAATTCTTTCGGCAATGCCCGTTTGGTCAATTCATTGGTAGATGAGGCGAAAATGAACATGGGTTTGCGTGTCATGAAAAGTTCGGAAGCTACGGCAGGCAGCAACACCAAAGTATCTGAAGAAACTCTACGCACCATTACGTTTGAGGACGTAGAAAAAGTATTTAAGAGCAAGGAAAAACGCCTACCAGAATTACCTGTGGACGACTCTCTGTTACAAGAGGCAATGTCTGAACTCAACACCATGATAGGCTTGCGGGAGGTGAAAAATCAGGTGCATGACTTAGTGAAACTTGTGCAGTTTTACAAAGAAACGGGCAAAGATGTTTTGGGTCGTTTCTCTATGCACACCATTTTTAAGGGCAACCCCGGAACTGGTAAAACTACGGTGGCTCGTATCATTGCCAAGATTTACAAGGCTTTGGGTGTGTTGGAACGTGGGCATGTGGTAGAGTGCGATAGACAAGCCTTAGTAGCTGGTTTTGTGGGGCAGACTGCCATTAAGACCAAAGAAAAAATAGATGAAGCCGTAGGTGGCGTGTTATTTATAGATGAAGCCTACGCATTAGCCTCCGAAACAGGCAACGACTTTGGCAAAGAAGCCTTAGAAGTAATACTGAAGCAGATGGAAGACAAACGTGGTGAGTTCATTGTAATTGCGGCGGGCTACCCCGACAACATGGACAGGTTTATAGAAATGAACCCCGGGTTAAAATCTCGTTTCGACAAGACCATTGTTTTTCAAGATTACTCTGCCGAAGATTTATATGAAATAGCTGCGTCTATGCTGATGATAGAAAGGCTTGTGCCTGACGCAGAGGCGGAAGTACATCTGCAAAAGTACCTCAAAACTTTGTATGACCGCAGGGATAAATACTTTGGTAATGCAAGGTCTGTACGTAAGATTATTCAGCAGGCTGTAAAAAACCAACACTTGCGTATGTCTATGATAGACAAAAAACTACGCACTGCCGAAATGTTGGCAACCCTGACCGTAGAAGACCTCAAAGACTTCAATATAGACGAGGAAGCAGGCAACTCTAAACGGATTGGGTTTATGCGGTAACAATTAATAATTAACAATTAAAACCTATAAGATTTCTAAAATCTTATAGGTTTTCTGTAATGTAGTTTACTCAAAAACTATTTGTTTATGACCCGTTTAGAACAACTCCTCACATGGCTAACAGCAGAACCCAACGATACGTTTTTATTGTATGCCGTAGCTAATGAATATAAAAACATTGACCCCAAAAAATCTTTACCATATTATGAAAGGTTGGTAAAAGATTTTCCGACCTACACCGCCACCTATTACCATTATGCAGAGGTATTGGTAGCACTGAACCAACGCCAAAAAGCCGAAGAAATTTACCAACAAGGCATACAGCAATGTCAGTTGCAACAAGACCGCAAGGCATTGGCAGAACTCCAAAATGCGTATCAAAATATGTTGATAGATGAAGACTAAAAAATAGTAGCCTTGTTTTTTTAAAACATTTTAGCACACTAATTGTTAATACAAAAATTAATACTATTTTAATGTCGGAAATTTTTATACTATCTTAACCTATCAACGACAAGATGAAAAAATTATTTGTAACGGCTGCCATGTTAAGCTGTTTAGGTGTTGCTACGGCTTATGCACAAACTACAGCAGACTCTACGGCAGCGGCAGGTGGTGAGCCAGAAATGGATTTTAGCCAGTTTGCAGGCGATATAGAGGAGGCTTCAGGCGTAAAGAGATATTGCACCTCAAAAATCTTTGGGATTAGCCCTACTAAATTGGTGTCTTTGGGCTATGACTACCAATTAGGTTATGACATGACCTCTAATACAGGTGGAGGAACTAAGGAAAGCACTAACAAAGTATCGGCTGCACATGGTTTGCGTTTTTTAGCTAATTTCCCTGTGATTTCTCACAATAAAATTACAGTGAACTTAGGGGCTACCTACATGGAAACCAACTACAGTTTTGAAAAACCTGCTGAATTGACAAGTGGGCTTACAAAATCTTTGAATGCGTCTGCCTTGCGTAGTACAGGCGTAAATCTTACCGTATTCAAGCCTTTGAACGAAAAGAATTTTATTTTGCTACAAACCAGCCACGACCTTAATGGCGACTATCGCCTAAACGAATGGCAGTCTTTGAGCTACCTACGACACAGTGTGTTGGGCGTATTTGGTTGGAAAAAGCATGACCGTCTGCAATTTGGTTTTGGTGCTGCTCGTACTTACAGAGTAGGTGCATTAAACTACATTCCTGTTGTTTTGTATAATTATACTTCTGAAAACCGCAAATGGGGTGTAGAGGCTGTGTTTCCTGCAAGGGCTCATTACCGCCGTTCTTTTAGCCCAAGAAGTTTACTGATGTTGGGTTATGAATTAGAAGGGCATACGTACCGTTTGCAAAACAGAGATATGGTGTTTAATGCAGATGGCAAAATGCACCATGACTTAGAATTGAAAAGGTCTGAATTGCGTTTGCGTGTCATTTATGAAAGGTCTTTGTATGACTTCATTTGGCTGTCTGTGCAAGCAGGCTACCGTTACAACTGGAGAAATAGCTATAATATAGACCATGGCGACCCTTTCCGCAGCTTCTTTAGCAATGACCCTTATGTATTCACAAACAGTGTTACCAATCCATTGTACTTCAATGTAAGTATCAATTTAGTAAGTCCATAAAATCCTAAAATCTTGTTTTCACTTTTATCATTTACTTTTAAAACCATTAATCATTGAGTATGAAAAACACCATCTTAAAACTTTCAGTATTTTTCGCATTTTTGTTCTTTTTAGGTACAAATGCAATGGCTCAAGAAGCAGACGGCTTAGTGGGACTTTGGTTACCCAGTAACGGCAAAGCTCGTGTAAATATTTACAAAGCAAAAGACGGCAAATATTATGGGAGAATCGTATGGTTAAAAGAACCTAACGACCCTAATACGGGCAAACCAAAGGTAGATAAAAACAACCCAGACGAAAGCAAACGTACTACGCCCTTGTTAGGCTATCTATTGTTACAAGGTTTTGAGTACAAAGGCGAAAAACTATGGGAAAATGGAACTATCTATGACCCAGAAAGTGGTAGCACGTATAGCTGTAAAGTAGAAATGCCAGACCCCAACACGATGGAAGTGCGTGGCTTTATTGGTGTTTCGTTGTTTGGCAAAACAGATACTTGGAAAAGATTACAAGTAAAAACTTCTGTAACTACAGGCAAATAACACCATTTAATATACCTACTAAAAATTATAGAGTTTTTTAGTAGGTAATTCATTAAGTTTTTGCAAAACTATTACTACTACCAAATGCTGCAATGCACTTGGTAGTAGTAATAGTTTTTTTAATAAATTCCTGCCTTTTCAATACCTAATTTCTATATTTGTTCAATATTGTTTTTGAATAATCAACCACTTTACTACCATGCGACAAAAACCGACTATAGTAGCTCTTATCCCCATGCGACACAGCAGCGAAAGAGTAAAAGGCAAAAACTACAGAGATTTTAACGGCAAACCTCTTTTTCACCATATCATACAGAGTTTATTGGATTGTCCACAGCTTTACAAAGTGGTGATAGACACAGACAGCCCTGTGATTATGGACTATGCCAAAGAGGTATTTCCGCAAGTGCTTGTATTACAACGCCCCGAACACCTAAGAGATGGCAATATCCCGATGAATGACGTTTTATTGAATATTGTGAACCAAGTGCCAGCCGATTTTTACTTGCAAACACACAGTACCAACCCTTTGCTCAAAGCAGCTACGATTAGCAAAGCCATAGAACAATTCATTGGTCAATATCCTATTTACGACTCACTATTTACGGTTACAAGGCTACAAACTCGTTTGTGGGACGGTTTGGCAAGGGCAGTGAACCACAATCCTAATATTTTGTTGCGTACACAAGACCTTCCGCCTATTTACGAAGAAAACTCTTGTATGTATATTTTCAGCAAACAACTCTTAGAAGAAAAACACAATCGTATCGGCAACCGTCCTTATTTATTTGAAATTCCGAAGTCCGAAGCCTTAGACATCGACGAAGAAATAGACTTTACTTTGACGGAAATGGCTCATAAATATTACAATGGTTAAGCAGTATATTCGTCTTTAGGCGAATATACTGTTAGTTTTTTTTAATCTTTAATAGAACTTATTAAGGTCTGTAGCATAGACTTTAGTCTGTGCCTGTAATACATTGCTAATCAATTAATTATTACACAGACTAAAATCTATGTTACAACAACTTAATAATCTCTAATGAATCAAATAATTTTCTATTTATTCACAAACTACCATGTTTTTTAGCTCAAAAATATTTACAGGTTTTACCGTAGTGTCCAAAATAGTAGGCGTATTGGTAGGTTGCTTATTCCTTAGTTGTTCGTGGGCAGTAGCCCAAAACTTAGGAGGGCGAAGTTCTTTTAATTTCGTCAAATTGCCCCAAAATCCACGCATTGCAGCTTTGGGAGGCATGAATGTTTCGGCTACTACACAAGATGTGAATATGTTTTGGCAAAACCCCGCCTTAGCTCACGCAGACAACCACCGCCAACTTAGCCTCAACTACACGAGCTACTACGCAGGCATTTCGCAACTCTGCACTACTTTCGGTTGGCATCATGCACGCACAGGCAACTGGTCGGCAGGTATTCAGTACCTCAACTACGGCACGATACAAGGCTATGACGCATTGGGCAACCCTACCAATAGTTTTTCTGCCACAGACTACGCCTTGGCTCTTGGCTATGCCAAACAAGTTGGTGTGTTTAGTTTGGGCGGTAGTATCAAATTTGTAAACTCCCAAATTGCGGGTTATGGTAGCAGTGCTTTGTTGGTGGACATGGGCGGTGCATTTATTCACCCCAAACATGATTTTAGAGTAGGCATGGTCGTAAAAAATGTAGGCTTTGCCTTAAGTAATTATACAGCAGTCAATAACTTTACAATGCCTTTTGATGTGCAGGTGGGAACAAGTTTTAAGCCTAAAAAAATGCCTTTTCGTTTGTCTTTTACCGTACATCATTTTTATCCTACAGACATTATTTATGACAATCCCAATATCGCCAATGCCACAGACGAAAACGGCAATCCTATTCATCAATCCCCCAATTTTGTAGAAAAACTAACGAGCCGTTTTGTGGTAGGTACAGAGATAATTTTAAGCAATAGTTTTCAGGTACGAGCAGGTTATAATTTCCTGACACGCAGAGAGTTGGGTATTCAAGGCGTAAGCAAGGGCTTGACAGGCTTGTCTTTGGGCTTTATGCTCCGCCTCAAAGCCTTTGAATGTAACTATGCCTACAGTGTGCAGCACATCGCAGGGGCAGTACATACGATTGGCTTAACAGTAGATACCAAAAAACTATTTGCACCCAAAAACAGTAATTAAAATTACGAATTAGAAATTACGAGTTACGAATAGAACTAATGAATGTTTTTAGAACTTACTAACAGTTCTACACAATTTGCGTAGCACTACCAAAAAAATATTACCTTTGCACTTTATTAATCAATGAGAGTTGTTTAGTCCCTAATGTAGAACGGACTTTAGTCCGTTTTTGTGTGTTTTCTATAAAAAGTTGTTTTTATATGAAAAAAACTTATTTTCATTGCTAAAAACGGACTAAAGTCCGTTCTACAGATACTACACAACGCAGATTATTCAACACAGTTTTCATTATTCTTTATTTATATCAAAATAAACATGGGTTTGCAATGTGGTATCGTTGGTTTGCCAAATGTAGGTAAATCAACTCTTTTCAATGCACTGTCGAGTGCCAAAGCCGAAGCAGCTAATTATCCTTTCTGTACTATAGAGCCTAACGTGGGAGTGGTAACAGTACCAGACAACCGCCTGAAGGTATTAGAAGACTTGGTAAATCCTCAAAAAGTAATTCCTACAGTTTTCGAATTTGTGGATATTGCGGGTTTAGTTAAAGGAGCAAGCAAAGGCGAAGGTTTGGGCAACCAATTTTTGGCAAATATACGCGAAGTAGATGCCATAGCTCACGTAGTTCGGTGCTTTGCAGACGACAACGTGATTCACGTAGCAGGCAAAGTCGACCCTGTATCAGACAAAGAGGTGATAGACATGGAGCTACAACTCAAAGATTTGGAGGCAGTTGAAAAGAAACTATTGAAGGTTTCTCGTGCAGCAAAGATAGGTGATGACAAAGCCAAAAAAGAGTTGGCAGCTTTAGAAAGATTCAAAGCCCATTTGGAGCAAGGCAAAAATGCAAGAGGTTTAGACGTAACAGCCGAAGAAAAAGAAGCCGTAGCTGATTTGTTCTTATTGACTATCAAGCCTGTAATTTATGTGGCGAATGTAGATGAAAAGTCTATTATTTCGGGCAATGAATACGTTGAAACATTGAAAAATGCCGTAAAAGACGAAAATGCACAAGTAATTATGGTGTGTGCTGCCATAGAGTCGCAAATTGCTATTATGGACACCGAAGAAGAAAAACAGTTATTTTTGGAAGAATACGGCTTGAAAGAGTCTGGCTTAAATAAGTTGATTCGTGCTGCCTACAGTTTGTTGAACCTTATTACTTACTTTACCGCAGGCGAAAAAGAAGTACGTGCTTGGACAATTCTTAGAGGTTGGAAAGCCCCACAAGCAGCAGGGGTCATTCACTCTGACTTTGAACGTGGTTTTATTCGTGCAGAAGTAATTAAAATCAATGACTATCAGCAATATAAAACCGAAGCAGCTTGCCGTAATGCAGGGAAAATAGGTGTAGAAGGCAAGGACTATGTGGTACAAGACGGAGATATTATGCACTTCCGTTTCAATGTGTAGTACATAATATAGTGCCGTTGTAAGACTTTTCAAGTTTATAAAACTTGGAAAGTCTTAATTTAAAATTTACTAATTAAAAATTACATACGCTATGCGTTTTACACACTCTTTTATTCTTTTTGTGTTTACTTTTATTATGTATGCTTGTAATTCGACCAAAGAAACGACACAAGCATTGGCTATTAGCGAAGTATATATAGCTAAGGACAAAGAAGGGCAAGTAGGCGAAAAACTGGCGGTAGTACCTGCTACAGACAATACTTTTCATTGTGTCGTACAACTGAATAAAAAAGAGGCTGGGGCAAAACTTGTTGCTACTTTAATAGCTGTGGAGGCGGAAGGTGGTTTTGAGAACTACGAAGTACGGGCTTTAGAGGCAATTACAGATTCATTGAGCCAACAAGTAGTTTTTCCGTTTTCTTTGGCAAGACCTTGGCAAAAAGGTACTTACAAATGTGATATACAGTTGAATGAAAAAACAACGACCACGGTTAATTTTTCTATTCAATAGAGTTTTTTTATTGTTAGAAAATATACTCAATATTTCATATTAATCAAGAGCTGTTAAATAGTGTAATAAATACACTATTAAAGAATTGACTTTTTCATAATTTGCTATAAAGTATTAGAAAAAAAATGTAGATTTGAGAGATTCAATGAAAATAAGTATGCAGCGTAACCTACTTTTAGGATTAGTAGCAAGTTGGCTTGTAGTCATCAATATTTTTCCTTTGTATGCCCAAATTTTTAGAAAATATGAACCCGCTAATATGCAGTTGGGCGAGGTGCTGTGTGTGGCAGTCGACCAAGACGGCATAAAGTGGGTAGGCACAAATACGTTATTTTACAAATTTACAGGAGATACAGTAGCCCAAGCATGGCAACCTTACAGCAATCCACATACAACTGATACCTTATTGCGGCACATTACGGCTATAGCAGTGGACAGGTCGGGCAATAAGTGGGTAGGTTCTTACCACAATGGCGTTTCATTGATACAACTCAACAGAGAAGGGCAATATGTAAGACATTATGAAATGCCCAATTTCCAAAACAAAAATCACTACATCATGGGTATTGCCATAGACCAACAAGGCAAGAAATGGGTGGCAACTAAGGAAAGTGGTGTATGGATGCTGGACGACAAAGGAAAATGGTACAATTACGATATTTCTACGGTGTACGAAATTCCAAGTAATCATATTTACGCCATTGCCGTAGATAGTGAAGATGTAAAGTGGGTAGGCACAGACAAAGGTTTATGTAGTACAAAAGACGGCAGCATTTGGGATTTGTATGATATGAATGGTTGGGTAACGGCAATTACGACAGACCGTAAAAATAATGTGTGTTTGTGTATGGAAAAACGCAGTAAACCAATGGTTTATTGCAACAATGAAGTACACAAAGTAAAAGGTAAAGATGAATTTACAGTGGTCAAAGATTTATTGATAGACCGAAAAGGCGTAATTTGGGCTGCGGGACATGGTTTAGCCCGATATGAAACCGAAGACAGGGTTATTTATGAACCCAAAAACTCTAATTTTAAATCTCGCCAAGCCACTTGTTTAGCCTTAGACAAAGACGATATGATTTGGATTGGTACGTTTGATGACGGCTTGTATAAATTAGACCCTCGCCCTGTGGAGCAGCCAAAACCTGAACCTATGCCCGAAAAAATTATCTTGACAGCCTCGCCACAACGCAAAAAAGCCATACCCATACCAACTAAAAAAGTAGCTGCACCAACCTTAACAGTAAAAGCACCTACACCCTACAAAGTACCAGAAGAATTATTGGCTGCCAAACCTGTAGAAAGACCTGATTTTGAAGAAGTTGTTACGCCTGTGGTAACAAAGGTTGAACCCAAAGCAGACGAAAACAAAGTAGCTGTGATTCAAGGACAAGAAATAAAGAAAGGGGCAGTTATTCAGTTAAAAGGCATCTTTTTCAAGACGAATAGTGAGGAGTTGATTAGCTATGACGGTGTGAATCAACTACTTAAATTCATGATAGAAAATCCAACAGCAAGCATAGAATTATCGGGGCATACAGACCGCAACCCCGATACGAATCACCCTGATTATGACAAAATTTCGCAGCAATTCTTAGACCTTTCGCAAAGACGGGTAGATGCAGTGGCTTTGTTTTTGGTCGCAGGTGGCGTGAAACAAGACCGAATTGTTACGAAAGCCTACGGAGGTAGCAAGCCTTTAGTCGCAAGTTTTAGCACCGAAAAAAACAGACGAGTAGAAATGCGAATTTTGAGCTGGTAAAGTGTAATTTTTAATTAGCATAAGTTGAGTAGTGTACCGTACCCTTTAGGGTGCAAGGTCAATATAAGTTAAATTTTAAGTTTATTGTTGTATAACGATTTTAATATAGTGTCGTGCCTTAAAAAGTTATAGCACGACACTAAATTAAAATATTAAGTTTGAAAAATTATATCATTGACCTTGCACCCTAAAGGGTACGGTACATTTTATACTACGCAACTTACATTACTTAAATAATTACTCCTAATGTATATTCCTCCACATTATAACATGGATAAACCCGAAGAAATTTTGGGTTTTATGCGTCAATACAATTTTGCTTGTATGGTAAGTTTGTTGGATAATCATTTGACTGCCACGCATTTACCTTTTTTATTGCAACACCAAGAAGACGACCTTATTTTGTTTTCGCACCTTGCCAAAGCCAACCCACAGGCACAACAGTTGGAAAATCAGGAGGTTTTAGTGATTTTCAGTGAGCCTCACGCCTATATTTCGCCTACATGGTACACTTCTTCGCCTAATGTCCCCACATGGAACTACGTAGCCGTACACGCCTACGGAAAGGTGCGTATTTTGGACGAACAAGCTACTTTCAATTTAATGGAAAAAACGGTGCAGCATTTTGAACCCACCCACAAGGCTAATTTTTGGGACAACTTACCGCCTAATTACCGCAAAACTTTGTTAGAAGAATTAGTAGCTTTTGAGCTAACTGTAACCCGAATAGATGCAAAGAAAAAACTGAATCAGGGCAAAAAAAGAGAAGACCAAGAAAGTGTGATACAGGCTTTGGAGGCTACCCAAGAGCCTTTGGCGGTAGCCATAGCCCGTTTGATGCAGCAAGAATTGTGATGTTTTTTTCTTTTAGGAGAAATAAAAAGATGACTGTTTTAACCTAAAGCAGTCATCTTTTATTTTTACACCTTAACACCTTTTTTTCGTATTTTTGAGTACAAAACCATAAGAACAATGTCTAAAAAATTAGTACATTTTGATTGGGCTATCAAAAAACTATTACGCCAAAAGGCAAACTATGAAATCTTAGAGGGTTTTTTGTCCGAACTCTTAAAGTTTGATGTAAGTATAGAGGCTATTTTGGAGAGTGAAAGCAACAAAGAAACCGAATACGCCAAGTTTAACCGAGTGGATATTTTGGCACGTACCGAACAAAACGAATTGGTATTGATAGAAATACAAAACGACCCCGAATTAGACTATTTTCACCGTATGTTATACGGTGTAGCTAAGTTGGTTACAGAGTACATACAAGAGGCACAGGCTTACGGCACTATCAAAAAGGTAATTTCTATTAATATTGTCTATTTTGGTTTAGGGCAGGGAGCAGATTATATTTACACCGCCCAAACCAACTTTGTAGGTATGCACCGCCAAGACACCCTACAGCCCAGCCACTTGCAGCAGGACAAGTACAAAAT
>CANGYA010000019.1 GCA_947457925.1 Cytophagales bacterium | reverse complement strand
TTGACAAAGAAGTGTCAAAACTAAAATCTATTGGCGAAGTTCATCAAGAAATAAAGAAACTTGCCAATGATTATGAAACTGTTGTTTCTAAAATCCAAGAAAGCAACAAAACTTTGCAGTCAGTTTTGAAACAGCATCAAGATTTTCAAAATGATATTAAAAAGAATATTGCTGAAATTGAAAATCAGTACAACAAAAACAAAGCAGATATTCAAAGCCTTTTAACTACAAAACTTGACGAAATCAAGCAACAAAACAAGGTTTTTGAGAAAAGCATAACCGAAATTATAGAGAATTTGCGGAAAGATAATAAGCAATTTTATCGTGATTTTGAAGAAACAGTACGCATAAAACTTGCAGAAAATAAATCAGAAATAAAGCAACTAATTGAGCAAGAAACTATCAAACTCAAAGATATATTTACTTCTGAACTTGACAAGAAAACAAGCTTAATAATAAATCGACAAAAAAATTTATTAATTACAACTTTGTTAAGTTCAATCTCAATTATTGCTATGTTACTTTTTATTATCTATCGTATTATTAAGCATAAAATTTAGTTGTTTACTTAAGAAATTTGAGTTAATCTATAAATAAAAAATTGATTCAAATTTCTTATTTTAAACCAACTTCCCATCTTTCATCACCACCACCTGCCCAAACAGCCCATGCTGCAAGACCAGTGGGTCATGCGAAGTCATCACTATAGTACGTCCTTTGGCTTTGAGTTCCTCAAAAATTCCCATCATTTTTTGGGCATTCTCACTGTCCAAATGAGCAGTAGGTTCGTCAGCCAACAGTAGCGTAGGTTCATTCACCAAACTGCGGGCAATGGCTACACGCTGCATTTCGCCCCCAGACAGCGTATCTACCATATAATTTAAACGGTGTTGGATATGTGCCAACTCCGCTGCCTGTTGCACCTTATAGGCTTTTTCTTTACGAGAAAGCTGCAACGGCACAAGGGGCAACACAATATTATCTTGCACCGTTAGCCCTTTCAACAAATGAAAATGTTGAAAAACAATACCAATATGTTCTTGGCGAAAACGAGTAAGAAATTTCTCCGACCAACGGCTAACAGGCTGCTGCATACAAAGGTATTCGCCTGCCGTTGGTTTCGACAAACACGCCAACAAAGCCAACAAAGTAGATTTTCCAGAGCCAGAAGCCCCTCTTAGCAAAACAGCTTGCCCTTTTTCTACCGATAAATTGATATTTTGCACCGCAGCCACTTCATTGGGCAGCCCTTCGTAAAATATCTTGGAGAGTTGGCGAGTTTCTATGAGTAAAGTCATTGATATATAAGGATAAATTTAGTCAGTTTAGGCTATTCAACTAAACAAGTGTTTAATAAGATAAGTAATAGAGTTTATGAATAACTCCTTTTTAGCCCTCCCTGTGGGGAGGGTTGGGTGGGGCTATAATTTATAAACTTTAATACATTTTGTCTATTTCAAGCACAAAATCATAAATTATTTCGTAAATTGTGTTCCACAAATCTACTCAAATCTTTTGCTATTCACTATATTGCCTCCCAAACACACAACAAACTATATGCAATTACAATATCTAAAATACAATACGACTTACCCTTTGGCGTACATAACCCTTAATCGTCCAGAGAAACGCAATGCTTTTAGCTATGATTTAGTTACAGAACTTAAATATGCTTTCCAACAAGCACAAGACGACAGCCAAGTGAAAATCGTGGTGTTGAAAGCCGAAGGCAGTGTTTTTTGTGCAGGTGCAGACTTAGATTATTTGCAACAATTACAAAAAGCCTCTTACGAAGACAACTTAGCTGATTCTGTCTATTTAAAAGATTTATACGCACAAATATATAACTTTCCGAAGGTCGTCATAGCTGCCGTACAAGGTCATGCCTTAGCTGGTGGTTGTGGCTTAATTACCGTTTGCGATTTTGTGTTCAGTGTCCCCGAAGCAAAGTTTGGTTACACCGAAGTAAAAATCGGCTTTGTACCTGCCATAGTCATGACGTTTTTATTACGAAAAGTAGGCGAAGCCAGAGCAAAATCTTTATTAATTACAGGAAACTTAATTACCGCAGAAAAAGCCCTGCACTACGGCTTAGTTAATGAAGTGGTAACAGGCGACAGATTGTATGAGTACGTTGAACAATTTGCTTTGTCCCTTTGTTCTCAAAACTCTGCCCAAGCTATGGGAAGCACCAAACAAATGATAGCAGCTATTCAATCTATGGAACTTTCGGATGCCCTGCAATACGCAGCCGAAGCCAACGCAACAGCCAGAGGCACAACAGATTGCAAAAAAGGAATTGCTGCCTTCTTGAACAAAGAACAAATTGTTTGGTAAGCAATTCTTTGATAGAATTTGCTTGTGGCGGAGTTTCAGTTACTTATAATAACTTTATTACAAATTATCACTTAATCAACTAATCTCAACATGAACATTAACACAGAAGCTATTATGGATTTCTTTCAGTTTTTGTTAAACTCGGAAGAAATTATCAATAAAGGAGGATTAATAGCTATAACTTTAATTGTATTTGCAGAAACAGGTTTGTTCTTTTGTTTTTTTCTACCCGGTGATTATTTGTTATTTTTAGCAGGTGTTTTTTGGGCAGAAAGAGGTCTAAATTTATTCCCATTGTTGGCATGCATCATGGGGGCAGCTATTGTAGGTAACTATACCGCCTATTTTTTTGGAAGAAAAGTAGGTGAAAAATTATATCATAGACCAGATAGTTTGTTTTTTAAACGCCGTTACTTAGAAAGTACCAATGCTCTCTTTTTAAAATATGGTGGCAAATCTTTGGTGATTGGTCGTTTTATGCCCATCATTAGAACCTTTGCACCCATTTTTGCAGGTACTTCTCGCATGGACTTCAAAGAGTTTACGACTTATAATGTGATAGGAGCTTTTTTATGGGTAATGTCATTAGTTGCATCAGGATTCTACTTAGACAAGCAATTTCCACAAATTAAAGATTACATAGAATATATTGTGTTATTTTTTATCAGTATTACGACCATTACAATTATTCGTGCTTATCTCAAAATTCGCAGTGAGCAACTCAAAACGCCAACTGAAAATGCTGCCGAAAACCAAAAACATAGCTAATAACTGTTCTTCCCCTTTAAACCATTTAAAGGGGAAATTTTTTAGCCTATTATTTAATTTTTTGTATTATGCCATTCCTTTATGTCTATTTCTTTGGGCAACCACTCCACAGTTACACACTACACCCGACTCATTATATTATTTATACGCTGCTCAAAGCCTTGTTACAAAAGGCGAATTGCTCAACCCCGACCAAAGTCCTTATGTAGCTTGGACACCTTTATATCCACTATTAATTAGTTTAGGAAGTAATTTCTGGGGATTAGTTTGGGTAAAAATTTTACATAGTATTTCGTTTTTTGTAATACTAAGAGTATTCAAAAAAATTGCTTTAAAAATATTTTCTACTCGAATTTTTTTGTATTTTTTTTTACCACAAGTCATTTTTTCTCCTTACCTACTGTTATGTAGTGTCTTTATTTGGTCAGAAATTACCTTTATTGCGTTATTTTTACTTATCATAGATAAGTTGTTAGCAGGGATTAGCAAGCAACAAGATTTTTTACTCTTACTTTTTTTACTCAATTTACTTTGTTTACAAAGAAATGTAGGTATCTTAATTGTTTTTGGTGTTGCAGTGGCGTGTTTTTATTGGCATCAACATATTTTTAAGGGCAACTTTCCAATATTATACTTAAAAAATAGTCGTAATATTTACATAATTAGCCTTTTAATTTTATTTGGCGGAAGCATAGCTTTTATTATTTGGCAAATCCGATGCGAATTACTCTTTACACAAACCACACATTTTACCCAAAATATATTTGATTTCCCTATTCAAGACGTACTGTATTGGGCTGTTTACCGCATAGGTTCTTGGTTTATTCCTCTACAAATTAATTGGATTATTCATTTATTACTACTTATTGCTATTATAATTTTTAGCATCTACTTTTATCTTAGAACTACTAATTTTGAAGTAAAAGCAATAACAATTATCGCAGGGATTTATCTAATTGTCTTTATAATGTTATTAAGAAACTTAGAAATGGACGGCGACAGGTATTTCTCCCCTATTCAACTCTTGTTAATGTTAGTCATCAGCAGTTTTTTAGAAAATAGTTATCAGCACTTAAAAAATAGGCAATGGCAAATAGTTTTCATTTGTTTACTTTATTTATGGTTGTCGTATCCAATAATTAGAACTATTAAAAATATGCTTTTTTGGCAGCAAATATAGGTTGTAGTGTTTGATGTACTTTTTATTTAACATAAAAAAAAGTTATATAACAAATATTTTTAAACAAAGTATAAACCTTTTTTGAGAATAGGCTGTTTATTTTGCGTAAAGATTCACATTACATTTCTTATATTTTCAATTATGGTAATAGATGCACAAGACAGCAATTTCAAGACATTGTTGCAAGAGAACCCACAAGTAGTTGTTAAATTTTATGCCGATTGGTGTGGCAACTGCCGTTTGTTTAAACCTAAGTACAAAAGAATATCAGAAGAAGAAGGCTACAAAGGCATAGCTTTTTTAGATGTAGATGCTCAAAATAGTCCCGAAACACGCCATTTGGCAAATGTAAATACTCTCCCCTATTTCGCTATTTTCCGCAACGGAGAATTAGTAGATGGGCTTTCTACCAATAAAGAGGACGTATTTAAAGAATTATTAGCAAAACTTTCCTAAATTATTCAGAAGTAATTAAGGAGTCTGTAGCATAGACTTTAGTCTGTGCGTAAATATATTGCTAATCAAGTAGTTACTGCATAGGCTAAAGTCTATGTTACAAAATCTTAATAATATCTATTAAACAAAAAAGATACTGTTTTTCACACAGTATCTTTTTTGTTTAATTTTTGATACAAAAACCTAAACAAAAAACAAACACTCTTAGTTAGTCATACAGTATTTCAGTAAAGCAAAGTAAGTTTAGCTATTCATCTATTGAACTTTTACAGCATAAATTTTGTGTTAAAAGTAGTCTTTTGTGCTACCTTACGTTAGTTTTACATTTAAAAGCAATCTTAACTTACAATTCAATGAAAGTAGCAGTCTTTCGCAAAGAACACTTCAACGCAGCTCATCGTCTGCACAACCCAAATTGGTCTGACGAGAAAAACGAAGAAGTTTTCGGCAAGTGCAATAACAAATATTTTCATGGGCATAACTACGAACTGATAGTTCGGGTAGTGGGCGAAGTAAACCCCGAAACAGGTTATGTAATGGATATGAAAGTGCTGAGTGAACTCATAAAAAAAGAGGTCTTGGATAAATTTGACCACCGCAACCTTAACCTCGACAGCCCAGAGTTTGCCAACTTAAATCCTACCGCCGAAAATATTGCTATTGTGATTTACAACATCTTACGCAGACATATAGACCAGAAACACGACCTCAAAATTACTCTTTATGAAACAGAACGAAATTTTGTTGAATATCCTGCCTAATGGTAACGGAATTCACAAGCATAATGTTAAAATCAATCAGCAAGAGGAGGCTAATCACGAATTGGCATTGATTGATGCAATAGGCGACGAGCATATTGCTACTTCTTATGACACCCCATTGCGTCCTGATGCGTTTTTGATGGACGATACAAGCAAAATGCAGGAAATAGAGAAACATTTCGAGGCTATTATGAATATTTTGGGCTTAGACCTCACAGACGACAGCCTGAAAGGAACACCCCACAGAGTAGCAAAAATGTATGTCCAAGAAATTTTTAGTGGTTTGAACCCTAAAAACAGACCAGACATCAAACTGTTTGAAAATAAGTACCAATACAAAGAAATGTTGGTAGAAAAAAATATTACTTTTTATTCTAATTGCGAACATCACTTTGTACCAATCATAGGCAAGGCTCATGTGGCTTATATTTCTAATGGTTATGTGATAGGTTTGTCAAAACTTAATCGGATTGTGCAGTATTATGCCAAACGTCCACAAGTGCAAGAAAGATTGACGGTACAGATAGCCGAAGATTTGAAAATGGCTTTACAAACAGATGACGTAGCCGTATTAATAGATGCAGAACATTTGTGCGTATCTTCAAGAGGTATCAAAGATGTGAACAGCAGCACCGTTACGGCTTCTTACAGTGGTAAGTTTCAGGAAGAAGCTACCAGATTAGAATTTTTAAAATATATTGGTAAATAAAAAACAGCCCTACAAGATTAAAACTCTTATAGGGCTGTTTTTTCTACTTATTTTTTGTTATCTGCCGACAGCAAAGCAGCCTCGTGCATAATCAACTCCATGTTTTCTATTCGTTTTCGCAATTCTTTGTTTTCCATTGCCAAAGACTTGATATATTCGTAGTCTTCCTTAGAAAGTTGGGTAGCTCCGCCCTCTTTCAACTGCATACGTTTCAGTTTGTAGTACATCACCATACCTGTAATGGAAATGGGAAATACCCCAAAAATCATAATTAAAGCAACAATGTCTTCCATAGTGAAATTATTTAGTGGTAAAAAAGTAAGGTAAAATCTATAACGCAATTTATCTAAAAAAGATTTTTGAGCCAAAAAGTTGATGAATAATAAAAAAATCACTTGTAAACTATTTATTAAAGTTTATGAATAATTTTTTGCTATAGCCCCACCCAACCCTGCGAAACGTCGCACCGCCCACAGGGAGGGCTAAAAAGGAGTTATTCATAAACTCTATTATCAATAGAAAAATTTAACCCAAAATAACTTATTCCTCAACTTTCTTATTTTCGGAAAAAATTACCAAGAGGCAACACTTCTCCAATAGCTGGGGCGTGTAGTGTGCCTTGCAAGGTTTTTTGTTCATATAATTTTTGAACAATTTTAATAGGCTCTCCCACAGGTTCATCACTTAAATCAAACGTGCCGTAGTGCATAGGTATAAAATGGCGTGCTTGTAATTCATTAAAGCCTTGTACGGCTTCATACGGATTGACGTGAACTTCTTGCATAATAAATGGTGGTTTATATGCCCCTATCGGCATGAATGCCACGTCAATCGTTGGAAAAAGAGTTGCTATTTCCTTAAAATGGTGGTCATAGCCCGTATCTCCTGCAAAATAAATACAAATTTGAGGCGTTGTAAGCATAAAACTTCCCCACAGTATTTTATTTACATCTGTCAGCCCACGTCTGCACCAATGTTTGGCAGGTAAATAACTGATTTTCAAATCTTTATGAGGTAAATTATACGACTGATACCAGCCCGCCTCTTGGTACTTTGCCGTACTATTTACTGTTTGCAATAAATTAGCCATACGCAAAGGCATCAAAACTTGGGCTTGTGGATTGTTTTTTAAGATGATAGCCAATGTTTTTTCGTCGAAATGGTCTCTGTGGTCATGAGAAAGCAAAATATAGTCGAGATGACGCACTTCTTCGGTCTTACAAGGCGGTGTAGCCAAATGTGGCACAAAAGGAATTTTTTGGTACACAGGGTCAGTCAATATATTCACTCCATTAAGGCGGATAAAAAAACTTGAATGCCCCATCCAAACAATACCATCTTCTTTTGTATTAAAAAGAGTAGGGTTATTGATAGTTTTTAACTTAAATCCTTCATTTTTTTTCTCTTGTCGCTGTGGATTGCGAGTAATCTGCCATTTCAGAATCTCTGAAAACGGTTTGGGCAGTACCAAAGGCTCATAGGCAAATTGGTCGCCAATCATTTTATTGCCCCGCCAATTTGCTTTGATAATTGGTAAATCGGGGTTATATGTGTAGGTGTTTTTTCTGTCAGACATAAAATTTTATAGTTTGTGCAGTCTTTCCGTAGCTTTTTCTAAGGTTTCATCTTTTTTGGCAAAACAAAAACGTAAATACTGCCCTTGAGGTACATTTTCACTATAAAAAACGGATACAGGAATGGCTGCCACCCCTATTTCTTTGGTGAGCCGAACCGCAAAATCCGTATCTTTTTCTTGACTGATAGCACTGTAATCTACTAATTGAAAGTAGGTGCCCGCCGCAGGGTGTAACTTAAATTTCGTGCCTTTTAGTAAGTTTAAAAATTTATCTCTACGTTCTTGGTAAAAAGCTGGCAAAGACAAATAATTTGTAGGATTTTTCAAATATTCTGCTATGGCATACTGAAAAGGTGTAGCTGTACTAAAAGTTAAATATTGGTGAACTTTCCGAAATTCCTTAGACAATTCGGCAGGAGCTACACAATAGCCCACTTTCCAGCCTGTAGTATGAAAAGTTTTACCAAAAGAAGAAATTACAAAACTTCTTGCTGCTAAATCTGGATAAAGCAATAAACTTTGGTGTTGTTCATTATCAAAAATAATATGTTCATACACTTCATCTCCTATCAAAAAAATGTTGGTGTTTCGCACCAATTTTGCTAATGCCAACATATCCGTTTGGGTGGCTGTTGTGCCTGTAGGGTTGTGTGGGGTGTTTAAGATGAAGAGCTTAGTTTTTGGCGAAATTTTTTGTGCTACTTCCTGCCAATCTATTTGATAATGAGGTGCTTGCAAAGCAATAGGCACAGTAATACCGCCACACAAAGCAATGGCGGGCTTGTAACTATCGTAGGCAGGTTCAAAAATAATGACCTCATCGCCTTTTTCTACCACCGCAGCTATAGCTGCAAATAAGGCTTCGGTAGCCCCAGAAGTAACCGTAACATCTGTATCAGGGTTGCACGTAAAACCGTACAATTGTGTAGCTTTTTCGGCTATTTGTTCTCTCAATACCTGCACGCCTGTCATGGGAGCATATTGGTTATATCCTTTTTTTATAAAATGGTTTACCCAATCTATTAAATCGGGTGAACAATCAAAATCGGGAAAACCTTGTGAAAGATTAATGGCTTGGTGTTGTTGGGCTAAGGCAGACATCACCGTAAAAATGGTTGTTCCTACAAAGGGAAGTTTATTAGGTAAAAACATGAGCTAATTAATCTAAAATTGTATGTAACGAGAACTACTGCTTGTCTGAAATAAAAGTTGTAGCATAGAGTTTAATCCAATGCTGTTCGGCTAAAAAAAGCAAAATAAGTCAAAGTAAAGATGTACTTTTGTAAAGTTCTGACTTCTACAACGCACAATTTTACAATGACTTATAGCCCAAAGGTACTCGAAATAATTAAACAATTACAATTTTTGTCAAGCAATTCACTATCTAAGGGCAGTTTTATTAAGACGAAAAGTTATTTTAGTCGGCTTTAATAGATAAAGAGGTTATCGGTGTCAAAAATTTAGCTGACTTGTATCGATAGGGTTTAAAACCATTTGAGGAAATCCTTAACCGAATAGTATAGGTTTAAATTTTTCATAAAAATTTTATTTAAAAAAATATTATTTAAAATGTATTTACTCTTTGATTCAATAGAAAATCTACAGCAAGCAACGACTGTTAATCAACCTTTGCGTATGCGACTACCCAACCAAACCATTATTTGTGTAGTGCGTACCGCCACAGCTATTCATGTATTTGATGATGCTTGTCCGCATTTGGGCGAAAGTTTGAGCAAAGGCAAAGTAAATTATTTAGGAGAAATTGTATGCCCATGGCACACTTACCGTTTTCAGTTACAATCTGGCGAAGAACAATCTGGTAAACCCTGCCGTCCTCTGCGAAAATACATTGTAACTATTATAGAAGGGCAAGTATATGTAAGTTCTTAGAAATAGATTAAAATAAATGCTACACAATAGTTTTAATTTAGTGCTAAAAAACTAATTTTGCCAATAATCAACCATGACGCAACCATGATGTACGATGACTCTGTGGTGCATAGCACACCCATTCCCTCCTCCTCAAGTACCCTTAATCATACCTATCAGCATATTTATGATACACAACTGCTTAGAACTTTGTGTGCTATTCATGCTCCTGCTGGCAACGAAAGAGCCATGACAGATTTTTTATTAAATTATATTGAGCAAGAACAAAATAACTGGAAGGTACAACCTCAAATTATTGCAGGCGATGATTTTCAAGATTGTATTATTTTAGTTTTTGGTAAACCCAAAACTGCCATCTTTGCCCATATAGACTCCATTGGGTACATGGTGCGTTACGAAAAAGAGTTGGTAAAAATAGGAGGTCCTCGCATAAAAGACGGCTACCTACTCAAAGGAAAAGACAGTAAAGGTGAGGTAACTTGTTCTTTGCATATTGTAGATGAAGGCAAAGATGAAAAAGACAAAAAAATAACCTATGAGGCTGATAGAGAGATAGATAGAGGAACAGACTTATCTTTTGTGTGCAATTTCAGAGAAACAAATGATTATGTGCAGTCTTGCTATATGGATAACAGATTGGGTTGTTGGGTGGCTTTAAAGGTAGCAGAAACTTTGGAAAACGGCATTATAGTTTTCTCTTGTTACGAAGAAGTTGGCGGTGGCACTGTGCCTTTTTTGGCTAAGTACATTTATGAAAATTACAAGGTACAACAAGCATTGATTTGTGATATAACATGGGTTACGGCTGGCGTTTTGGCGGGCAAGGGCGTTGCCATTTCTATAAGAGATAGTTTGTTGCCTCGCAGGTCTTTTGTTAATAAACTCATAGCCTTAGCCGAAAAATCTATGATTCCATTTCAATTAGAAGTAGAGTCGGCAGGTGGCAGTGATGGCAAAGAATTGCAAAGTTCTCCCTACCCATTTGATTGGTGTTTTATAGGGGCTCCCGAAGAAAATGTACATACGCCAGACGAGAAAGTAGATAAAAGAGATATTGAAGCAATGGTTAATTTGTATAATTACTTAATGAAAGAACTATAATACTTTATTTTAATTTTTTTAAACCTATAAAGCTCAAAGTCTTTATAGGTTTTTTGTTTTGACATTTTACTCTCCTGCATTAGCAAAAGGTTTTTCAAATGGAGGTTCTATCATTTTCCAAATCAAAGGGGCATAATCTTTATTGTCCAACATTGCAAATAATACGTTGTTGTATTGCAAAGTAAGAAAATACAAGGCAGTTTCTTTGCGTGTAGGTAGTATTTTGAAGTGTTTTTGACAATAAGTTTCTATATCTGCATATTCTTGGCGTAATTTTGTAATGGTTTGTTGTACCCAACGATAAAATTCATCAGGTACTTTGTCTAAAAGTTTATCCAAAGGTTCTTGCTTAGACAAATGTAGCCATATATCTTTTGAAGAAACTTGTGTGATGATGTGGTGTAAACGTACATATTCCTCAAATTTAACTTTTACCCGAAAGCCAGAACGGAATTTTATCACAAAACCTTCTCGATTAGCTTCATTGAGTTGTTTTAATTGGTGAATGTCTTTGATGCCGTCATATCTTTTCACCAAAGGAAAACCGATGTCTGTTAGAGTTTCTTCTACGCCTGTTTGTGTATCTATAATCGCCAATAAAATGACGTCTTCCATTGCTCCATAATCTACCACAATACGATTTTCGGGGTAAATAATCTCAAAAAGATAGGTTTTTGTAGGATTTAGACCATGCAAAATGTGTGCGTACCGTTGCCGTAAAATTTCATTGGCACGCCGAGCCTGCACACTGTCAAAAGAACCTCTTGAAGCCATGTAAAACTGCTTGTCCCAATGGTACAAAATGCCCAAAGAACCATCTAACTTTTCATACACTTCAAAGTTTTCTTGTGGAATTTCACTTGTGTTGTGTTCTTCTATATTAAAAAACTTTGCAAAAGGTCTGGCGACTACTTCATTTTTGTCATTGAGTATCAGCCCTCTACACGCCAACGTCCATTCATTCCAATTTCTTTCATACTGAGCTAATTGCGAATAATTGTAAATGAATAAAGGGGCAGTAGGGTGTTGTTGAACATCTATGTATTTTTGTTCTATGAGGATTGATAATGTGGCAAAGTTCATATTAGCTAATGTAAGTGATATAGAGTTAAAAAATTATTTTAGGTAAATAGAAACTATTAAAGTACATTCAGTTTTGGGCAAATAGCTTGATAGTAAATAATTTAAAATAAGTAAGAGTAACTAATTAATTGATAATATTGTACCACAGACTTTAGTCTGTGAGTCTTTGATTATCAAGAGATTACAGAATAAAGTCTGTGGTACATTTATTTTTTCTAATTACTTAATTTAAAATAATTTTCAATTAAAAATTTACTAATTAATCATTGTGCCTTATCACTTATCTTACTTTACTTGTGATTTTTGATTAGTAAATGTAAGAAAAATGACTTAATGGTACAAATTGCTTTTGTAAATTGAGCTTACTTTCCCTACCTTTGCCTTTACCCCTTGCAGTTGTAGGCAAGTGTGGATAAACAAATATACTCATGAACATTAAAGTAACACTGCCAGACGGCTCGGTAAGAGAATATCCAAAAGGCACAAATAGCATGGGCGTAGCTCTGTCCATATCGGAAGGCTTGGCTCGCAATGTATTGGCTGCACAAGTTGATGGTAAAACTGTAGAGGCAAACAGACCTCTCGAAACGGACTGTTCAGTAAAACTCCTGACGTGGAACGACACAGACGGCAAACAGGCTTTTTGGCACTCGTCTGCCCACCTCTTAGCAGAAGCCTTAGAAGCCTTGTATCCCGGTACGAAATTCGGTATTGGTCCTGCCATCGAAAACGGTTTCTATTATGATGTGGACTTTGGCGACAAGTCTTTTTCGTCTGATGACTTCGAGAAAGTAGAGGCGAAAATGTTGGAATTAGCCCGCCAAAAAAATCAGTTCATTCGCAAAGAAGTGAGCAAAGCAGATGCTATTAGCTATTTCACCCAAAAAGGCGACGAGTACAAACTCGAATTGATAGACGGACTGCAAGACGGCGAAATTACGTTTTACCAACAAGGAAATTTTACAGATTTGTGTCGTGGCGGGCATATTCCTGATACGGGTTTCATCAAAGCCGTAAAACTCCTCAACGTAGCAGGGGCGTATTGGCGTGGAGATGAAAAACGCAAGCAACTCACTCGTATCTATGGCATTACGTTTCCGAAAGACAAAGAATTGAAAGATTATTTGACTTTGTTGGAAGAAGCCAAAAAACGTGACCATAGAAAATTAGGCAAAGAACTTGAATTGTTTGCTTTTTCTGAAAAAGTAGGCATGGGTTTGCCGTTGTGGTTGCCGAAGGGTGCAGTTTTGAGAGATAGATTAGAAAATTTCTTGAAAAAAGCACAAGTAAAAGCTGGTTATTTACAAGTGGTTACGCCACATATTGCAAGCAAAAAACTCTACGAAACTTCGGGACACTGGGCGAAGTACGGAAAAGATAGTTTCCAACCGATACACACACCCGAAGAAGACGAGTTGTTTATGTTGAAACCAATGAACTGTCCGCACCACTGCGAAATTTACAAGACTAAACCACGTTCTTATCGTGATTTACCTTTGCGCTTGGCGGAGTTCGGTACGGTGTATAGATACGAACAAAGTGGTGAGTTGCATGGACTAACAAGGGTGCGTGGCTTTACACAAGACGATGCCCATATTTTCTGTCGCCCCGACCAAGTGAAGGAGGAGTTCAAGAAAGTAATTGATTTGGTGTTATATGTGTTCCGTTCTTTGGGTTTCCAAGAGTACACCGCCCAAATTTCTTTGCGTCATCAGACAGACAGAGAAAAATACATAGGCAGCGAGGAACTATGGGAACAAGCCGAAAAGGACATCATGGAGGCAGCAGCCGAAAAAAATCTACCAACGGTAGTGGAATATGGCGAAGCTGCGTTTTATGGACCCAAATTGGACTTTATGGTGAAAGATGCTTTGGGCAGACGTTGGCAGTTAGGAACTATTCAGGTAGATTACCAATTACCGAACCGTTTTGAACTCGAATACATCGGTTCTGATAACCAAAGACATAGACCTGTGATGATACATAGGGCACCGTTTGGTTCTATGGAAAGATTTGTGGCGGTACTGATAGAAAACTGTGCGGGTAATTTCCCGTTATGGTTAGCTCCTGAACAGATTGCGGTGTTGCCTATTTCTGAAAAGTACCAAGACTACGCCCAAAGTGTGTATGACGAACTCCAAGAAGTAGATATTCGTGGGTTCTTAGACGAAAGGGACGAGAAAATTGGTCGTAAAATACGTGATGCCGAAGTAATGAAAGTGCCTTATATGCTGGTAGTGGGCGAAAAAGAGGCTGCCGAAGGCAAGGTGTCTGTCCGCAAAAAAGGCGAAGGCGACTTGGGTAGCATGACCATAGCCGAGTTTAAGGCTCATTTTAAGGCGGAGATAGATAAGTTGTTGGTGCAGGTGGCGAGAGGGTAATTTTGCTAACCCTCACAAGGTTTCAAAAACCTTGTGAGGGTTTTTATTACTTTTGCTTTAAAGTTATTCAAAGATAAACCTATATGTTGATTTTTATGAAAATTATTGATACATTTGCAATAGTAGAAGAACATCTGTACTCTGTTCAATATGATAATCAGGAAGTTGACGAATGGCAGAGGCTATTTAATTTGTGGCTGAAAGATACTGATTATCTAAGGTCATTTTTTGAGGAACATAAAGACGATTTATTTTATGGACATTATAAAGGAATTACTATTGATGAAGCTATCTTGAAAACACAAAAAGAGGCAAAAAAAATGAAGCAAAATATATTGAACTATGCCAAAGAATGTGGGCAAGGGTTAGATACATTTAGTTTAAATACATTATTTAAACCCTTAGATAACAAAGATTTTAGCAATAGCTCTTATGAAAGGGATAAAAGTAAACGCAGTTGGTTAAGAATTTATGCTATTCGAGTAGAAAGTAATTTATTCGTTGTTTCTGGTGGTACTATCAAATTAACTAAAAAAATGGATAGACCACATCTTGAAAAAGAATTAGAAAAACTTGAATTGACAAGAAACTTTCTAATAGACAGAGATGATGACTTAGAAACTTTTGAATTATTCTAAAAAAACTAAATTTTATGAGCATAGAGAAAATTAAACAGAAATTATTTGCCAACGCCAAACCTACAAATTGGCTTGCAGAAGCCCAATGGCGACAAGACAATGAGGCTTGGCTTGATATATCTTTTGAGATAGCAGTAAGAATTGGCTCTGTTTTAAAACAAAAAAACATGACGCAAAAGGAATTAGCCGAAAAAATGGCTTGTTCTCCTCAATTTATTCATACAGTATTAAAAGGTTCTGAAAATCTGACTTTGGAAACCATTTGTAAATTGGAGAAAGCATTGGATATGCAACTCATCAATGTAGTAAGTACAACAACTTCTGTCATAGATTTTTCTACATCTTCGCCAATAGTTCATTTGCCAAAGCCTAAAAATTACGCTAACAAGAACCAGACCTATAAAGAACAAGACAAACAACCAATTAGTGAAATGGTAGCCTAATTATGAAAAAGCAAAAGAAATATAGTTTTGCCCTAAAATCTATCAAAACAGAACAATTTGCCATGATTGAAGACAGTTTCAAGCAAGGCGAAAAGGTGATGTTTAATAACAGCATAGGTTTTGCCACAGATAAAAATACAAAAACCATTGCAGTTTTTACGGGTTTTCGTTTTGAACAAAAGAATGCTACTTTTTTGTTAATAGAAATTTCATGCTACTTTCAACTTAGTGAGGAAGATTGGAATACGTTTAGTAATACAGACAACAATACCTTATCTGTTCCCAAAGACTTCATGCGTCAATTATTGGTCGTAACTGTTGGGACGGCACGAGGAGTTTTACATAATAAAACCGAAAATACTATTTTTAACCGTTTTATCATACCTTTGCTTGATGCCACTGCACTTATTAAGGAAGATGTGGAGTTGGAATATATAACGGAGTAGAATTTTAACAATAGATAAACTGTTTAGTGCAGGTGGCGAAAGGATAGGGAATTTTTAACCCCTAAAGATTGAAGAAATCTTCAGGGGTTTTAGCTACTAAAACTCCACAATAAAGCCCAAAGTCGGCAAAGGTCTGCCTGCTTGGTTGCCCAAAATCAAGGGAATGGCATTACTGCCGTCTGTTTGAATCGGCAAATTATCGGTAGTTTGGAAACCCGAATTGTCGGCAGTACGAGTAAACGTATAGTTCGGGTACTGCGGATTTGCCGTTACCAATAAGTTCTGAATGTCTAAAAACAAATCCAATGTCCATTTGGTAAAGTTCCATTTCTTATCTACCCGAATATCTAATTGACTGAAAGCCCCTAATCTTTCGCTGTTCAATCTTGCAAAATCCAATACACCTGTGCCTAAGGTCAAGTAATTGCGTTGCGAAGCCAACAAGTCAAACGGTGTGTAAGGTGCACCTCCCGCAAAACGATAACGCAAACCAACCTCCCAGTTTCTCTTGAATTTTTTACCCAACAAACCCGAAATCAAATGGCGGTTATCCCATGCAGAAGCTATGTTTTTGCCGTCTGTTCCCGAAAATTCGCTGACTACAAAGGTATAAGACAAAACACCAAAAAAGCCTTTGTTCAGTTTTTGTTGCACAAAAAACTCAAAACCATACGCCCTGCCGCCGCCTATGCTCTGTACTCTTTCGTTGCCAATAGCCCCAAATTCGCCTCCTTGATTTGCCAAAGAAATGCCATCACGCAGGGAAACAGGGTAGTTGCCGTAGTCTTTGTAGAAACCCTCTAAGGTAAAACGGGTGCTTGGGCGTGGAATAAACTCCAAACCAGCTACATAGTGCGTACTACGAATATATTTATTGTCTTTATTCGCAAAATTGCCTTGTGCGTCTTTGTAACCCAAAACGGTGTAAATTGGCATTTTGTAATAGTTACCCACTGAAGCATTAAGATTCCAACGGTCTGATAACGAATAGGATACGGCTATTCTTGGCGAAAGAGTTTCTAAGGGGTTCATGCCCGAAGACATAAAAGTATTCATGTCTGACCGCAAACCTGCTGCTATTCTTAGCTTGTCATTGAAAAAAGTACGTGAAGTTTGCACAAACAAACCTGCCCGCAGAAAATCCAAACTGCTATTGAAATTCGTAACAACGGCAGGCTGCACCACTTGTCCGTTAGTGTCTTTGATTTCTTGGCGAATACGCGCAAAAAAATCATTGCGGTACTGCACCAATTGAGCCACACCTCCGTAGCTGTATTGCCATTTCCCCGCCACTTTGTTTACGTCTATGCGTAGTTTATTTTCGGCTTCGGTACTTACAGACCGTAAAATTCGGGTGTTGGCACTCTTGTTTTCTTGGTCTTCGTATCTTTCTAATTGGTTGTTAAATTCGTTTCGGCTCAAAGCAATGTTCAAATAACCATTGTTCAACAATCTTTTTAACGAAAAACCAACCGTATAACTTTGCTGCTCTACGCTTGGCAAAGACCGCAAAGTGTAGATGTTTTCAGGCGTGGCATTGCGAGGTTTGCCAAAAGAAAAAATGTCTATAGCCCCTACGCCCAACGCCGTAATGGTGGTTTTAGGGTTAATTTTGTGAGTAACTTTGTACTGAAAATCCCAATAATCGGGACGAATAGGCAAATCTAAGGCAGCAAATACGAATTGCAAATAAGAACGGCGAACAGAAAACAAAGCAGAAGTTTTTTTGCCTAAAGGCGTGTCAAACGTAGTTGCTAATTCGGTAGCACTCAAACGAACATTACCCTGAAACCTCTCTGTATTGCCATCACGTTGTTTAAACTGAAAAACCGAAGCCAACGCATTGTCATAACGGGCATCAAAAGACGAAGAACTTAGGGTAACATCTTCTATAAACGACACATTCAACATACCTACGGGACCTCCTGCACTGCCTTGCGTAGAAAAGTGGTTCAATACAGGAATTTCTATACCGTCCAGATAGTAAACATTTTCGTTGGGTGCACCCCCTCTGATGATAATGTCGTTGCGGAAACCACCACCGCCAGATGTACCACCTACCCCGGGTAGGGTTTGCACGACTCTCGAGATGTCAAAATTGCCACCGGGATTACTCTTAATTTCTTCGGTGCTTAGTTTCTGCACAGACAAAGGCGTAATATTATTCGCCACATTAATGGACTTATTAGCTACTACTTCTACACCTTCTAACTGTGTTTCTTCTTCTACCAACTCAAAGTTGAGAATGCCCACATTGCCCGAATTGATGACGATATTGTACTTTGTTTCGGTTTTATAGCCTATAAAACTTGCTTTAATATTATAGCTACCAATCGGCAAAGTGAGTTTGTATTTGCCTTCTATGTCTGTAACCACGCCAGCTGTAGTGCCTTCGGCTTGTATGGTTACGCCAATCAATGCCTCTTGGGTTTTCTTATCTACTATAGTGCCGATAATAGAACCTGTTTTTTGGGCAAAAGCTGTTTGTGCAAAAGCCCATAGTGCCAATACCAACGTAGCCTTTGATAGTACCTGAATAGGATATACACGCATAAAATTAGTATGTTATTGTTTTAAATTAGCATTAATAGTACGATAACATACCAATTTTAAAAATGTTTTAGAAATTGAAGATATTTAGGAAAAAAATTGCTATTTAACTCAAATATGAGTAACCTTTTTAGAAATTTTGGAAATAACATTTCTTGATACATCTTCATCTTACATCTCTTTGTGCTATTTTATTTTAACTCTAACAACACTACATTTTCTACATGGTGCGTATGCGGAAACATATCTACAGGTTGTATGCGTTTTACTGCATATTTTTCATCTAACCATTGTATATCTCTGGCTTGTGTGGCAGGGTTACAACTTACATAGACTATGCGAGGGGCAGCTATTTGTAACAACATTTTCACTACGTCTTCGTGCATACCTGCCCTTGGCGGGTCTGTAATCACTACGTCTGGACGAGGGTGAGTTTCCAAGAATTTAGGTGTTAGCAAATCTTTCATATCCCCTGCATAAAACAAGGTATTCGTAATATTATTGATTTGGGAATTAACTTTTGCATCTTCTATGGCTTGTTCAACGTACTCTATACCAATGACTTGCCGAGATTTTTTAGCTACAAAATTTGCAATCGTACCTGTACCTGTATAAAGGTCATACACCACTTCCGAGCCTGTCAGTTGGGCAAAATCACGAGTAATTTTGTAAAGTTCGTAGGCTTGTGCAGAATTGGTTTGGTAAAAAGATTTTGCTCCTACTCTAAATTGCAAATCTTCCATAGTTTCTGTCAAATACGGCTTGCCATGATAACAAACTATCTCCAAATCATTGAAAGTTTCGTTGCCTTTGGGGTTATAGACATACAAAAGTGAAGTAATTTGTGGAAAATTAGCTTTCAAATGTTCCATAACTAAAGTGATAGCTTGTTGGTCATTTTCATAGAAAGACACCAAAACCATGACCTCACCCGTATTAGCTGTACGAATAATCAAGTTTCTAAATAAGCCCCCCTTGTTTTTGATGTCAAAAAATGTAAGGTTGTTGTCAATGGCTAATTTTCGCAAAGAAAGGCGTATTTCATTAGAAGGCGAAGGCTGCAAATAACAGTTTTTTACGTCTAACACTTTATCATAACGTCCCGGTACGTGAAAACCCAAGGCATACAATTCTTTTGCTGGCAATGGCGGTTGATTTTCTGTAAAAACAATTTCGTCTTTTGTTAGCCACCTTTTATTAGAAAAAGAATAATCTAATTTATTTCTATAATATTTAGTTTTGGCAGAACCCAAAATAGGTTCGCAGTTGGGCAAAGTTACTTTTCCAATCCGTTCTAAAGCATCTACAACTTGCTGTTGTTTGTAACGCAGTTGGGCTGTATAATCTAAGTGTTGCCATTTACAACCGCCACAAGTGCCAAAATGCTCACAAAAAGCTGCCGTTCTTAGGGGCGAATAGTGATGAATTTTCACTACTTGTGCCTCCATGTAGCTTTTTTTCTTGTACGTAACTTGTAAATCTACTATATCTTGGGGTACGCCTCCATCTATAAATACAACTTGTCCGTCTATACGTGCTAAACTTTTTCCTTCGGCTGCATAGTCTGTAATGGTAACTTTTTCGAATAAAGGTAAGGGTTTTCTTGACATTTTAAATTGAAATATATAATGACATAAAATAAACTAAAAGGTAAGAACTAACATTTTACCATGTTAGTTCTACGAAAATATATTCAAAATACACAAAAATATTACTCCCACTCTATCGTAGCTGGCGGTTTTGAGCTAATATCATACACCACTCTGTTTACGCCTTTTACTTTGTTGATAATTTCGTTAGAAACTTTCGCCAAAAAGTCGTAAGGTAAATGACACCAATCTGCCGTCATGCCGTCCACGCTGGTAACAGCCCGCAAACACACCGCATTTTCATAGGTTCTTTCATCACCCATTACGCCCACAGATTTTACAGGCAACAAGATAACACCCGCCTGCCAAACTTCATTGTATAAATTAGCTTTGCGTAAATTGCCAATGAAAATATCGTCCACTTCTTGTAAAATAGCTACTTTTTCTGGGGTAATATCTCCCAAAATACGAATGGCTAAACCCGGACCGGGGAAGGGGTGTCTTTGCAAAATCAAATCACTGATATTCAATGCTTTGCCTACTCTACGCACTTCATCTTTGAACAGAGTATTAAGAGGCTCAACCACTTTGAGCTTCATTTTTTCGGGCAAACCACCTACGTTATGGTGAGATTTAATCGTAGCAGAAGGTCCTTTTACCGATACACTTTCTATGACATCTGGGTAAATTGTACCTTGTCCCAACCATTTTACACCCTCTATTTTATGAGATTCTACATCAAAAACCTCAATAAATACTCTACCTATGGCTTTGCGTTTCTGTTCGGGGGCTGTAAGTCCTGCCAATGCCGAGTAAAATTCTTGTTTAGCATCAACACCTATTACATTCAGTCCCATGTCTTGGTACGAATGTAGCACTTGTTCATATTCATTTTTACGCAACAAACCATTGTCCACAAAAATACAAGTCAAGTTTTTACCTATGGCTTTGTGCAACAAAACGGCAGCCACAGACGAATCTACACCACCCGACAAGCCCAAAACAACTTTGTCGTTACCTATTTGTTTTTGTAATTTTTCAATAGTTTCTTCTATAAAAGAGGCAGGAGTCCAATCAGGCTTGCATTGACAAATATTTAAAACAAAATTTTTGAGTAGTTGCTGTCCTTCGGTGCTGTGGGTTACTTCGGGGTGAAACTGAATGCCAAAAACAGGAAGATTTTTGTGTTGGTAGGCTGCTACTTTTACGTGGTCTGTGCTGGCAATGACTTCGTATTCGTGGTCTGCAATGTGCGTAATCGTATCTCCATGCGACATCCAAACTTGTGAATGAGGCGAAAGTCCTTGTAAAAGAGCATTTTGCGTATTGACAAAAGACAAATTGGCACGACCATATTCACGTATTTTAGATGGCGTAACTTGTCCGCCTTTTTTGTGGGCTATCAACTGTGAGCCGTAACACACACCCAACAAAGGCAAAACTTTCGTAATTTGGTCTATGTCTATGTCTGGGGCTTGGTCTTGATGCACCGAAAATGGGCTTCCCGACAAAATCACACCTTTTACAGTTTCGTCAAACTCCAAAGGGTGGTAGTAAGGGTGAATCTCTGAATATACATTCATTTCTCGGATACGCCGAGCTATTAGTTGGGTATATTGTGAACCAAAATCTAAAATGATAATTTTCTCTTGCATAAAAATTATATAAATTAAGAATTGCGAATGTAGCACTACTAAATTTTATGACTATCTAAAACTGCCTATTTGCAATTACTCTTTTCAATCCTTCTTCTAATGGCAGTAATTCTCTTTGCAACAAAGTTCTCATTTTGGCATTATCAGGCTGTCTGCGTGTCATATCTCCCTCTGGCAATGGCGGTAAAAATACAATTTGAGAATTTGAGTTTGTTACTTTAATAATAATTTGAGCTAACTCTAAAACAGTCGTAATTTTATCATTGCCAATATTTACAACATCATTCAGTACCAAATCTTGTTCTAATGCGTTGATAGTAGCCGTAATATTGTCGTCTATGTAACAAAAAGTACGAGTTTGCTGCCCATCTCCGTAAATAGTAATAGGTTTATGTTCTAAGGCTGCATGAATAAATTTAGAAATTACAAAATCTGTACTTTGTTTTTCTCCGTAAGTATTAAAAAAACGCAAAATTGTGTAGTCTAAATCATACTCTTGCTTGTACGACCTGAAAAAAGCCTCACCCACATTTTTGACTACAGCATAAGGCAAACGAGAGTTTAGTGGTGTTGTATATTCGTTTTGTGGTAAGACTACAGGCTCACCATAGACTTCGGAAGAAGATGAAAAAAATACTCTTTTTACCCCAGTGTTCTTGGATAAATCTAAAATATTTTTGATGCCTTGAATATCCTCTAACACTTTGACAGGGTTTTCTAAGGTTCTTTTTACTCCTACCAGAGCAGCGTAATGAAAGACATAATCAAATGAAAATGAGGTCATTACGGGTGCTATGTCATTATAATTATTGACATCACACTTTATAAACCGCCAATTTGTAAGTTCTTTAGACGGTAGTTTGTGCAAAAAACCTGTTAGCAAATTATCTACTAACACTACAAAATAGCCTTTTTCTATCAGTTTATCTGCCAACGAACTGCCAATAAAGCCAGCCCCCCCTGTTATCAGGACTTTTTTCATACGTTATAAAAGTAGGAATGTGAACCAAAGTAAACGCCACAAAGATACAAGTCTTTCTATATAAATCAATTCTTTGCCCAATAAAGGCAGGTAGATTCCAAGTATATTTGGTGGGGCTTGCTTTTTGGCATCTTTTTTAATAAGTTAAAATTAGTTCATTCGGCTTAAAATAGCTACCTTTGTTGCTACATTCCCTATAAAAACTATTTCAGACATGAAAAAAATAGTTACTTTTCAGTGTTTTATTGCATGGTTGATAACAAATTTTTCACTGTTGGGGCAAATCCCCAATCAAGTTACTTCTTTATTATCGGCAAATGCCCTTCCAATAGACTCCATTGCACAGCCTCATTATATTCAAAACCATATAAAATTTTCTCATAACTATCCCTTTGTTCAGTACCATAAAAATTTTATTGAATGGGAAAATTACAATGCAATAGCTCCCTTTTTTGAAAAATTACAAAAAAGTAACCAACAAAAAGTAAACATTTTTCATATTGGCGACTCTCATGTTCAAGCAGATATGTACCCCAATCATGTACGCCAAAAAATACATGATGCTTTTGGTTTTGGGGGCAGAGGCTTGGTTTTTCCGTATTCGGCAGCCAAAACACACGCAGGTGTAGATTATGTTACTTTTGCCAAAGGTTATTGGGAGTATTCAAAAAATGTGCAGTGGATTCCTAAACACGACTTAGGATTGGCGGGTATTACGGTACACACCAAAGACCAAAGAGCCAACTTCATGTTAAGGTTTAAAGATGATGACTTTAACAAAACTCCTCACGTAATTAAAATTTACTGCAAAAAATCACCAGAAAGTTTTGATTTACAGTTAGTTACTTCTAATTTAGAAGACACTTTACACATAGATTGCAATGATGACAGTGATGGTTTGCCTTATGTGCAAGTGCAAATCCCAGCAGCAGCAGGGGAAATTTTGCAGTTTTCTGTAGCTAAAAATTCGTCTGAACAAAAGTATTTTGAATGCTACGGCTTGTTGTTTGAAACACCTAACGAACAGGGCGTTGTTTACAATAGCGTAGGAGTAAATGGTGCAGGGTATAGAAGTTTAGGCAAACAAAATTTATTGCCACAACAATTAGCCGAATTAAAACCAGATTTAGTAGTGATAGATATGGGAATTAATGATATTTATCCACTAAAAAACTTACAAAAAATACCACAATTAGAAAGCCAAGTTAAAGAGTTTATTCAAACAGTACGTACTTATAGCCCACAAAGTAGCATATTGATTATGTCTGTGCAAGAAGCATGTCATAAACGTAAAAATGTAGAATCTACTTATGAATGTGCCGATTTACTAAGAAAAATAGCCTTTGAAAATAATTGTGCTTTTTATGATTTTTTTGAGGTGAGTGGCAGTAGAAATTCTATGCAGCGTTGGCAAAAAAGTGGTTTGGCGAAGAAAGATTTTTTGCACCTAACCGCAGAAGGTTATCAACACAAAGGCGAATTGTTGGGTAATGCTATTCTCAATGCCTATTATTTGAGTTTGACAAAAAAAGACTCTATTCAACATTTTACTTTAAAAGATGCTATTATTTTAGATTCTATCAATTATCATCACGATATTTTTGTTCAAAACCTACCACAAGTAGATTCTTCGGTGGTAGCTTTATTGAATAAGCCTGCCGAAGAAGAAATACAAGAAGATTTGAAACTTTCTGATGGTAAATTGATTTATACAATTAAAAATGGGGATAATTTGGGCAGTATAGCTCGTCATTTTGGGGTTACAGTAAAACAACTCCAAAAATGGAATCATCTCCGCTCTACAAGGCTACGCAAAGGACAAACGTTGGCTATTTACAACAAAAAGTATTATCAATTAGGAACAGTTCCTGAAACGGCACAAATAAGAGAACAACCCAAAGAAAATACTACTAATATGGTATTGGCAAGCCATAGATTAGGAAAGCAAAACAAAAAAAATACGCCTATTGCTACTACAAAAAGCAATGTAAGTGTGCATATCGTAAAAAATGGAGATTCTCTTTGGAAAATTGCACAAAAATATCATACCACCATAGAGAAAATAAAATCTCTTAACAGTCTTGCCTCCGATAAATTGTCATTGGGGCAACAATTAAAAGTAAAATAACTCAAAAAATTGTAGTATTATCCCGAACAACTATGTCTAATATTATATTTTTTCTTTTATTGCAATGGGTGTTACACACGAATTTTGGCTTTAAAAATGCTACAGCCGACAACCAAGCTGTACTATTACAAGCACAAAAAGCCAATTTGCAGAGAGTAGAAGCCGTACCTGTACCTGCCAATCTTAGTTTTGCAGGTGAAATTGTGCCGTTGGACAATGTAGATGTGCGAGAAAGATTAGAAAGAGAATTGATACAAAACTCTTATAAGCACGCAGCCACTTTAATTGTACTAAAACGTGAGGGACGTTGGAAAAAGTTGATTCAAGATGAGCTAAAAGCAAATGGGATTCCTGAAGATTTTTTCTATTTGGCAGTAGCTGAAAGTGAGTTAGATGTATATGCTGCTTCGGGTGTGGGTGCGCATGGTATTTGGCAATTTATGAAAACAACTGCCAAAGAATTTGGTTTAGAAATTTCTAACCAAGTCGACCAACGCAGAGATGTGTTATTGGCTACAAAAGCAGCTTGTAAATACCTGAAACAGGCTTACAATAAATTTGGGAATTGGACATTGGTAGCAGCCTCTTACAACAGAGGTATGAGTGGTATGGAAAAAGCCATTACAGCCCAAAAAGAAAACTCTTACTACGATTTATACCTTAACCAAGAAACATATAGATACATTTTTAGGATTTTAGCTTTAAAAGTAATCATAGAAAATCCAGAAAACTACGGTTTTCATGTGCCTTCGTCTGAAAAATACAAACCTTATGAAATACAAACGGTAGAAGTAGCCCAAACCATAGAAGATTTAGCAGCCTTTGCCAAAGAGAAAAAAACCAATTACAAGACTTTAAAAACCTTGAATCCTTGGTTAGACGACCACGATACCTATAAGTTAGTAGTGGCTAAAAACCCTTACCAATTATGGTTACCAGCCACTAAATAAGTAGGTTTAAATGTTTTTCATTGCCTACAAACAACAAACACCCTATAATTTTAACTAAGTTATAGGGTGTTTGTTTATAAGCCTCCTCTATTTTAGCATTTACACTTCTTCAAGAATTTATTGCTGTACTGCCAAATTAGCTAAGCAGTTAAAATTTATCCATTCTGTGGGCTGTTTTAGGTAAATTGCTTATATGCAAAAAATTACTTTAAAGCTACTAAAATTACATACAATCATTATATTAGTGTAAAATTTACAATAAGAATACAGATTTATCTTTCTTTTTACAAAAGTTCGCAAAAGAATTTAAAACATTACACTTGTAAGTATTTTAAATTCTAACTAATTATTTTTCAATTAATTAAGATTTAAAATTGATATTAGAATAGCTTAAAAAACATTTTTACTTGTATGTTTTGGAGCATTTTTAAACACTTTTTCAAAAAATATTTCTTTTTATTTGGAATATCTATGCAAGCATATTATTTTTGACTCAACAATTACAACGCAACTTCTAATACATTAACCTATAAACAACAGTAAATATGAAATCATTTTTTAACCATCATTTCACAAAACTTACATTAGGTTTGGGAATTGCTGCAATTGGCTTTACAAGTTGCCAAAAAGAAGTAGTAGTAACCGAGCAACCCCAACAAGGCATACAACAACAAGAACCAGCTATTGATGCCCAACTAACACAAGAAAAACTCTTAGCAGAAGCCTTGAAAGGAGGTTTGGAAAAAGGTTTGGAGGTGTACGAAAAAGGCAATAGCAAATTGGCAGGAGTGTTAGATACAAGAGTGTTAATCAACGGTTCAATCGTTGGTTATAACGTAACGGGTTATCAAGAGCCTTATGTTTCCACAGCGGGCAACCTAATGGCACACGCAGCCGAACTATTAAGAAGATACGAATATACAGTAACTTTCTCTAACGGTGTTTTGACAGCTACTCGCAACAGCACCAATACATTTGGAGCAAGAAGTATCAGATTGACTAATGGTAACACTACCGTTAATTACACAACTTCTGGCGGTAGCAATACTACCACTACGTTGCCACAAGCCCCCGTTATTCAAAACAATGTTTTGATGTGTCCAGCTCGTGTATTGGCAGTATTGGCGGGAGCTGCGATTGCAGAATGGGACGCAGATACAAAAAGCCTACAAACACATTATTACGAAGTAAATGATTTTGGTATTTATTTCTACGGTACGCAACAAAATTCTGTAACTACAGACGTAGCTGGTTGTCAGAAATACGTACAAGGAGAACCTAATGCCTTTTTTGACCCTAACAAACCTACTTTGATTTATGTGCATGGTTGGCAGAAAGGCTCTGTTACGGGCAGAAGACGTGAAGGTTTCTTGTTCACACAAGACAATCAATGGCAAAATGTGCAAAACTATTGGAGAAATGCGGGTTGGAATGTGGGTATTTTCCATTGGGTACAAATTGCAGATGACGATTGGGGTTTAATGCCTGTGGATACTGAAAAGAAAATGTATGATGCCAATAGCCCTATTGGTATGCGTTGGAAAAAAACAGATGGTAGTTTCAGCACAAGAGGCAACCCTACCTTGAACGTAACACAACTGTATAGACAAGAATATCAAAGAATTATCTCTGTTTTATCTTCTACGGCAGAGTTGCGTTTAATGGGTAATTCTTTGGGTGGCAACCTTACAATGTCTATGCTGAGAGAAGTAAATATTAACGGCAATAGACTACCTGCAAGAGTTACGTTGATGGATCCTTATTGGGACGGAAGTTTGGATAGTAGTGATGGCATTACTTTGCCCGCAGGTTTGTCTAATACGAAAGCAGTAGGGTTGAATGCAGCACAAAGGTTGAATAACGCACAAGTAGCTTTGGAATATTTCCGCACAAGTGGTGCAGGCTTGACAGGTTACAATAAACCAGTGGCAGACATAGCAGCTTTTGTAAATTTTGTACCCGGTTATACCAGTGACCAAGGCATTAAGCACACACAGCCTGTACGCCAATATATGTGGGCATTGGCTTTCAATCCGCCAGCAGTAGGTCCTTCTCCAAGATTGAGTAATACGGCAGTGCGTAACATGATGGCAACACAACTTTATTGGAACCATACGGCAGGAACAGCCACAGCCACTCCTTCTGATGATAATTATACAGTGAAAAACGGAAAACCTTAATCAATCAATTTCATATTGTAATTGAAAGTAAAAAAGCTGAATGTATAAAACATTCAGCTTTTTTATGATACTCACAAAGAGTAACACACTAAAAAGCTGTTTGAATTAACTCCGTAGGAGTGAAATATAAACCCGCAATGGTTTCATAAATTTCTATAAATATTACAGCCACAATGGAATTGTCCTCCGGACTTTAAAAATTAACTCAGACAGCTACTAAATATACTGCCGTATTTTAGTAGTTATTGCCTCAAACTCCTCCTTGCTTAATTTCAACTTTGCTTGTGCAAAATTCATATCTGTCATGCTTTTCATGGGTATTAGGTGTACGTGAGCATGAGGCACTTCTAAGCCCATTACAGTTACACCTACACGCAGGCAAGGAATAGCTTGTTGAATAGCTGTTGCAACTTTTTTGCTGAATAATGTCAAGCCCGCCAATGTGTTGTCGTCCAAGTCAAAAATATAATCTATTTCTTTTTTAGGTACAACCAAGGTATGTCCCTCTGTGAGTGGCGAAATATCCAAAAAAGCAAAATAGTTTTCGTCTTCTGCTATTTTGTAACAAGGAATTTCGCCTTTAATGATTCTTGTGAAAATGCTTGCCATTTTATTTGATGTCAAAGTAATAAAAACAAGTTTACAATTTAGTGTACAATATTCCAAGTAACTTCTACAGTTAAAAGGTATTTGTTATCTTCCTTATTGACAGTAGCTTTTAGCTGAACAGGATAATCTTTTTGTAACATAAGTAAACCTAAGCCCGCACTGCGTTGTACCAAACCATTTTCTGCCAAATCTTGTAGTTTATTCATATACATTTCCTCTAGCTCGTCTGCATTTCTATCTGCGTTTAGCTGTTGCGATACCTTATTGGCTTGATGTTGCATTGCTGCATTAGTGATAGAAACATATAACGAATTTTTAAAAATATGCACTATCAAGACATTTTCTTGCTGCCTATCTGCCGAATATTTAGCTGCATTTTCTATCAATTCGTTCAACACAGTCGACAAAAGATTGATATCTATAATAGGTGCTAATGCGGGGTCTCTGTCCACATCTTGGAAATAGGCAGCCACAAAATTGGCAATAGTCGAACAACGTATCCACTGCCGTTCCACATCTATAGGCTTAAAACAAACTTTTAAAGTGTCTTCTGGTTGCAAAGTAAACTTGGGTAAGATTGTCATAGTTTTGGGGAGTTTCGCTGCTGTAATCATAAAGCAATATAGAATTTTAAGATGATTTAAAAAATTTATTGCAAATAAAAGCTCTTTAGTAACTTTTGCAAAAAATTTAACAGGTTTTGTATAAATTTTTAATAGGCACAAAAAATATTTTTATTAAAGGTACAATAAAAAATAATTGTATAAATCAAATAAAGTAGTTTTAATTTACTAATTAGTTGCTTAACTATTTGGTATCCCTAATTTTTTTTGTACCTTCAATTCATCAACAATCTCACTGTCATTATGTTAGCCCCCTCCTCTCCTATTCAACGTATTTTATTGTATAATGAAGGACGTATTCCCAAGATGCTTTTGCGGAAATACGCAGGCATGAACGAAAATGCCTTCCGTTTTTACAGAGGTACTTGCCATTTGTTTTATGAAGATTTGCCAAATGACTCTGCGTTGTCTAAAAGTCCTCTCACTTGGATTTGTGGGGATTTGCACCTCGAAAACTTTGGCAGCTACAAAGCTGATAATGGATTGGAATATTTTGATATTAATGACTTCGACGAAGCCATTTTAGCTCCTTGTTTGTGGGACATTGCTCGGTTGTTGGTAAGTGTGGTATTGGCAGCAGATGTTTCTCTGCATACCAACGAAGCCTCTGCCTACGAACTTTGCCGTTCTTTTATCTACAACTACACACATATTTTACAAAAAGGTCATGTGAGTATGGTAGAACAACGTACTGCCAAAGGATTGGTCAAAGATTTTTTGACAGCCGTAGGCAAACGCAAAAGGCAAGAACTAATTAACAAAAGAACTGTACTAAAAAATGGAAAAAGGCTGTTGATTGTTGATGAAGAAAAAGTAAGTGAGGTAGAAAAAGCTAAAAAAGAGCAAATCAAATTTATCATAGAAAAGTGGGCAGAAAGGCACATAGCCGAACACAAAGACCAAAAATTTTATGAAATCTTAGATGTAGGCTACCGAATAGCAGGCACAGGCAGCTTGGGTTTAGAGAGATACGTGCTTTTGGTAGCAGGCAAGGGCGGAGAAGATGGCAATTATTTATTAGACCTAAAAGTAGCTCAAAGTTCTGCCATTTTACCCTACTTAAAAACCCCACAACCTCATTGGAAAAACGAAGCTGATAGAGTCGTTGCCATACAACGCCGTATGCAAATAGCTTCGCCAGCTTTGCTCACTACGGTAGATTTAGACGGAAAATCCTATATATTAAAGCAATTACAACCCAGCCAAGACAAAATGGATTTGAGTTTGTGCAAAGGAAAACTCTTAAAATTAGACAAGGTGCTTACGTATTTTGCACAAATTATTGCTTATGCACAACTGCGAAGTAGTGGCAGACAAGGCTCGGCAGTGGTAGATGAATTGATAGATTTTTCACACCAAACAGCTTGGGTAAAACCTCTAATGGACTATGTAGTTAGTTACAGCCAACAAGTACAAAAAGACTACTTACTGTATCATCAAGCCTATCAAGATGGCATATTTAATTCTGTAAATTAATATTTTTATCACCTCTCCCTGCCCTCTCCATTTGGATAAGTAAAGTTCTATGTCAATTTTGAGCTTAAAAAGCCCCCTCTCCAAATGGAAAGGCAACTGAGTTGGAAGGTGTGGGTGAGGTTATTTATTAACTACTTATGAAAGTTTTGCAGCCAAATGTTTGGCTACCTGCTCTACAATATCTTTGGCAACTTCTTTTTTGTGTTTTAATTCAAAATTTTGTGTGCCATTGCGGTCTATGATATAAATTTTGTTGGTGTCATGCCCAAATCCTGCCCCTACGTCTTGCAAGGTATTGAGTACGATAAAATCTAAATTTTTCCTTTCCAATTTCCCTTTTGCATTTTCTATGGCATTGTTAGTTTCCAACGCAAAACCTACATGAACTTGGTGAGGTTGTAATAACTGCCCTACGGCTGCAGCAATGTCCTTTGTCTTTTTGAGGTGAATAAACAATTCATTGTCATTTTTTTTAATCTTGGTGGCAGATTTTTCGACAGGAGTATAATCTGCTACGGCTGCTGCATGAATAATAACAGCTTGATTATCAATATTTTGTAATACAACCTCGTACATTTCCTCAGCACTTTCTACCTCTATTTTTTGTATGGCAGAGTGTTTTACAGCAAGATGTGTAGCCCCACTCACCAAAGTAACCATTGCCCCTTGTTGGGCTAATTCTTCGGCTATGGCATAGCCCATTTTGCCAGTAGAATGGTTGGTAATGAACCGTACAGGGTCTATGGCTTCTCGTGTGCCTCCTGCGGTTATCAATACTTTTTTGCCTTTCAAAACACTTTCAATAGGTGAAAAATAAGTTTTCAATAAGGAGATAACTTGTTCGGGTTCTTCCATTCTCCCCTTGCCCGATAATCCACTTGCCAATTCGCCTTCGGTAGCTTCTATAATTTGGTGGTGTGGGTATTGTGCCAACATAGCCAAATTGCGTTGGGTGCTGGGGTGTGCGTACATATCCAAGTCCATGGCAGGGGCTACCCATACAGGACACCTTGCAGACAAATATACCGCCATCAGTAGGTTGTCGCACAAGCCCGTAGCCATTTTAGCCAATGTATTTGCTGTACAAGGGGCTATTAACAACAAGTCTGCCCATAAACCTAACTCTACATGATTGTTCCATTCGCCTGTCGCAGTATCTTTTTGGTAACTTATCAAAACAGGCTTTTTGGACAAAGTGGCTAAAGTCAATGGCGTGATGAATGCCGTAGCATCTTCAGTCATAATGACTTGTACTTCTGCCCCTTCTTTCACTAACAAACGTACCAAAAAAGCTATTTTGTAGGCTGCAATGCTGCCCGTTACGCCTACAATAATTTTTTTATCTTTTAAAATCATTTTCGCAAACTATATAGTTGTTAGAAAATCTATGTAAGTCTATTCTTTAATAGAGTTTATGAATAACTCCTTTTTAGCCCTCCCTGTGGGCGGTGCGACGTTTCGCAGGGTTGGGTGGGGCTATAGCAAAAAATTATTCATAAACCCTAATAGAGTTGTTACAAAATAAACGTCTGTTTGAAATACCCCCACAAGGATTTTAAACCCTTGTGGGGGTAATATCAAACAAATTTTTAAGGACTTTAGCAAGAAGTCTAATAGAAAATAAGAAATTTGTAACCTTTTTGCAATTAAATGATATTTTGGACAAAAACACAATAATATATGGAATATGATATAGTCGTTATTGGTGGTGGCGTTGTGGGGATGGCAACAGCCTTGCGGTTGATAGAACAACGCCCCAACCTCAAAATTTGCGTCTTAGAAAAAGAAGTAAAATTGGCACAACACCAAACAGGCAACAACAGTGGGGTCATTCACTCTGGTTTGTACTACAAACCCAACAGCCTAAAAGCCCTGAACTGTGTGCGTGGTTACAATATGCTACTGGACTTTGCCCAAAAAGAAAACATACCGTATGAACTTTGCGGAAAAGTAGTGATAGCCACACGACCAGACGAACTGCCTACCTTAGAAACTATTTATGAAAGAGGTTTGGCGAATGGATTAACCAAAATCAAAAAAATAAAAGCCGAAGAAATTAAGCAATACGAACCTCATGCTACGGGCATTGCGGGGCTTTTTGTGCCGTACACAGGCATTATTGACTACGAAGTAGTTACGAACAAATATGCTGAAAAATTTATGCAGCAAGGCGGTTTGGTGTTTATAGGCGAAAAAGTAATTGACATCAAACTGTATAACAACAATGCCGAAGTGATTACGGCTTCGCAAAAGTCTTTCCAGACCAAACTGATTATTAACTGTGCAGGTTTGTTTTCGGATAAAATTGCAGCCTTGAACAAAGATAATTTACACTATAAAATCATACCGTTTAGAGGCGAATACTACAAACTGCGTGCAGACAAAACGTATTTGGTAAAAACCTTGATTTACCCTGTACCAGACCCTAATTTCCCGTTTTTGGGTGTGCATTTTACCAAGATGATTGGCGGTGGCGTAGAGGCGGGACCCAACGCAGTGTTGGCGTTTAGACGTGAAGGCTACAAAAAAACAGATTTTAGTTTGCAAGACACCTTAGAAACGTTGTCGTGGGCAGGGTTCAGAAAAGTAGCTTTTAAATATTGGAAAACAGGCATGGGTGAGTTTTACCGCAGTTTCTCGAAGGCTGCCTTTACCAAAGCCTTACAAAGATTATTGCCTGAAATTCAGGAAGATGACTTGGTAGATGGCGGTGCAGGCATTAGGGCACAGGCTTGTGATAAAACAGGCGGTTTGATAGACGACTTTTTGATAGTAGAAGACCGTTTCATTATCAATGTTGGCAATGCCCCCTCCCCTGCTGCTACGTCTTCGCTGTCTATAGGGCAAACTTTGTCTGAAATGGCACTGAAAAGATTTGAATAAACAGTTTTTCAGTTATCCGTTTTTTCAGTTACCAATAAATAGTCTTGTCCTGCAATAGATTGACTAATAGTGTCGTGCTATGAATTGTTATACGTAGTCTTCAAGAAGCTCTATAAAGATGACATCTTTCTAAAAGATGTCATCTTTATAGAGCTTCTTGAAGACAATCAAACTTATTTCTTTGAAAAAAATTAGTTTCACTATAAGTTTTT
>CANGYA010000018.1 GCA_947457925.1 Cytophagales bacterium | reverse complement strand
TTTTTCAAAGAAATAAGTTTGATTGTCTTCAAGAAGCTCTATAAAGATGACATCTTTTAGAAAGATGTCATCTTTATAGAGCTTCTTGAAGACTACGTATAACAATTCATAGCACGACACTAGAAAAGATTACACCTTTAGCATTACATCTTTGAGCATAAAAAAGCCACCTAATAATCAATCAATTATTAGGTGGGCTATTTTTCGAAGATTACAAGGCATTTAGCCCTTGCAACAAAAGTATTTATGAAGTGTGCAGCTAAACTTCACCACCTAACAAATGATAGTAATTTTAGCTCCCAACAAAGCTACTTGCTTAGGAATATACTACAATTTCACTTCGCAATAATCCCCAATGCTCAAATCTTTGGCTGTACCATTTACTTTGGCGTGGCTACCTACCATAGAATTTTGCAAATTGGCATTGTCTATTTGGCTTTGTTGTTGCACAATCGTATTTTTAATCACTGAATTTTTGACAACCGTATTATCTCCAATAGACACATGAGGTCCTACTACGCTATTATGCAACTGTGCATTTTTGCCGACATACACAGGCGGAATAATTACACTGTTTACGATTTGAGCCGACTCCGCCACTAATTGTGTGTCTTTAATATATTCCAAATACCGTTGATTAGTGTTCACAGTCATTTCTTTGTTACCACAATCCAACCATTCGGTAATGCGGGCAGGGGCAAATTTTACACCTTTTCTTTTCAAGGTTTCTAAGGCATTGGTGAGTTGGTATTCACCTTTTTCTTTAAGGTCATTGTCTATCAAATATTGCATTTCATCTCTCAAAACCTCGCCATTTTTGATATAGTAAATGCCAATAATAGCCAAATCAGATACAAATTCCGTAGGTTTTTCTACAAAATCTGTAATGTAACCCTCTGTATTCGTTTTAATTACTCCATAGGCAGATGGATTCGGGACTTGTTGCACCCAAATTACGCCTTCATGGTTTTTGTCCAAAGTAAAATCTGCCTTGAAAAGTGTATCTGCAAAGGCAATGACAATGTTACCTGTCAAAGAAGGTTTTGCACACAACAAAGCATGGGCTGTACCTAATGGCTTGTCTTGGTAGTAAATTTTACCTACAGAACCTACCTGTTGGGCTATAGACAACAAATCTTTTTCTACCTGCTCGCCAAACTCACCTATGATAAATGCAATTTCCTCCACAGGTTCATTGCAAACTTTCACAATATCTTCTACAAGGCGTTGTACTATAGGTTTACCAGCTATAGGCAATAAAGGTTTGGGGACTGTTAGCGTATGAGGACGCAATCTTGTGCCACGTCCCGCCATAGGAATTATAATTTTCATAGTATCTTTTTGGGTGATTCAATGATTTATCATTAAATTATCAATAATAAATCTAATTAATTGTATTTTTCTACTTGCTTTTAGCCAAGCCATTGGCAAGCAATAAGACGAACTAAACAATATGTTGGTTAAGTCTAAGCAAATACGCTAAATTTAGATAGATTTCAAAAGAAGAATAAAAAAAATCCTTAGCTTGCAGTAGCAAGAGAATTTAGTAAATTTAACATAACAAGCCACTATTTTATCACTTAGCCAATTTAATAACAATAAAAATATGGAATTTCCTCATTCAGAACTTATCCTTAATCCAGACGGAAGTGTCTATCATTTGGGTTTACGCCCCGAAAATCTTTCTCCTAAAATCATCACCGTAGGCGACCCCGACAGAGTAGGTAAGGTGTCTAAATACTTTGACAGCATAGAGTTTGAGTGCAAAAAACGTGAATTTGTTACACATACAGGCACTTACAAAGGAAAAAGGCTCAGTGTCATCTCGACAGGTATGGGTACGGACAATATAGAAATTTTGATGCACGAATTAGATGCTTTGGTAAATATTGACCTTGAAAAAAGAGTACGAAAACAAGAATTAACCTCCCTACAAATTGTACGAGTAGGCACTTCAGGGAGTTTGCAGGCAGACATTCCTTTGGGCAGTCATTTGGTTTCAGTAGCTGCGATTGGCTTGGATACCTTGATGTGCTTTTACAATTTGAAACAAAATGAATCGGAATATTATGTAAGTAAACGGCTACAAGATGTGTTGGGCTTGCCGTTTCACCCCTACTGTGTGCGAGGCTCAAATAATTTGGTAGAACAAATTGGTTTTGATCTGTTGAAAGGAAATACAGTTACTTGTCCCGGTTTTTATGCTCCACAAGGGCGAAAATTGCGTGTGCCTTTGCGTTTTCCTAATTTGGTAGAAAAGCTAAACCAATTTTGCCCTTTTGGTTTCAAACTCACCAATTTTGAGATGGAAACAGCAGGTTATTATGCCTTAGGTGTTTTGTTGGGGCATGAAGTTCTCTCTGCCAATGCCATTGTAGCCAACCGCATCACCAATTTATTTGATACACAAGCCGAAACTACCGTAGAAAATTTGATTTTGAAGGTACTTGATAGAATATAAATTTTTTCATATTATATCAATATGAATGTTATTTTTAATAAATATTTGATAATGAATAAGTTGCAAAACACTTATGTATATTCATAACTTATTGATTATCAACAAATAACATTTATTAAGGAAATGTTATTTCTAAAAATTTCATTCATATTGAACTTGTTTAGTTGAAAAATAACTTACTAAATTATGCCCATTTAGCCGTTTTTTCGATATGTAGAATCAAAAAATCTGTGTTTTATCCGTAAAATCCGTGTCATCTGTGTTCCAATATGAAACTGCACAAAAGCAACTAAACAAGTCTATTGATAAATAGTGAAAATTCTTATTTAATCTAAGTTTTCTTGGTTTAGACAATAAAATTCTAAACTTACATCTTTTCTCCGTAAACCCGCACTTTTTAGAGATAAATAGTAAATTTGTAAGTCAAAAAATTTACTGCTTATCATGTTAAACACACATAAAAGTCAAGAACTTTTTAATAAAGCCAAAGAAATTATACCCGGTGGCGTAAACTCGCCTGTACGTGCCTTCAAAGCCGTAGGCGGTAATCCCTTGTTCATCAAATCTGCCAAAGGTGCGTATTTGTATGACGAGGACGGCAACCAATACATAGAGCTTATCAACTCTTGGGGTCCTATGATTTTGGGGCATGCTCACCCTGTCATAGAGGAGGCTATCCGCAACGCCATTCCTAACTCCTTGTCTTATGGTGCACCCACACGCATAGAGGTAGAAATGGCGGAACAGATTATCGGCATGGTGAAATCCATAGAAAAAGTCCGCATGGTAAACTCTGGTACAGAGGCTTGTATGGCAGCTATTCGGGTAGCAAGAGGCTATACGGGCAAGTCCAAAATCATCAAATTTGAGGGCTGTTATCACGGACATGGCGACTCTTTTTTGATTGCAGCAGGTAGCGGAGCAGTTACTATGGGTACACCCGACAGTGCAGGTGTAACGCAGGGCGTAGCCAATGACACCCTCACCGCCAAATACAACAACTTGGCAGAAGTAGAACAACTTTTGGAGTCTAATAAAGGGCAAGTAGCAGCTATTATCGTAGAGCCTGTAGTCGGTAATATGGGCTGTGTGCTACCCGCCAAAGGCTTTTTAGAAGGATTACGGAGTTTGTGCGACCAACACCAAACCCTATTGATTTTGGACGAGGTAATGACAGGTTTCCGTTTGTCTAAAGGCGGGGCTCAGGAACTACTTAATATTCAGCCTGACCTCACGACTTTGGGCAAAATCATTGGTGGCGGTATGCCTGTAGGGGCGTATGGTGGTCGCAAGGAGATTATGGACTGTGTAGCTCCTGTAGGCAAAGTCTATCAAGCTGGTACTTTATCGGGCAACCCTATAGCAATGTCCGCAGGTTTGGCAATGTTGCGTTATTTGGAACAGCACCCCGAAGTTTACACTAATACCGTACACATTACCAAGCAATTAGTAAATGGTATGCGTGAAAACATGAAAAAATTGGGCTTGAACTACACCATTACGCAGTTGGGTTCTATGTTCAGTTTGTTCTTTACAGAGGCAGCCGTTACGGATTTTGACAGTGCGAAAACGTCTAATACAGAACTTTTTGGTAAATATTTCAGGGCTATGTTAGAACGTGGTGTGTACCTTGCTCCTTCGCAATACGAAAGTTTGTTTGTGTCTAATGCCCTTAGCGAAGCCGATATAAAACATTATATTCAAGCTAATTATGAGGCGTTGAAGGAGGTTGCAGGGAAGTAATTGTAGTCTATTTCAATAAAAATATTTTACTGTAAAATGGATTTTATTCGGGGACACCTAGTTCGTTTATGAAATATAGACGATAAACGAACTAAGTGTCCCCGACTGAAGTCCATTCTACAGTTATTTTGTTCTATTCCTATTCATTCTATCATGCTAAACTACCTTTGGGCATTATTTTTCTTCATTGGCTTTGCGGTGGCAGTAGTCAAATGGTTGTTTTTCCAAGATGCTACGGTGTTGCCCCAACTCACCAAGCAACTTTTTGACAGTGCCAAAACAGGCTTTGAAATCTCTTTGGGGCTTACAGGCGTAATGACCTTGTGGTTGGGTTTTATGCGTATTGGCGAAAAAGGCGGAGCTATTCAGGTTTTAGTCAAACTAACGCAGCCATTTTTTAGCCGTTTGTTCCCAGAAATACCCAAAGACCACCCTGCTTTAGGGGCTATTTTTATGAATTTTGCTGCCAATATGTTGGGCTTAGACAATGCAGCCACGCCTTTGGGCTTAAAAGCCATGAAAGCCATGCAAGACCTGAACCCCGAAAAAGATACGGCTTCCAATCCACAACTAATGTTTTTGGTACTTAATACGGCTGGTTTTACGCTAATTCCTGCAAGTATTATTGCCGTAAGGTCGCAAGAAAAAGCCTTATTTCCCGCAGATGTATTTTTACCTATCCTGATTACTACCTTTGTAGGTTTTATTTTTTCGGTTATTTTGGTAGCTATCTATCAGAAAATCAATTTATTAGACAAAGTATTATTGGCGTGGTTATTAGGTGGCATTGTGGCTATTAGTGGCTTGGTGTACTACCTTTCGCACCTGAACCAAGACGAACTAAGTGCCTTTTCAAACACCACAAGTAGCTTGTTGATTTTGAGTATTATCGTTAGTTTTTTGGGCATGAGTTTGTATAGACAACAAAATGTCTATGAAATTTTTATAGAAGGAGCAAAAGAAGGTTTTGAAACATCTATCAAAATCATTCCGTATTTGGTGGCTATGCTTATTGGCATTGGTGTTTTCAGGGCTGCTGGGGCTATGGAGGCAGTAATGAACGGTGTGGGGTGGCTGTGTGAACAAGGCGGTTTTAATCCTGATTTTGTGGCAGGGCTGCCCACTGCCCTCATGAAACCATTTAGCGGAAGTGGTGCGAGGGGCATGATGGTAGATGCCATTAAAACCTATGGGGTAGATTCTTTTCAAGCACGTTTGGCGTGTGTGCTACAAGGCTCTACCGAAACTACTTTTTATGTCTTGGCGGTGTATTTCGGTTCGGTGGGTATCCAAAAAACAAGGTATGCTGTAGCTGCGGGGCTTTGGGCAGACCTTATCGGGATTGTAGCTGCTATTTTGGTGAGTTATGTGTTTTTTCATTAAAGGATAAACAATGGGTAAGGTAAAGAAAACATACTTTGAAGAAGATGAAAGCAATTTGGATACATGGTATGGGTGGTAGTCCTAACCAAGAAAAAATAGCATTGATGGAGCAATATGGGTGGGAAACTCACGCCTTGCATTTAGACTATGTGCAAGAACCTTTGCGTTTTGAAATTTTAAGAGATTATTTGTATCAAACATCAGATTGATGTATTGGTAGGAACTTCTTTTGGTGGCTTTCTGGCGTTTTGGTTGAGTGAGGAGTTGGGTTTGCCTTGCATATTGTTGAACCCTGCTGTTTCTATTCGTGGGAAAAGCAAAAATAAGCCGAATAGTGTTACTTATCTAAAAAATAGCTTGTGTTTGGTGGCTTTGGGTGCAAAAGATGAATTGGTAGATGCACAAAGAACACTTCTTTTTATGGAACAAGATAGACGAATAGGGAAAACAATTTTGACTAAGGTCTTTGAGGAGGAAGAACACAGTTTTACTGTAAAGGCATTTAGAGAGGTTTTGGAGTGGGCTAAGGGTGAGTTATGATTTTTTATTGTTGTCTTTCAATAAAAATCTTACGAATTTCAAACTTAGTAATTCAATAGAGAAACTGCTTTTAGCTTTGCAAAATACGGTAGTGATATTGCAAAAAGAGAAATAATTTTGTAAGTTTGTATTAACCCAAAGCAACTACTATGATAGTAAGTCCACGCAAAACAGCCTTATTACAAACCATTGCAGCCATTCAGAATGAACTATGGTTGCAAAAAATAGAAAGATTTGTAGCCGAACTGCAAAAGGCACAAGAGGATTGGCTCTTGCAATTTGTTACGCCTATTCATACTACTTTTGACATACAACACGCCATTACTACTCAAAATTATCAGCCTGAACAAGTAAGACAGTTAGGTGGATTTTGGCAACTGCCCGAAGAAGAACCTACAGAAACTCTGGCTGACCTTTTAGCACAATTAACAGCATGAGATATTTGTTAGATACTAATATTTTGCTGTTGCGAATGAAAAGCCCTGCCTTCAAACAAGTTTTTGACGAGGTATATGCTGTTCATACGTTGGCAATTAGTGTGGTTACATTAGGAGAGTTAGAAGCTCTTGGGGTACAAAACAAATGGGGGGTGCAAAAATTACAATTTGTAGAGGATTTTACAGCCTCTCTACTCAAAATAGACATCAATAATCAACCCACGATAAAAGCCTACGGACAAATAGACGCATATAGTCAAGGAAAACTGCCTCACTTGCCCTTACCACCTGCTTTATCGGCACGCAATATTGGTAAGAATGATTTGTGGATAGCTGCTGCTGCTCATGTTATCCAAGCAACTTTATTGACTACTGATAAAGATTTTTTACACTTGGATAAGGTGTTTTTTGACGTAGAGTTATTAGATATACGATTGTTTTTATAATTACCTAAAAAAATTACTCCCTTAGCAAGCACTTTTAACGAAAATAACAAAACAATGAAAATAAATAAAACTTTGCAAGAAATTATTGCTAATCATAGTTATAAGATTAACGTATAGTACCTGATGAATATTTTTGGTATAAAACAAAGTAAGCACTTTAAACAACCCTTACAAGGTTTCTAAAACCTTGTAAGGGTTATACTTTTTTAATACGCCAACAACCTCTGTATCTTCTCTTTTATCCGTTGTTTCGGCAAGAAATTCGCCTCTAATTGTGGGGCAAACGGTACGGCAGTATCCAAACTACCTTCTCGCAAGACAGGTGCGTCCAGTTTCTCAAAACAATTTTCGCCTATCCACGCAGCTATTTCGCCACCAATACCGCCTGTCAAACAGTCTTCGTGGCACACCAATACCTTGCCTGTTTTGGCTACGGTTTTGGCTACAGCCTCTTTGTCCCAAGGCAACAGAGTACGCAAATCCAAAATATCTGCTTGCACATCAGGGAACTCCGCCATGATTTGCTTTGCCCAATGCACACCCATTCCGTAAGTGATAATAGACAAGTCGTTGCCTTCACTTACCAATTTTGCCTTGCCAATTTCTACGGTGTAGTAGTCATCAGGTATTTGTTCGGCAATAGAACGGTACAACATCTTGTGTTCAAAGTAGATGTACGGGTTCGGGTCTTCCAACGCAGCATTCAACAAACCTTTGGCATCATAGGGATTAGAAGGATACACCACTTTTAGCCCCGGGGTATGGACAAACCACGCCTCGTTAGATTGCGAATGGAAAGGTCCCGCAGCAGAACCTGCCCCCGTAGGCATACGCACCACCACATCGGCATTTTGTCCCCAACGGTAATGAATTTTTGCTAAGTTGTTGATAATCTGATTGAAACCGCAAGTAACGAAGTCCGCAAACTGCATTTCTACCATTGCTTTGTAGCCTTTGATAGACAAGCCCAACGCCACACCCACAATCGCCGACTCGCAAAGAGGCGTATTCCGCACCCTTGCCTTGCCAAATTTACCCACAAAACCGTCTGTAACCTTAAACGCACCGCCATATTCCGCAATGTCTTGTCCCATCAAAACCAAATTCGGGAATTTTTCCATGCTTTGGCTCAAGGCATCAGAAATGGCATTGATAAACCGTTTTTCTGTAGTCTTTGTTGGGTTGGCAGGAGCTATAACGTGCTGTGTATAAGGGGCATACATATCGTCCATTTCTTCGGCTGTACTTGCCACAGGGTCTGGTCTGTCGAAGGCATCTTTTACGGCTGCCTCTATTTCGGCTTTAATGCCTCCTCTAATTTCCTTCACTTGTTCGGGTGTCAATACGCCAATTTCTACCAAATAATTTTCGTAGTTCGTAATTGGGTCTTTTCTGCTCCACAAATCAAATAATTCTTGTGGTACGTATTTCGTGCCTGATGCCTCCTCGTGTCCACGCATACGGAACGTAACCGCATCTATCAAATACGGTCTTGGGTTTTTCCGTAAATCTTCCGCCACTCTTTTTATTGTGTCATACACTTCTAAGACATTGTTACCGTCTATTTGCTCCCCTTCAATGCCATAACCAATACACTTGTCCACAAAAGTTTTGCAACGGAACTGCTCATTAGAAGGTGTCGACAAACCATAACCGTTGTTTTCTACCACAAAAATTACAGGTAATTGCCACACCGCAGCCACGTTCAGGGCTTCATGGAAGTCGCCTTCAGAAGTTGCCCCATCACCTGTGAAGGCAAGGGAAACCTCACCCCCCACCCCCCTCTCCATTTGGAGAGGGGGAGCTACTTCCCCTCCCTGCGGGGAGGGGGCAGGGGTGGGGCTTAGGTGTGTATTCAACAAATTCGCCAAGCCCACACCATCAGCCAAAGCTAATTGAGGTCCTAAGTGCGAAATCATGCCTACAACCCTGTGCGGTGTAGAACCGAAGTGGAAAGACCTATCACGACCTTTGGTAAAACCTTGCTTTTTGCCTTGCCATTGGGCAATGAGGTCTGCCAAGTCCAGGCCACGCCCTGTAAATACGCCCAAGTTGCGGTGCATGGGGAAAATAAACTCGTCATAGTGCAAGGCTAAGGTTGAGCCAACCGAAATAGCTTCTTGCCCAATACCTGAAAACCATTTACTCACTTTGCCCTGACGCAACAAAATCAACATCTTTTCTTCTATCATTCTTGGTTTTACCAAATGATAGTAGAGATGTAAAAGAGTGTCGTTGTCGTAATGTTTGCGGTCAAAATGTAATAAGATTGCTGTTTTTGTGTGTTCTATGGTTAAGTTTTCCATTTTTACGGAGAGATTAAGAATTTTGTGCGTAAAATTGACAAAAAAAGAGTAGTAAAACAACGAATACGAAGGCTAATTCTATTCGTTATTTTACTACGCCTTTGTCATATAGCTTACGCCTGTACTCTACACTTTTAATTCTATACCTACTACCAACACATCATCTAATTGTTTTGTAGTATGACTCAGCCATTCCTCAAAAAACGTATTCAATGCCTCGCCTTGTGTCTGAATAGGCGTTGTTTGTAAGGATAATAGTAAAGTTTTAAAGTTTTTGGAGAGTAGTTTTTTACGTTCAACTCCACCAATTTGGTCGACAAAACCATCTGAAAATAAGTAAATTTTCATAGCTTGGTTCAGTTTAAATTGGTAGGTATGGTAATTTTGGTAATCTATACGTGAAATTCGCCCACCTATCGGCTTTTTATCCCCTTTAATTTCTGTTAGTAAGTACGTAGAATTTTCTGTTGTTATTTTAATTTGTTCTTGGTTGGGGGCTTCGGTAAATACCAATTCTTTTTGAGCAAGTACATACATAGGATTATTAGCACCTGCAAAACTCACCGTTTTTTGTGCTTTGTTTATTACACAAACCGTTGCGTCCATACCGTCCCGTACTGTGCTATCCTCATCATTTTGGTTGAGCATTGCCGAAATTCTTTCATGTAATAAATCTAAAATTTGATTTGGCTCATGAATTTCGTTATCATGCACAATTTGGTTCAACAATGAACTGCCCAACATAGACATAAAAGCTCCCGGTACACCATGCCCCGTACAGTCTGCCACGACCAAGATTTTGAGGGTTTCTTTGTCTGCAAACCAATAAAAATCGCCACTCACTATATCTCTTGGGCGGAACAAAACAAAATGACTGTCAAAGGCATTTTCCAAATCCACAGGTTTTGGCAATAAAGCATTTTGAATACGGCTTGCATAGTTGATACTGTCCGCAATATTTTTGTTTTTGGTTGCCACAATGTCAAATTGCTTTTGCAAATTGTCTTGTGTGGCTTTCAGTTCTTCTACATTTTGTTTCAACTCTTCCTCCGAAGCTGCCAATTCTTCATTTTGAGCATAAATCAAATCTTCATCACGTTTGCGTTGCGTAATGTCTGTTTGTATGCTAAAATATTGTTTTACATTGCCCTCTTTGTCCAAAATTGGCGTAATATTTAGCTCTACCCAATACGGCACACCCGATTTGGTATAATTCAAAATTTCTTGTGTAAAACTTACTTTTTTGTCTAATTTCTTTCTAATTCTTGCCGTATGTTCGGGGTTGGTGTCTTTGCCTTGCAACAAAGCAGCGGGTTTTTTGCCCAAAACTTCTGCCAATGTATAGCCCGATGCTCTTTCAAAACTTGCATTGACCCAAGTAATCAGTCCATCTGCATCTGTGATAATTACACCGTTAGACGTTTTGGCAGCCACCAAAGACAACCTTTGCATTTCTCTTTCTATCTTCCGCCTTTCTGTAACATCAATAGCCATTTTTACTATTTTGACTACCTTTCCATTCAATACGATTGGCGAATAAGCTGCATACAAATACACCAATTCGCCATTTTTGCCTACTCTTTCAAACTCTTGTGTAAAATGCGTTGTGCCTTGTAATAAAGTCTTCCAAAATTCTTCATAGGCTTGCGATTGGGCATAATCATCTTTTACTAAACGGCGGTGAGGCAAGCCTTGTATTTCGGCAGAGGAATAGCCCAAAATTTGGCAGAAATTTTCATTTACCCGAATAATACGGCGAGTAGTGTCAAACTCCACAAAGCCCACCGTACCATCTATTGCCCTGAATTGGGCTTGCATTTCTACCTCAAATTGCTTTTTCTGCGTAATATCTACGGCAACTTTGATAATTTTTACGACCTTCCCATTCAAAATAATAGGGGCGTAAGCAGCATACAAATATACAATTTCGCCACTGCGAGTAATTCGTTCAAATTCTCTGGTAAAATAATTTGCCTCTCCACTTAATAATGTATTCCAAAAGTCTTCATAATCAGTCGATTGTGCGTATTCTTCAGACACCAATCTGCGGTGAGGCATACCTTGTATTTCATCTACGGCATAGCCCATTGTCTTACAAAAATTCTCATTGGCTTTAATCAAACGGCGGTTTGTATCCAATTCCACAAAACCAACCGTAGAGTTAATAGCCCTAAATTGTGCGTCTATTTCTACTTCAAATTTCTTTTTCTGGGTAATATCCACCGCCATTTTTACTACTTTCACTACTTCGCCATTAATGACCACAGGCGAATAGGCTGCGTACAAATGCACTATTTCTCCGTTTTTGCTTACCCTCTCAAACTCTTGGGTAAAATGTGTTTTACCTTTGAACAAAGTATTCCAAAAATCTTCATACGCCAAAGACTGTGCATATTCTTCTTTGACCAGTCGGCGGTGCGGTATGCCCTCAATTTCCGAAGGTGCATAGCCCAAAATCTTGCAAAAATTATCATTTGCTTTCAAGATGCGGCGGTCAGTTCCAAATTCTACAAAACCTACCGTAGAGTCTATAGCCCGAAGTTGTGCTTCTGTAGCAGCTAATGTAAGTTGTAAAGTATCTTGCGTTTCTTTGAGGGTGGCAAAATTTTGGTTTAAAGTATCATTTTTTTCTTGAATAAGTTGTTGTGCTTTAAATGCGTGTATGCTATTTTCTCTAAAAAAATAGGTAGAAATGCCCGAAACTACGCCCATCAAACCCACTAAACCATAGTGAAAGGACAGTTGCAGGGCATTTACATCTGAATACGTAATGAAGTATTTATCTAAGGCGTGAGTATTTAGATACCATTGAAAAAAAGATAAGACACTATGATGCAACACCGTTAAAACGGTATAGGGTATCATAATTCGCCAATCTTGATACAGCATCAAAATGGCTATATTGGTAAAAAAGAAGAAATGGCTCTCTGCCATGCCATGCAGTTGTCCTATAAATTGCAAGACAAAAATTGCAAATACAGAACTAATAATCATGCGGGCTGTCATTCTATTTTTCATGGCAAACCTTGCCAATAAGTACAAAATAACCGTTAGCCCACCTGTGATTAAACTGAAGCTATAAGTGTCATAAATAGGAGCTAAACAAAGCCCTAACAAGAAAAATCCAATGACAAACTTATCTACAATTTTATCTGCCCGTAATTGTACTTTTTCTAAATATTTTTCTAAATCGGCATCTTTAAGTTGTTTAGATGACGAAAAAAGTTGCTCAAAAAAGTTTGAAGAAGTAGTTGCCTCCTGTGCCATGCCTCGATATTATTTGTTTTTTTGTTCTAATTTTTCGTAATAATTTTCTGGCAACTCACAGCCGTAGGCTTGCGTTGCTAATTCTCCAAACTGTGGTGTGGGTTTCCCTGCCAATAAATCTTGCAAAGCTATTTGGGCAAATTCAGTAGCTTTTTCTGTGCAATACCTACTTTTGTTGTAATTGCCTCTGTAATACAGTTTTGTATTTCCGTCTAACAAAGCTACTTGCGGTGTAGAGTACACCCCACAAGCTGCTGCTAATTGCGTGCCTTTTTGCAAAATCAAGGGAACTTGGTGGTGCATTTTTTCTTGGAAAGAGGCAGCCAGTCCTGTAGTATCTTCAGCAAAAAGTACAGCATAAAATTGTACTTGGTGGCGGTGCAATTCCACTAATTGATTGAATTGTTGGATATTGAACTTGGAACAAGGGCAATCTATACTGAAAAAATGAAGGAAAATAGGTCGGTTATTAATTGGGTGTATGGTAAAAGGACTAAGGTCTATTTTTTGCCCTATAGCTGTATTAACATAACCTTTGGGAATAGGTGTTGGTTGCAAATATTTCCATTCTGTTCGCCAAAAAGTGTAAAAAATAGCTATGAATAGCCCTACTGCAAAAATATAAACGAATAGTTGTTTCATTGCAAGATACTACATATTTAAATAGAAACAAGTAAAAGCCTAAAAAGTTGTTTTGATAGCTATTTTTATTGTAAAATGAATGGTAATTTAACAATATAATTTTTTCAATCTAAAAAACAAAGATTCGGCAAAGGGAATGTAGCACAAATAAGCACCAAGATTTGTAGCACAAACAAATTAGTTTCGCTACAGATAAACGTCTTTTTATTGCTTTTTGGCTAAAAAGTCTTTTCTTTGCACCAAAATCACGTTGAAATATCGTTAGTGTTTTTCGGAGAGAAACCCACTTAACAATAACCATTATCCAACATCAATTCGACAAAAGACATGAAATCAAAAGAAATTCAAGAACTGCAAGAACTTATTGGTTTTATTGCGGAGTCTGGTTTAGAAGAAGTTGTTATTGAAACAGGTGCTTTTAAATTAAAAACTCGCCGTAGTGCCGAAGGTAAAAATAACCACCTCGTGAGTGTACCTCAAGTAGTGGCTGCACCCTCCGTTACACCTGTAATAGCTACGCCTGTTGCCCCACAAACACCTGCTACGCCTGTAGAAACTCCTTCAAAACCTGTAGAGGTAGCCGCTGGCGGTAAAATTGTAGCCGTAAAATCTCCTATGATTGGTACTTTCTACCGTTCTGCCTCACCTACCAACCCTCCTTTTGTCAATGTAGGCGATACTATCAGCAAAGGGCAAGTAGTTTGTATCATAGAAGCCATGAAATTGTTTAACGAAATTGAATCTGAAGTAAGTGGTAAAGTCGTAAAAGTATTGGTAGATAATGCTTCGCCTGTGGAGTATGACCAAGATTTATTCTTAGTAGAATTAGCGTAATTAGCTGCACTATTTCAATACGAATAATACTTTAGTAGTGCATAATAAGTAATGCTATATTGGGTAAACAAAGTTGTAATCTTTTGAAGGGTGCGACCTCTCGCAAGATTACAACTTTGGCATTGCATCTTTAAGACTACCAGATTTTATATCTAATTATAAATAGTTTAAAACTGTAGAACGGGCTTTAGTCCGTTTAACACCTTTTTTAAACGGACTAAAGTCCGTTCTACAGCATACAACACAAGCATTTTTTCACTTACCAAAAGATTCACTATCGTGTTTAAAAAAATATTAATTGCCAATAGAGGAGAAATTGCATTGCGTATCATTCGCAGTTGCAAGGAGTTGGGTATCAAGACGGTGGCGGTATATTCTAAAGCCGACAAGGATAGTTTGCACGTAAAATTTGCAGACGAGGCTGTCTGTATCGGACCTGCTCCCAGCAAAGAATCTTACCTCAACATCTCTCGTTTGATAGCTGCTGCCGAAATTACGAATGCAGATGCTATTCACCCCGGTTATGGGTTTTTATCGGAAAATGCCGAGTTTTCACGCATTTGTCAAGAATATAAAATTAAGTTTATTGGGGCTACTCCCGAACAAATCGGAGCTATGGGCGACAAGGCTTCTGCCAAAGACACCATGAAAAAAGCTGGCGTACCTACCATTCCGGGTTCTCAAGGCTTGTTGGGTAGTTTGGACGAAGGCAAGAGTTTAGCCAAAGAAATCGGCTACCCTGTTATCATCAAGGCTACGGCTGGCGGTGGTGGCAAAGGTATGCGTGTCATTGCAGAGGAATCAGGTTTTGAAAAGGCTTGGGACGATGCCAAACGTGAAGCTGCTGCTTCTTTTGGCAATGACGGTTTGTACTTAGAGAAGTTTGTAGAAGAACCTCGCCACGTAGAAATACAAATCATTGGCGACCAATACGGCAAAGTATGCCACTTGTCTGAAAGAGATTGTTCTATCCAACGCCGCCATCAGAAGTTAGTAGAAGAAACCCCCTCTCCTATTGTTTCGCAAGAATTAAGGGATAAAATGGGCAAAGCTGCCATTGCTGGGGCTTCGTTTATTGGTTATGAAGGAGCTGGTACAATAGAGTTTTTGGTGGACAAATACGGTAATTTCTATTTTATGGAAATGAATACCCGTATTCAGGTAGAACACCCTATTACAGAAGAAGTTACAGATTTTGACCTTATCAAAGAACAAATCAAAGTGGCTGCGGGTGTGCCTATTTCTGGTCGCAACTACTACCCACAACTTCATGCGATGGAGTGCCGTATCAATGCGGAAGACCCAAGCAAAGATTTTCGCCCAAACCCCGGTAAAATCACGAATTTGCACCTACCCGGGGGCAGAGGCGTAAGGGTAGATTCGCACATTTACGCTGGTTATGTGATACCGCCTAACTACGATTCTATGATTGCGAAGTTGATTGTTTCTGGTCAAACTCGTGAGGAAGTGATTGTGCGTATGAAACGTGCCTTGCAAGAATTTGTGATTGAGGGCGTAAAAACGACTATTCCTTTCCACATTCGTTTGATGGACAACCCCGATTTCAGGGCTGGGAAATTCACTACGAAGTTCTTAGAAACTTTTGATTTTACAGATTTATAGAAAAACAATAAGGCTAATATTTCTCGGAAATATTAGCCTTGTTAATAATGTTTATTGTCGTTATTTGTGCTGCTTACACAAGTAACGGCGAAGAAAAGCCTAAATAACGTACATCTGCACGCCTTTTCGCAAAGATAATATTAGGCACAGTTTTAATCTTGCATAGCTCGCAGTTCTTTCACTTGTTCTATAGTTAAGCCTGTATGTTTTGCGATTTCTGTGTTTGATAAAGAGGTTTGCAAGAGGCTTTTAGCTATTTCTCTCTTTTCTTCTAGTTTGGCTGTGTAACTCACACTATTTTCAATACGTCTGTTTTCTTGAAAACGGTCATACATTTTTTTGTCTTCCTCCGTCAAACTTTCATAACGCAATTTTTCTTTGGCTTTATCCAAACCCTTTGCCTTGAAATTGTCCTTTACTTCACTATTTTTCAAGAAATAAACCCACTCATCAAGGGTATCTTTGGCTACATTATTAAAGTTATTCACTTTCAAAATGTAGTATTTGGGGAAAATATCAGACACTTTTTCTACTTTGAAGTCTTGTCTTTGTAGAGTTGTTGGTAGTAAAATATCGTTTTCGTGTAAGCCTATAAACTCGCCTTTATATTCATAGACGTAATCTTTGCCTTGCCCCAAACCAAAATAAACGATATTTATTGAATAAATTTTTTTGATTGTGCCGTAAGGCTCACCTTCTTTGATATACTCCGTAACCAATTTTGAAACGCCGTACAACATTCGTTGAAAATAATCAATTTCGGAGTCATTCTGAACTTCTACTAACATCAGTTCCCCATTTTGGCTTTTTACCAAAATATCTACTCGGTTGTATTTATCGTACTCGTCTTGCTTATTGCCTTCACTTTCTAAAATACTTTCAATGCTTACATCAAAACGCAATAATTCTGATAGAAAGCCCTCCAAAATGCCAAAATTAGCTTTATGACGTAGCAGTTTTTTCATTGCCCAATCAAAACGAACCAGTTTTTTACTCATATTATTTGTATTGTTTTTCTGTGATAAAGATACAAAAAACAAAAGCAAATTCGTTTTAGAACTTGCTTTTGTTTTTCTTGTGTTTGACTTCAAATTGTGTTTAACGGAAAAACGTTTGTGAAGGGTGGAATTCGATAGCACTTCCCTTACCCTAGGCACAATGTTTATAGAAAGTACAAAAGCCTAAATTACACACGTCAGCCCACCTTTTCGCAAACATTATGTTGTGTAATGCTATTCTTCGTTCTCTTGTATTTCTACAACTACATTTTCGCAAAAACTATCATATTTTTGCTTTGTTTCAATATCCCACAAAATTAGTTTATCCTTGTCAAGTAAGTTTATCACTTTCTTGAAATTATCTTGCGTTGAGTTAGAAAGTGCAATAATCAAAATACTTGAAGTTCGGGTAAGTATCGTATAGACAAACTCATAAACTTCTTTATCATCATTAACTCCTACTCTTGTACTCCAAAGAATACAATCTTTTTCAAGTCCTTTCAGCCTTAAAATTGTATCTGTTTCACAAGGAACTTTTAACTCTGATAAGGATTTACACAATTCTCTATCTTTTTCAAGAATAGTTATAGTTTTTAAATCATATATTTTATAGGTTTCAAATACACCCTTAATTTTTCTTGCCATACCACCTAAACTATCTGCAAAAACTACTATTGGTCTGGCACCTGGCGGTGAACTTTTTACAGGTGCTATCTCTTTTGCTCCTTCATTTTTGTTCCATCTTAATACAATAGCTTGCGAAAGTTGTTTAATACTTTCACTTATACGCTGTGGTAAACGATATGAACCTTCTAATAAGAACCTTTCTCTACGTTTCATATTTTCATCTCTTGGAATATCTGCACTTTTACCAATATGTATGGCTTGGGCTAAATCTCCACCAAAAGTTAAATTATTTACGTCTTTGATTAGGTTAAAGAAAATCTCAAAGTCTGCTGGCGTACAGTCTTGAAATTCATCTATAAAAACATAATCATATTTAAGTGTGAGTGTGTTACTTTTTAAATTGTTTAATAAAATTCTACGTCTCGTTAAAAAAGAGTATATTTTACTATTGTGAATATGATGCATATATTTTGATATGCAGTTAAAAATAATTTCCCTACGTTCTTTATTAAGTTTTTGCCACATTCCTTTTCTTACTATCTCCAAATATTCGTCTTTGGTTTTTATGTGCATACCATAAAACACTCGGTGGTATTCTTCATATACAAATTCGGCATCTAAGATGGTATCATATCGTGAATGTGTGATGTTTTTTTCTTTTTTAACTTGTTCAATACAAGTTCGCATAATGCCAATATGGTGTTCATCATCAAAGCAATTTCCCTTTATATCTCCCAATCTTGTTGGTAATAAATCAAAGTGTAATAAAGTAATATTAGGCTCATTAGAATTTGAAAAAGTAAACTTGCTTGCTTCTTCTGAAACCATTAACTTTTTAAAATTTTTCGGGTTAAGCAACTGCTCTATCCAATCGCCAAGTTTCTTAATTAACGATTTATTGAAAGACGTTACCAAAATTTTCAATTTTGGATTATATGCTTGGTTTTCAATTATGTACTTTATTTTTTCTGAAATTACAACGGACTTTCCACTTCCTGCGGGACCGACAATAATAGAAGGTCTGCCTGTAAATTGGCTTGCTTTTTTCTGTTGCTCACTTAGTTTGATGTCTTTACGGACTTTAATTTTAGGGTTGAATAAATCAATATTTGAAATATTAACTTCTGTTACAAGATTTAATGATTGTGTAGTTCTTTTTAGAATTGTGCCGACAAAACTACTATCACTCCAGTTTGAACTGCTACCTAAACCCTTTCCTTGATACAGTTGGCTAAGTTTTTTACGGAAGTTATTAACTTTTTCCAAACTACCTTTAAAAAGCAAAGATGTTTCATTTATGCTTTCCACTGCATAATTCTGTGTTTTAACCTTGTCTAAAACTCCATTTAAAAGTTTTACTTTTGCATCTTGATTTGAAGTTAGCAACAAAACTGTTGTAGGATTATAATGCTTTACCATTTCAAAGAAATCATTTGCTACTGCTTCTTTGTTATCTGACATATCAAAAAGATAACTTGCTGTTAGCCAAGGATTAACTGCTTGCTGTTCGGTTTTAACATTCCAAGAGTTTACGCTATATTCAACGGTAAAATTAGAATTATTTTTTAGAGTTGGGTATTTTTCTAAAAATGCTTGCCAAAGATATTCATTATTATAGGAAAGCATAAAAGGGCTTGTATCAATGTTAATGATACGAATTTTTGGTGGGCTTATTCCAATTTCTTTCATTCCTAAAACCACTAAACCCACTGCGAACTGTACAGCACCTGTTCCTGCACCCAAATCAAAAATTTCTATAAGCCTATCATTTGATGATAAAATTGCTTTTGAGAAAAAACGTAAGAAAGTATTTAATCTTCTAGCGTGATACCACAAAGAATAAACGAAAGGCGTACAATATCTATCGTAGCAAAGGTCTTTACTACCTATTAAATTAAAACTCTCAGATTGGCACTCTGAAAGGTCAAAAGCAAAGTTATCTTTGTGCTGATTTTGCTCAAAGAAATTGTTTCCCGCATTATAAATAATGTGGTCAAGATTTGATTTTTGGTTTTCAATCCACTGTAAAAGTTGTTGCTCTTTCATACTAAATAGGGGCAAATCCTTGTTTTCCAATTCCAATATCAGGGATATAAGATTGTATAATTTTCAATGTGTCTTCATATTTTGCAGTCGTCCAATCTAACTCTTTAATCAATTTGGTTGCGTCTTCTCTCGTGCTTGCAACAAACTTTCCTTTGTCGGGGTGAAACGGCTGTATAATAAATTTTTTTACTCCTGTTTCAATTAAAGTTTTAGCAAATTCGTTAGCATCAATGATTGGCAAGAGAGGTGTCATAGTTATACATGAGTTAATTCCTTCTTGTTGTATTTCCGTTATTGCCTTAATTCTTATCTTATTTGATGGACATAAAGGCTCAAAGGCTTTTCTTACGTCTTCGCTATCTGTTGTAACCGACATATTAACTTGAATTGCCTTAAACTGCTTAAATAAGTCAATATCTCTTGTAACTATTGGGCTTCGTGTTTGTATAACTAATCTTACTTCATGATGACTAATTAGTTCTTTCAATATACTTCTTGTTAATTCAAGTTCCCTTTCAATAGGTTGATAAGGGTCTGTAACACTACTTAAATAAATAGTTTTGTCTTTAAGTGGCTTTTTACGAAATTTCATTAAAAGTTGTAAAGCATTTTCTTTAATCCTTACCCAATAGCCCCAATTATCCATTTTTTCCTTTGTTGTAGCAAAAAATGCAGCATAACAATAGTTACACCCAAAAGAACAACCCGAATAAGGATTTAGCGTATAATCATAGCCATCCATAAATCCTTTACCTTCTGTAAGGATAGATGATGCGTTTGAATATTCTAATTCAACGTGTCCAAGTTTTGTTTTCTTGAGTTGTTGTGGCGTATCGTCTTGAAAAAGTAACATTGTTTAAGATTGTTTTTGTTCTTTATGGTATCCCCAACTATCTAATATACACACCTTATAAATACTTTCCAAATATAAACTAAACCATACAAAAACAATAAAAAATTAAAAATAAATCATTTCAGCCTTGTTTTTCAATAAAATTACTCCTCCGTTGCTTGTGCGGGCACAAGCAACGGAGGAGTAATTATAAAAAACTCACAATATACTTTTGTTATTTATCACTTGTGAGTCTAATAAATCACCAATTAGAATTGGTAACCTATACCCACTCCGCCCCAAAATTGTAGCCTATTTCCTATCAAATTAAAAGCCTCGCCTTGCGAATTAATCAGTGAGGACATTCCATAGTACGGTGTAAAAGCCACTTTACAACTCCAATGCTTGCGGATAGGTTGATAACGATAGCCAATAATAGCGGTGAGGTTCGGGAAAAAATCTGTTGTAGCCTTGTAACTACTAATCGTACCACTGCTTAGGAACAACATTGCACCGCCTCCCACTTCTACATAGTGTTGCTGTTGGCATAGATTCAGTAAATAACTGACCGTAATCGGCAAACTTGCTATATGTTGGTTTTTCTCGGTAGTTTTTTCTTGTAGGTACAGATAAGCTCCTCCAGCTCTTACTACAAAAGCCTTTGCAAATCTATACTCATAGTTAAGGCTATACAATAAACCGTTGCCTCCTATTTCTAAAAAAACATGATGACGAGGCAATTTAAGACTGTCTTTATTGCTTTGGCTAAGTCCATTTTGAAAGATACAAAAAAAAAGAAATAAAAATATTAATATTTTCATAGTAATTAAAATTGAGATTTAACAAGTTTGTAAATAAGGTCTGCATTCGTTTTGGTTACTTCTCTTTCTGTCATGTTATACACAGCACTACTTGCCAAAGATAAGCCTGTATTCTTGCGAATGACCACTACTAAATTTTTAGGTCTATCTACAATCATAAATTGCCCACCTGTACCTGCTGCCCAAAAAGACTGCTCTTGTCTGTCTGTCCACCACATATACGCATAACCGTCCCACAAATCAGCCCATTTGTCAAATCCTGTTTCTGTTTCTTTTTTAGAAACAGCCGTTGTACTTTGTTCTATCCAAGAAGAATTTATAAGCTGCACACCATTCCAAGTACCATTGGCTACATATAAAGCTCCTATACGAGCCAAATCTTCTGCGGTCATATACACTCTGGTTTGTGGATATTCTGTATAGTCATCATATTGATACGTAACATCAGAAGGCTTGAAATGCGTCATACCTAAGGGAATAGATAGCCATTCATCAATAATCTGTCCAATTTTTTTATTTGTTTTTCTTTCTAAAATAATAGGTAAAATATTAAAGTCCCAATTATTGTAATAGAAAAACGTATTGGGCAAATATTGCCCTCTCTTGGGTTTTAAATCCCTATTACTTTGGGACTCTCCCAATGCGGGTAAATAGATACCAGACCTTGCTTGTAGCAGCATACGTATTGTAGCTGTTTTTTCTGTGGCTGTAAGAGGCTGTTTGGCATCATCTATTCCCATAGAGGCTAAGGTTGCATCAAGATTAATGATGCCTTTCTGTTCGGCTATACCAAACAAAACACTGTAAATACTTTTGCGAACCGAAGCACAGTTTAGGGGTAGTTTGGTTTCTCCGTAGCTATAAATAATTTTATCCTTGTATAAAATTGTTACAGCATCACAATAAGAAGATTTTGCAAGTCCTGTAAGTTGGGAGGTAATGGTGCTATTCAACAATGTTTCTTGTTGCAATTCTTTACCTATGCCATTAGGTTTATCAAATCCATCAGGTAAATAAGACGACACTGATAAACAACTCTGTAGCACAAGTACCATGATTAAACAAATAATCTTTTGCATAGTAGTTTATTTTTTGCAAATTTACAGAGGTATATGCCTTACATATTATTCCAAATGTGCCATTGTTTTTATCCTTTTATGTCAAATATTCCCTTATGCAATTTCATAGTAGTATTTTATTGAATATTCTTAGCCGTTTAGATGAGATAGGCGTGCAAGGATTTCCTACTAATCATTTCGTTGCTCAATTAAGAAATACCGAATGGGTAACTGCCCAAGAATTTGGGGGCTTTTTAGAAACAGTCATCCAACAGACACAAGACCACCGCCTTGGGCTGAAATTAGGCTTAAAATCACCTTTATCTACCCTCAATATTGTTGGACAGATTTATCAAACTTGCGGTACATTTGCAGAAGTGCTACATAAAATAGAGCAACACGCAAGTTTTTTGGACGGTGTTAATCAATATTTTTCTGAAATTCGTACAGATGGTATTTATCAATTTACTGTCCCTCACCAAGCATGGCAAAAGAGTTTTCCATTCGCAAGTCGCCAAGTTGTTGAACACAATATAGGATTTTCTATTCGGTGCAAACGAGAATATTTAGGTAGAGAAATAAAGCCCATAGCTATCTGGTTGCCATATCCACAAGAAGGAAAAAGAGATTTGTTAGAAAACTATTTTAGCTGCCCTGTTTTATTTGAAAAGCCTTGTATGGCTGTAATTTTGCCAAAGGAAATGCTTGAATGGAAAGTGCCTACCGCCAATCCCGTTGCGTTACAATGGTACGAAACACATATCCAAACATTAAGACCCTTACAAAAGGTTTGGTATGAAAAAACAAGAACTATAATTTTGCAATTATTTAAACTTACTGTTCCTACACTTGAGTTAGTGGCTCGTCAATTAGGCATTTCGCAGAGAAGTTTACAAAGAAACTTGAAAAATGAATCTACTTCTTTTCAAAATGTATTAGATGATGTACGTTTAGAATTGGCAAAGTTTTATTTATTACAACCTTCTATTGCTATGGTAGAAGTTGGTGAGAGATTGGGGTTTGAGGTGCAAAGTGCATTTAACAAGTTTATACAACGCACAACAGGCAAAAGTCCTTCTACGCTACAAGAAGAATATTTACAAGAACAAATCAAGTAAAAAATTTAGTTGTAAGTATTTGGTTCGCATAGTAACACAGCCCCCCTTCACAAAAGTTTGTTTATTTCATAGAGAATAATGTACCTTTGTTAAATTGGTTTACTGATTGTATTCTATTTTCATAAATTACTGGTTTTCAAATTGTTAAAATTTATTTCCATGAAAAAAACATTTTTATTATTCACACTGTTAGTAGTATCAAACTACGTTTTGGCTCAGTCGCAGTGGCGTTTAGGTTTAAGAGTAAGTCCTTTGGTGTCTTTTGCAGGTGTAACAGATGCAGACAAAAACGACATTGTGGGTTTAGATGCCAATAGCCGTTTGGGAATTGGAGGGGGCTTAGTAGCTAACTACCAATTTGAAGAAAAATTTGCTTTGCAAACAGGCTTACAAGTCGTAAACAGAGGTTATACTATTAAAAACACGAATATTGAGCAAAAAAGCTCTGTAACTACAGTAGAAATTCCTTTGTTGTTACACCTCCGCACCAACGAAATAGGCAGTGGTATCAGGGCTACAGGTATTTTCGGTGGAACGGCGGGCATTTTTGCTGGAGCAGGCACAGACCTTACTGTAAACGGCACAACAACCAGCGACAAAAAAGGTGCAATTTTCAATACCTTTCAATTTGATTTTACTTTTGGGGCAGGTGCAGAAATGAACTTGAACGGTGCTGGCACAGTAGCTTTAGGTTTGAGCTACCACCTACCACTAATTTTGATGGCAGACAAAATACCCTTTGCGAATCAAGGTAACGGCAACGGCTATGAATACAAAGATGGACGAGTGAAGTTAGGATATTTGGCATTAGACCTTACTTATTTCTTTTAAAAAATTGTACCACAGACTTTAGTCTGTAAATAGATTGATTATCCAATCACCATGTTTTCACAGACTAAAATCTGTGGTACAATGTGGCTTTTCAGGAAATTTTTAGTTAAGCCCAACATAATCTTACAAAAACATGAAAAAATTTAGAAATTTTGGCATACTTACCATTGTATCAGTCTATTTATTGATTTTGGTAGGCGGTGTCGTAAGAACTACAGGGTCGGGTATGGGCTGCCCAGATTGGCCTAAATGCTTTGGGCAATGGGTGCCTCCCACCGAAGAAGCCCAACTCCCCAGCAACTACCGAGATGTTTACAGAGATAAACGCATTGCAAAAAACGAAAGAGTTGCGTTGTTATTCGACAAAATGGGTTTCAAAGAATTAGCTTTTCGTATTACCAAAGACCCTTCGGTCATGATAGAAGAACCTTTTAATGCCACCAAAACATGGATTGAGTACGTCAATAGATTGTTAGGTGTCTTGATAGGTTTTTTTATTTTCCTAACTTTTATTTTTTCGCTGCCTTATTGGAAAAAAGACCGTACTGTGGTGTGGTTAAGTCTGGCTGCCCTTATTGGTGTGGCTTTCGAGGGTTTTATTGGCTCTATCGTGGTTTCTACCAACTTGCTGCCGTCTATGGTTACGGTACACATGTTGTTGGCGTTGGTGGTAGTAGCCCTACTTATTTTTGCTATAGCACGTAGCCACGAACAAGTTGGTGGCAAAAAAGTTATTGCAGCCATTCCTACGGCTACACTAAGTTATACACCTTCTTTTCTTAACTACTTGCTAATCATTTGTTTAGCTACTTCTTTCGTGCAAGTTTTCTTGGGTACACAAGTGCGTGAAACTATAGACGTTATTGCAGCCCAGTTCCAATTTGAGCAAAGAGAAAAGTGGATAGATGAGTTAGGTTTGGCGTTTTATATACATCGCAGCTTTTCTTTAGTCATTTTTGCTATTCATAGTTATTTGGTGTATGTATGGTTAAGACAAAAAGCCCTAATAGGTTTTAATGCTTGGGCATATTCATTGATAGGTTTGTTGTTTGCAGAAATCTTAACGGGTGTTATCATGGCGTATTTTGCAATGCCAGCCTTTTTACAACCTATTCATCTTACGTTAGCAGCCGTTATTTTTGGCATACAGTTTTATTTATGGCTGTTTCTGAACAGAGAAAGTTTATTATCTGTGCCTAAAACGAATTTGATTTTACAATAAAATTTAGCAACTTTGCGGGCTTTTCAAAATGACATCTTATTGATAAGGTGTCATTTTGGTTTTGTGGTAAAACCTCACCCCCTATCTGAATGGAGAGGGATGAGGTCAAAAAAATTATTACTATCAGTAAATTCACTTTTCATCATTTTAAACATCTCAAAAACGCAGTACAATGAACTTCTTTTTGACAGATATACCCGAAAGAACACAAAAGCCTCGTACACACGGGCTTACGATGGTCATGGACAAAGGCATGTCCCTACGCGAAGTAGAAGACGTTTTGGAAACGAATGGTAGCTACATAGACATTGTAAAGTTGGGCTGGGCTACGTCTTACTTCTTCCCTAAGTTGCAAGAAAAAATCAGTTTATATAAAGCCGCAGGCATACCCGTTTATTTTGGCGGTACATTGTTTGAGGCTTTTTTGATAAGAAACCAATTTGAAGATTATCTTCGTTTGTTAGACAAATACGATATTTCTTATGCCGAAGTGTCTGATGGTTCTTTGGAAATGCCTCACGACAAAAAATGTGAGTACATTCACAGCCTATCAAAACGTGCTACGGTATTGTCCGAAGTAGGTTCTAAAGATGCCGAAAAGATTATTCCGCCTTACAAATGGATTAAGTTGATGCAAGCCGAATTGGAAGCTGGGGCTTGGAAGGTGATAGGCGAAGCAAGAGAAGGCGGTAATGTAGGCTTGTTCCGTTCTTCTGGCGAAGTAAGAGAAGGTTTGGTAGAAGAAATTTTGACACAAGTACCTTTCGAGAGGATTATTTGGGAAGCTCCCCAAAAATCTCAACAAGTTTGGTTCATCAAATTGTTAGGCTCAAATGTAAACTTGGGTAACATAGCTCCTCACGAGGTCATTCCTTTGGAAACAATCAGAGTAGGGTTAAGAGGTGATACCTTTGATTTTTTCATTAAAAAGAAAAGTATCTAAAAGTTGATAAAATCAAAAGATAAACTAACTCTGCAAGGGTTTATAATGTCGTGCCTTAAAATGTTATAGTAAACTTATAGTTAAATTGTCCGACACCTTTGAGGTGTCGGACAAATAAGCAAGAGATATAACAATTCATAGCACGACTCTAAAAACCCTTGCAGAGTTTAAAAACAACTAGTTTTTAGTATAAGTAGCTCTTACATTTTTTTTACGCAACATTTGTATAGCTTTTGGAGTATATTTGTAAAAATACAACCAACTATGCAGTTAAACACACCTTACAATAGCAACTTAGACGTAACCAGAGGTCATTTACTCATTTCTGAACCCTTCTTGCCCGATAAAAACTTTGAACGAAGTGTAATATTATTGTGCGAACACCAAGCCACCAAAGGCTCTTTTGGTTTAGTCCTTAACAAACCTACCGAAATGACTGTGAGTGATGTGATAGACTCGTCGAGTTTTGAGCAAACGTTATATATCGGAGGTCCCGTAGAGCAAAATACTTTACATTTTGTGCATACCTTAGCAGAAATTCCTAATGCTGTTCCCTTGCGAGATGGTGTGTTTTGGGGTGGAGATTTTGAATATATCAACGCATTAGCTATTGCCAATCGGTTAAGTGCTACCAATAGCCGTTTTTTTGTGGGCTACAGTGGTTGGGGCGAAGGGCAACTCACTGATGAGCTAAAAGAAAATTCATGGATACTTTCTACCACCAATTTGCAACTTATCTTCCAAGTCCCTGCCGATGAACTTTGGAAACAAATCCTCAAAAATATGGGTGGAAGGTTTAAAGTAGTGGCAAATTATCCTACCAATCCACGTTTTAATTAAATAACTTGTTGAGTATTATCAATCATTTGTTTACAAAACCGTAAGGCATCTTCAATAGGCGTAGGCATAAAATGCAGCAATTCTTGTGCTTTATTTGTATTAAAACCTGTGAGCAAAGGACGAGTAGCTATTTCCTTAAATTCCTGAGCATTGGTAGGGCTAATAAGCGTAGCATCTAATTCAAAAACCTCTGCTACTTTCAAGGCAAATTGATAAGGACTCATCAATTCATTGCCCGCAATGTGCCATACGCCTGTAGCTTTTGCCAAGACTACTTGCCAACACCCTTTTGCCAAATCTTCTGCCAAAGTGGGAGTTCGAAGTTGGTCGGCTACTACGTTTATTGGGTTGCCTGCTTGCAAATTCCTGATGACCCACAACAAAATATTTGACCTGCTTGGCTGTGCCAGTACACCAAAAACCAAACAAGTACGCACTATAGCCCAAGAAATAGGCGTATTTTTCACGATTTCCTCTGCCAGATACTTAGTTTGACCGTAATAATTGATAGGATTTGGGTTGGTTTCTTCGGTAAGTAACATTGCTGTTCCATCAAAAACAAAATCTGTGGATAGTTGCACAAAAAAACTATGGTGCAAATTGGCTAAACGACACAATGACTCTACAACGGTTACGTTTTGCAAATAGGCTTCCTCTTGATTTTGCTCAGATTTATCGGGCAATGTAAGGGCTGCGGTATGCAAAACAAGGGCTGGGCGTAAATTTTCAAAAAGTTCCTCGACCACTACCGTATGTGTAAGGTCTAACTGACAATAAACCACATTGGTAGGCAACGGTACTTGTGGAGATTTTTTAGAAATAGCCACTACTGTATAAGGCAAAGACGATGGCAAAGTTGCTAATAGTTTTTGTCCTAATAGTCCATTGCAGCCTGTTAAAAGTAAAATTGGTTTCGACATATTGACACAAAATATCACTCTACATTTCGCAAACCATGTACCACGAATTGAAAAGTAAAGCATTTTTCATAAAAACCATAAACAACTGAAATACAGTATTTTACTAAGAAATAGAAACACTGTATTTTTATATCATTGCTTATCAGTTAATTAACTATTTTCTTTATTATACTATACTCTATGTCCTTTATAATTTTTACTCAAAGGTAAGGGGTTGAGTAAGGAATGTAAAGGACATTTTGGAGGGGTTATAACGACGGAAAAGTATTTATGAAGGAGGGGACTTAAAAGCACAAAAGTTTAATAAACCACAAAAGCCACTAAAAAGCACCTTAGCCTAAATTACGCACTTTTGCCCCTTTTTCATAAATACAATGTTGGCTGATGTTTTTATTTGTCCTTTATCTCAAATTTCGCACTTTTTAAGAGTTCTATGCTGTTATAATCGTTTTCGTCTGCGAAACCAAATTCCCAAAGTGAGTAAATGTCTTTACGTTTTTCAAAGAAAAGTATGTTTACTTTCTTCTTGGTGTGAATTTGCCACTGACGAAACGGATAATATAACTGCCTGATTATCGTGTTTCTTGTTGCAGAATTTTTGGCTTCTATCAAAACAATTTGATTTCTACCTTCATAACCTGCATCTACTTCTGTCTGCACACTTTCCGTTGTAATAAGTTGTTTATGTTGTCCTGCATAAAACTCAAACTTTGGCGTGTATTTTCTGCCCCGAATAGTCAAAACTAAACTTTCATCTTCCAAAAAACTACGCACCAAACTTGACGCATACGCAAAATCTAAATGTTGCATTTCAGAATTTCCGATTAGTGAAGTTTCTAATTCAAAATCAAGTTTAGATTTGTAAATGGTTGGTTCTGTGATAATTTCAGGAATATCAATGTAACCCTCGCCTTGCAAAATACTATAAATACCGTTTTTGATGGGCAAAATAAATAAATTGTTATCTATAAAAACCTGCGGTCTGCTTTCTCTTGTGTCTTGTTTGCACAAAACACGAACTTCTCTTTCCGTTGTGCTTGTAAAGTGTGCAGTGGCTTTCTTGATTTGCTCTGCTGTCAAGGTAAATGGACTTTGTGAAAAATCGTGTTCGTGTATTTTGTAGGTATCAAAAATTGATTGCCAAGGTTTGTGGTTCATATTGATAGTTCGTAATTAAAAGTTCGTTAATTTTACCACGTTTTTCGCCATCACAGTTGATAGCCCTGCTTGCTGAAACCTTAAAAATATTGTACCCAAAAAAAGCCTTTTCAAAAAAGTCATCTTCTGGATTTTCATTTTTTGGGTCTGAATTAGAAAGCATTAGTTTTGCCCCTTTTTCTTTGTCCAACTTTTGGAAAAATTGGGCTAATTGTAATTGTTCCTTATCCTTAAACTCTGTTCCTGTGTAAGTTGTAAAACTCGCAGTTTGGCTAATAGGTCTGTAAGGTGGGTCAAAATAAACAAAAGTATTTTCTGTTACATTGTCCCAACAATTAGAATAATTGGCGTATTGTATTTCAGCATTTTGTAAAATTTTTGAAACTGCTAAAATGTTTGTTTCGTCAAAAATCATTGCAGTTTTATATTTTCCATAAGGCACGTTAAACTCACCTTTTGAGTTAAGCCTAAAAAGTCCGTTAAAGCAAGTTTTGTTCAAAAATATAAACTGTGCTGCCCTTGAAATCCAATTATCAGATATTTTCTTATAATTTATCTCAAATCTGTGCAAATTAAAATGTTGGCGAACTGCTAAAAATAAATCATTTCGTTTTTCTTGTTCGGTTTGGTCATAGTCTTTTTGATATTGTTCCAAAAAGTCAAGCAAATCATTAGGGCGTTGTTGAATAGTTTGGTAAGTCAAAATTAAATCTTTGTTTAAGTCTGACAAATAGGCATTTTCAATTTTATAGTGTTGTGAAAGTGCAAAAAACAAAGCACCACCACCCAAAAAAGGCTCAACATAATTTTTGATTGTGCCTTTTCTTAATTCATTTGGGTAGTAATTTTCAAATTGTTCTAAAAGTTGGTTTTTACCACCTACCCACTTTATAAATGGTTTTGCTTTTTTCATAGTACACTTTTTTTGCAAACTTACAGTTTTCAGGTCATTTTCCAAAATATCAGCTAACGGCTGGTCGGGTTACACCCAAAGTTGTGCAAAGATGCTTCGGCTACGCCTCGCACTTCGCACAACTTTGGGTGTAACCCGACCAGTCGTTGAACAAAATGCGAGGCTTCGCCTCGCATTTTGTTCAACGTTTTGGGGCTTTGCGATGGTGGGGAATTAAAAGCACAAATGTTGAATTAAGCACTGAAGCCCCACTATCGCAAAACCCCTGTTATATGCCGTTTTTATTTTTTTCTTTCTAAGCTGTCTATTAATGGATTTACTCCACCATCATACATTGCTTTCATCATCCAATTTACTGCCCAATTTGTCTTTTCGGGTGTTCCGCCTTCAATGGGTGGTTGGGGGTCATATTCCATATCAAGCATAATGGCTTGTGCGTATTTGTCGCCATAAATGTCTTTCATAATGGCTAACGACATATCCATTCCTGCGGTTACACCTGCACTTGTCCAATATTTACCGTCTTGTGTATAGCGTTGGTTAGCTGGAATTGCCTTGTACTTTTTCAAAAATTCTTCTTCTCTATACCAATTGGTTGAAGCCTTTTTGTTTTCTAAAAGTCCCGTCGCACCAAGAACCCAAACACCTGTACAAACTGCTCCTGTGTATTTGGTTGTCTTGTCAATTTTTATAATCCATTCGTGTAAGTTTTGGTTATAGGCTGCTTCAATAGTTCCTGTAAATCCGCCAGGAATTATTAAAATGTCTAACTGTGAAACTGAGTCGATAACTGTGTTCGGTACAATTTCTACGCCCATAACGGTTTTTATATTTCCCGATTTTATAGAAATAAGTCTGGTCTTTACACCCATTGCTTGTCCTAAAACGTATCTTGGACCCATTACGTCCAAGTCGTTTACACCATCATATACCAAAATGCCAATGGTTTTGATGTCGTGTTTAGGTTTTCCAAAAATCATCTCCATTGAATTGACGTGATTTTCGGGGCTAAAATTCTCTATTTCTTTTGCAAGTTTTAGAGAATCTTCTTTGCTCATTACAACCTTTTCAGGTTGTTGTTTGGCTTCCTGCTTTGCCTGATTATTACAAGCAAATAGCAATGAAGCTATTGCGATTATTGAAATTATTAGTTTCATTTTTTTGAAATTAATTTGGGGTTGGCTTCGCCAACCCCAAAGTTTAATAAATTAGAATTTTGCACTTAATGTTACCCCAAACGTTCTTGGTGCTGCTGTTCTTACGCTTCTACCAAAACTACTATCTGGATTTCCAAAAGCCAAGTACCTCTCGTTGTTTAAGTTTTGTCCCCAAAAGAAAAGGCTGTAATTTTCATAGGCTAAACCAACTCTTGAATTGATAAGCGTATAACTTGGTTGTTCAATTTTGTTTTGAATGTCGGTGTAATAACTGCCTATATTCCGTAATTCTCCACGAACAACTGCCTTCAACTTTTTAGAGATAGCATACTCGTATTGAGCACCAAAGAAAATGGTATGGCTTGGTGCGTTAGAAAGGCTATTTCCACCAATTGCAGTAGATGTTTCTACACCAGTGCCAGAGGTTACAAGTTTTAAATCAAAACTATTGTATTCTGTTTTGTTGAAACCAAAACTTCCATCAAGTTGTAAGCCTTTAACTGGAATTGCTGAGATTTCTAACTCAACACCTGATGACTGTGCGTTACCTACATTTTCTCTTGCATAGGTAAAAGGTGCAACCAAATTAAAGAATTGTAAATTTTGCCATTGAATTAAAAACGCAGAAGCACCAATGCTCAATTTATTGTTAGCCAAAAACGTTTTGTAACCCACTTCATAATTGTTTGAATATTCAGGGTCAAATGTTTGGCTCACATTGGCAGGTACTTTTTGAGCATTTACACCACCTGCTCGGAAGCCACGAGTGTACGAGATGTAAATATTTGAACGGTCATTAACTGCATAACTCAAAGCCAATTTTGGTGAAAGGGCAGAGTAATTTCCGCTTACTGTTGTGTCTGGTCTTACGATTGTAAAAACACCATTTGTATAAACAGCATCTGGGTCAGGAGCAAAGGTAATAGGATCAAATTTAATCCCATTGAAAGTTGCTTCCCGTATTTCATAATCATAACGTAAACCTGCCGTTGCTTTTAGTTTGTTGGTAATTTGATAACTCAATTCACCAAAACCTGCCAATCCAAAATTATTAGCTTTGTTTCTGAAAACAGCATAATAATCAGGCGTGAATTCTTGCGCCAAGTTGGTTGATGGTTCATAACCCACTTGCGAAAACCCATAGAAACCTGCGGTGTATTGTAATTTGCTTTCAGAGTTTGAATTAATTCGTATCTCTTGGCTATACACTTGTTGCGGTGGCAGTTTTTCTCCAATGGCACTTTTATAAAAAGAATGGTAAAAGCCTGGAAAATCAATATCCTTAAATGATAAACCGATGGCTTGGTAGGCAGAAATGGAAGTTAATGTAAACTTGTTCCCAAAATATTTAGCTACCAAAGATGAGTTCAAAATATTACGTTCGTGTTCGCCCACACGAGCCAAATTTATTTTGTCGGGATTTGCAAGTGCTAAATCTCTATCTGCTTGCGATACGAAAAAGCCTGTGTTGTTACTCCAATCTCTTTGACCTTTAAGGTTTAGCGTTAGGCTTAGTCTTTTAGTTGGCAACCATTTCAAATACATGTTGCCATAAAGATTTTTTTCACCACCAACAGTTTTGCCGTTTGCTGAACCGTCAGTTGCACCTGTTCCTGTTGTGTCGTTTTTCCAATAGCCGTCTTGGGTTTGATAAAATGCTGTTACACCCAGAAATAATTTATCATTTGTTAAGGGAGTTTTTACACCAAAACTACTCCGTACAAGACCTAAGTTACCTGCTGAAAATTCGGCAAATGTTTCTTGTTTATTCGTTGGTTTTTTTGTGATGATGTTTATTACACCACCCATTGCATTACGACCAAATAATGTACCTTGCGGTCCACGCAATACTTCTATTCTTTCAATGTCTGTAAAAGCAAAACCATTGGCTAAGATGTCAATGTTATTTACATCGTCTATGTAAGTAGAAACCGCAGGGTTTTCGCTGAATACCTGAATACCACGAATAGACTGCACTTGTTGAAACGGAACTCCTAATTCTTGATACGTATAATTCGGCACTAAGGCAGTTAAACCACCAAGTCCCCAAGTACGTGTATCTTCAATTTTCTTTGCTGAAAGCGAAGTGATTGACGTAGATACTTTTACAATATCTTCTTCACGTTTATTAGCTGTAACCACCACTTCACCCAAAGTTTGGGTATTGTCAGATAATGTTACATCAACTGTTAAGACTTGGTCTGCTACTTCTAATTGTTGAATTTTAGTAGCATACCCAATGGCACTAAATTGTATTTGATAAGTGCCTTTGGTAAGGTCAAGACTAAAATTACCTTCTTTGTCTGAAACTGTGCCACTTGAACTATTAAGAACAGTAATATTGGCAAAAGCAATAGCTTCACCTGTTTGGGATTTGATTGTCCCCTTTATATTTTGAGCAAAACTGCTCGTTGCCCAAAGGCATAGGATTATTACAATGATGTTTTTGAAACTCATTTTCAGATTTGATTAAATATTTGGGTTGTGGTAAAAAATGTATGATAAATAACAAATTGACAATGAGTTAGTTATATTGTAAAACCTTCTAAATTTTTACAAAAATGATAACTTGTCCTCATTGTCAAAACAAACATATTAATAAAAATGGTAAAAA
>CANGYA010000017.1 GCA_947457925.1 Cytophagales bacterium | reverse complement strand
ATCACTATAGTAGCTGGTACGCCACTAACTACCACTATTTCGCCTACACAACGCATTTGTACAGGCAATAGTGTGCAACTACAAGCCACAGGTGGTGCAACTTACACTTGGACACCAGCTACAGGTTTAAATGACGCAAACATAGCTAATCCTATTGCAAATCCTTCTGTTACAACTACTTATAGTGTGGTGATTTCTAATGGTATTTGCCAAAAAACAGAAACTGTAACCGTAGAAGTAAATGAAAGACCTACGGCAGCCTTTAATCATGCTTTTGCAGAGCCTTGTGCTACAATACCTTTGGTAACACTAAGCAATCATTCAAGTACAACAGCAGGCACTACATATTTATGGGATTTTGGCAATGGACAAACTTCAACAGACCTTACACCAGCACCTTTTCGCTATGCAACTGTAGGCACTTATACTATTCGTTTAACAGTTCGCAATGCCAATGGTTGTGAAAATACAATTACTAAAAGTATTCTAATAGAGCCAAATCCTATTTTGAATGCGAAAGTGAGTGATAGTCAAGTGATTTGTACGGGTGGCAATGTGCAGTTATCTGCCTCAGGGGGTACTATTTATAGTTGGACACCTGCCATTGGTTTGGACAATCCAAACATTGCAAATCCTATTGCTTCGCCATCTGCTACTACCACTTATACTGTAAGAATTAGTAATAATTTGGGTTGTTTCAAAGAAATTCCCGTTACGATAGGCGTAGAAACTTTACCTGTTGCAAGATTTACGTTGCAACAGTCAGACTCTTGTTCCACATTCCCGTTAATCACATTGAACAATGAATCTGTCAATGCAACAAGTTTCTGGTGGGATTTTGGCAACGGTACAGGTTCGGCTGCCAAAAATCCAGTGCTAAGATATAATGCCGAAGGCAATTATAGCATTCGTTTGTATGCGTACAATGGACAGTCTTGTCGCAATAGTGCAGAAAAAACTGTGCAAATCCGTAGAAATGCAGTCATTTATCCCACCTTACAACCTATAAAAGCTATTTGTAAAGGTGAATTTGTGCAGTTACAAGCCAACGGAGGCACACAATACCAATGGAGTCCTTCCGAAGGTTTGAACAATCCTACTATAGCTAATCCTATTGCAAGTCCTTCGCAAACAACGACTTATAGAGTAAGGATTTTTAACCAATTTAATTGTAGTAAAGACACCAGCATTACAGTAAGCGTAGTGCCTGCGGTTACGGCAGACTTCCGAGTTTTCTTGCGTGATTCATGTAGCAGATTCCCACAAGTAACTATTCAAAACGTATCTACCTTTGGTACAAATATTACGTATAGTTGGGATTTTGGCAATGGGCAAGGCAGTAATTTGGTGCAAGCACCAAGTTTTAGTTACAATGCAGCAGGTACTTATGTGATTACTTTGACAGTTAATAACGGTGTATGCTCAAGTAGTAAGACCTACCAGTTGGCTTACAAAGAAAACCCAGACTTTGATTTTTATTCACGCATTGCTGTTTCGCCTACGCAAAACATCTGTGCAGGAGAAAAAGTACAACTACAAGCCATAGGCGGAATTGCTTATAGTTGGACACCTACAACGGGCTTAAATAATCCTTTGATTAGCAACCCATTAGCTTCGCCAACCGTTACTACTCGTTATGCTGTCCGCATTACAAATGCAATGGGTTGTTACAGAGATACCAATGTTTTGGTCAATGTGTACTCGCCAATACAAGCAGATTTTAGTGTGTTATTAGAGGAAAGTTGCGACCAAGAGTATCCATTAGTCAAATTAACACCTACGTTGCTCAACGGTACGGCGTACCAATGGGATTTGGGCAATGAGCAAACGTACATAGGCGAAAATCCGCCAGCTTTCCGTTACGAAACCGCAGGGTTATTTACCATTAAACTAAAAGCCATTAATCAGGCTTGTAGCCGTGAAGTGGTACGGACTGTAAAAATTGAGAGAAACGACATTAATTTTTACAAAAACATTACCTTGAAACCCGAAAAACCAACGATTTGCCAAAATGCAAGTATTCAGTTAGCTGCTAATGGAGGGGTAAAATATGTTTGGACACCTATTACAGGGCTTAGTAATCCAACTATTGCCAATCCAATAGCCAACCCAATGGTAAGCACCCGATACAATGTGCGTATTTTTAATGTCAAAGGTTGTTTCAGAGATACTTCTATATTGGTAACGGTTGCTCCTGATATAAAACCAGATTTTGAAGTGCAAATTACCTCTGAATGTGGTAGCAGTGCCAAAGTAAGTTTTGTGAATAAAACCATTGGTACAGGCGAATACAAATGGAAATTGGGCAACGGTGAGGAACTTACAACAGTTAACATTAGCTCGTATGAATACCCTGTTTCAGGTGAATACGAAGTAATTTTGGAAGTATTTAATGGTGTTTGTCGCAAGACTAAAACCCAAAAAATACAAATAGAAAATCTAAAATCGGCTAACGTCATTACGCCAAATGGTGATAGTAAAAACGAAAGATTTGTGATAGACAAAGTACGTGATGGTTGGAAAATAGAAATTTATGACCGTTACGGCAATGTCAAATTCAAGTCAGAGAATTACCAAAACGACTGGGGAGATGTGGACGTAGCAACATATTACTATTTACTTACTTCTCCAGAAGGCAAAACTTGTAAAGGTTGGATACAAGTTTTGAAAGATTAGTAGGCAAGGTACTTGTAGAAGAATTAACATTTCTCAAAGAAATGTTAATTCTAAACACTTTTAGCTAAAAAATAAAAAACCTATGAGGTAAAAAACCTTGTAGGTTTTTTTAGTTTTTTCAATAATTTTTACTAAGTTGTTTGCCAAATTCATTCAATACAACAACTATGGAACGTAAAATCTATATCTTAACTGAAAATCTTGATGAAGGCGTAGTGCATTTGTGGCATATAGAAGCTGCCGATAAATATGTAATGGCACGTAATATTTTAGAAAATAGGGACTATTTTTATGAGGTTTTCTATAACCGCCGTTCTGGTTTGTATAATTGGCACAAGAATAAAAATGGTGTCAGTCCCTTGGAGTTATTAGATGCTATAGCCAATACATATATAGATGGCGACAGCCTCACTCGTTTCCAAATTCATGAGTTAGATTTACAAAAGGCAGGGGCAATAGCAACAGATGTTACGTTTACATCCCAAGAAGAGGCAAAGGAGTTTCAAGCAAAATATCATCTGGTTTAGAACACCAAACTAAAAAAGACTTTCCAAATCTAAAGACTTGGAAAGTCTAAAGTGTCATCAACACTTTTTTGCAACTACCACAAAGTCTTACGCCTCTTGTAACACATAATCTTCCAAATAACTAAAATAGCTGGTCAAACGACCATGTTTAGCTATTGTAGCTTTTTCTATCAGGTGGTCTGTATCTTCGCCTAATAAGTTGGGTAGTACCTTTTGGATAAGGTCTTGCCCAAAATCAACAGACGCATCTCTGGGCATTTCGCAAGGTAAATTGTCTATTGCCATGACCGTAATGTTGTCTATACTGCTCAAAGGCTTTTCTGCACTTTCACTTTTCGGATTGTAATCATACAAAGGCTCTGCTATGGTAGAGGCTTTGATGGTAGAAGGAATAGAACCGTTGATGTCGCAGGTTACATCTGCTATGACCTTAATTTTAAAATCTGCACTTCTCATTGCCTCTTTGGTAAATAAAACAGGGGCTTGCGGATTCCAGTATGCCGTAGCTATCAATAAGTCCGTAGTAGTATAAAATTTATCAAACGAACTTTCATAGCTTTCGGGGTTTGTATAAAAATCATTGCCGAAGGTCTTATGTTGGTGGTGTTGGTGGTAATCTGCCGACCTCAACTGCACATAAATAGGCTCTGTAGGCGTAGATTTTAAGTATTCATCTACACTTACGCGGCGAATATTCATGGCATCTAATATTTCCATTGCTCCTTTGGTTACTCTGCCATTGCCCGTTACGGCTATTTTGATAGGAGGGAGTTTTACTTTTTGGAGTTCCAACTGCATTTCTTTGCGGTCAAAAAGGCTGTGGGCTGGGCGTAAATCAAACAAATTAAATCTTTTACCATACGCCAAAATACCGTTGTATGCCCCTACCAAACCTGCATAACGTCCAAAAGCTACGACTCTTTCGCCTGCGGGGTTTTTGAGGGTTTCATAGTCCACCATTGTTATTTTATGTTTCAAAATGGCTTGTAATAACTTGCGGTTATAGGGCTGTTTTTTGATAGTATGAGAAAAAAATAGGTAGGTTTTTCTTGGAAGTAACATTTCTACAGGCACTTCTTTGATACCAAAAAGTAGGTCGCAATACGATAAATCTTCGGATAATTCGCAGCCTTGTGCCAAATATTCCTCGTCTTTGAAACACCGCAAAGGGCTGGGCTGCACAAAAATCCGCACTTTGGGGTATTTCTCCATGATTTCTCTGCACTGTTTTGGCGAAAAAGCTACTCTTTTATCTGGTGGATTTTTTCCTTCTCGTATAATGCCAATATTCATAAAAAGTATGTGTTTATTATGTGTGTAAATTGCGTGAGGTATGGTCTGTGTGTTTTGGTGGGGCAAAGGTCGTGAAACCTACAATTTTTTCAAAGTCTATTGTGGAATTACGAATTACGAATTAGAAATTACGGATTTAATAGCTAATTCGTAATTTCTAATTCGTAATTTATTTTATTTTCCAATCCATTTTAGTTGGTACAAATCCTTGCGTCTGTCATTCATAATTCGTACAGAACCTTTACTTTTAAGTTCTTTCAATAGACTCAAATCTACGTCTGCAATAATCGTAGCTTCGGTGTTTGGTGTGGCTTCCGCAATAGTAGCATTAGTCGGGAAGGAAAAATCCGAAGGCGAAAATACCGCAGATTGAGCATACTGCAAGTCCATGTTTTTCACCTTTGGCAAATTCCCCACATTCCCTGCAATAGCCACATAACATTCGTTTTCTATGGCTCTGGCTTGGGCGCAACGTTTTACTCTTTGGAAACCGTTTTGTGTGTCTGTCATAAACGGCACAAACAAAATTTGCATTCCTTGGTCTGCCAAATGGCGAGAAAGTTCGGGAAACTCCACATCATAACACACCAAAATACCAATTTTACACACATCTGTCTGAAAAACTTGCAATCTTCTACCGCCTTGTACGCCCCATTCTATTCTTTCATCAGGGGTAATGTGCAGTTTGTACTGAATGTCATACGTGCCATCACGTCTGCACAGATACGATACATTATACAATTCGTGTCCGTCATACAAAGGCATACTACCTGCAATAATGTTGATGTTGTAAGATAAGGCATATTCTACAAACTTGTTGCGGAGTTCTTCGGTATAAGTAGCCAACTTACGAATAGCTTTGGGGGCTGCGTCTTCGTTGAAGTGTGCCATTAGTGGGGCATTGAAAAACTCTGGAAATATCACAAAATCGGCTTTGTAGCTACTTACTGCATCTACGAAAAATTCAACATGGTCTAAAAAAGATTTTAGAGAAGTATAATTTCGCATTTGCCATTGTACTACACCTATACGTATCACTTCTTTTTCTCCGCCTATCGTATTTTCTTTTTCGGTGTAGTAAATATTGTTCCATTCTAACAGTACAGCATACGCCCTTGACTCGGTGTCGTCTGGCAAATAATTAATCAATACCTTGACTACGTGAAAATCATTGCTAAGTTGGAAAGTCAAAATAGGGTCATAAATCTCCTTTTGTTTTACCAAATCTATATAAGCTCTTGGCGTAAGGTTTTGAGAATTAGTATTATAGCCCGGAATACGTCCACCCAAAACAATACCTTTGAGGTTCAGGTTTTCGCAAAGTTCCTTGCGGGCATCATACAAACGTCTGCCCAAACGCAAACCCTGATAGTCGGGGTGAACGAAAACATCTATGCCGTACAACACATCTCCGTTTTCGTCATGCGTACTAAATTTGTAATTGCCTGTAATTTGTTCGTAAGTGTGGTTGTCGCCGTATTTGCTATAATCTACAATAAGACTCAATGCACACGCCACCATCTTGCCTTTGTCCTCAATACAGATTTGTCCTTCTGGGAAAATTTCTAATAAATTTTTGATTTGGTCATAAGACCAAGTAGCATCACCAATATTAGAATAGACCATTGTCATAATTTCCAATAGGTCTTCATAGTCTTCGGTGCGTAAGACTCTCATGTGAATTTTATGAGGAGTAGAGTCCTCCAGATGCTGCATACCATCAAATTCGTTTTCGCCTCTTTCTTGCATAATTGTCTATGTTTTTGCTGCAAATTTACGGTTTTTATAGGGCTTTGCTGTGAATAGGCTGTTAAATAATTTTAGTCTTGTAGCTGTTTTCAATCAGATAAAACACTACATTGACTTAGTTATCTTTCAGTCTATTTTTATGCTACAACATCTCTCTTTCATAATCAAAACCATGGGGCTTACATTATTAGTAGGCTTGTGTTTGGGTTTTTTGGCGGGTAGTTTCTTAAAAGAAAACTACCATGCCCATCAAATTTTTTCTACCAAACAAGTCGTTACAGCTTGCTTTGGTATAGCTGCTTTGTTTACAAGTTTATTGGTAAGCATCACCCAAATTTTACTACAAAAACAGTCTTTACGTAATGCCCTTATCTTGGCTATTGTAGGAACTGTTATAGTTGGTATGACTTTAGCCAAAATGCTCAATGCTATTTAGAAGGGATTAGCACAAGTTTTTGTGCTTAATAGTAGGCTTTATTGCATCAAAAAAGCCCTAAATGTTGTAAAACATTTAGGGCTAAATATTTATTTAGTAAAGCAAAAAACTATTTTTTCACTTCTTCATAATCTACATCTGTGAACTCCTGCTGACCGCCGTTGCCGTTACCTGCACCGCTGTCTGTGTTTGCACCTGCATTACCACCTGCTTGGCTATACATTTCTTGCGAAGCTGCCTGCCAAGCTGTGTTCAATTTGTCCATTGCATTTTTCACGCCTTGTACGTCTTTGCTTGCGTGAGCCATGTGCAACTCTTTCAAAGCATCTTCTATTGCTGCTTTGTTGGTAGCTGACAATTTGTCGCCATATTCTTTCAACTGCTTTTCTGTGCTGAAAATCAACGAATCTGCTTGGTTCAAGACTTCAATTTTCTCTTTCTCTGCCTTGTCTGTTTCTTCGTTCATTTTAGCTTCGTTACGCATACGGTTGATTTCCGCATCACTTAAACCAGAAGAAGCCTCAATACGGATTTTATGTTGCTTGCCTGTGCCTTTGTCCATTGCAGATACGTTCAAAATACCACTTGCGTCAATATCAAACGTAACTTCTACTTGAGGTACACCTCTTGGAGCTGGCGGAATGTTATCCAAATTGAATCTGCCTAATGTACGGTTGTCTTTTGCCAATGACCTTTCACCTTGCAATACGTGGATTTCCACAGAAGGTTGGTTGTCGGCTGCCGTAGAGAATACTTGTGATTTTTTGGTTGGAATAGTCGTATTCGCATCAATCAACTTAGTGAATACACCGCCCAAAGTTTCTATACCTAATGACAAAGGAATAACGTCTAATAACAAAACATCTTTCACTTCGCCTGTCAATACACCACCTTGAATAGCTGCACCTACCGCCACTACTTCGTCTGGGTTTACGCCCTTAGAAGGTTTCTTACCAAAGAATTTTTCAACTTCTTCTTGTATTCTTGGAATACGGGTAGAACCACCTACCAAGATAACCTCGTCAATTTCACTTAATTTCAAACCTGAATTTTTCAAGGCTCTACGGCAAGGCTCAAGAGTTCTTTGTACCAAACCATCTACCAACTGCTCAAATTTTGAACGAGTCAAGGTACGAACTAAGTGCTTAGGCACACCGTTTACAGGCATGATGTAAGGCAAGTTGATGTCTGTGCTTTGTGAGCTTGACAATTCGATTTTTGCCTTTTCCGCAGCCTCTTTCAAACGTTGCAAAGCCATTGGGTCTTTGCGAAGGTCAATACCTTCATCTTTTTGGAACTCGTCTGCTAACCAGTTGATAATCACTTGGTCAAAGTCATCACCGCCTAAGTGAATATCGCCGTCTGTAGCTTTTACTTCAAACACGCCATCACCTAATTCCAAAATAGAAACGTCAAAAGTACCACCCCCCAAGTCAAACACCGCAATTTTCATGTCTTGGTTTTTCTTGTCCAAGCCATACGCCAACGCTGCTGCTGTAGGCTCGTTGATGATACGCATTACTTCTAAACCTGCAATTTGCCCTGCTTCTTTCGTTGCCTGACGTTCTGCGTCATTGAAGTACGCAGGTACAGTAATTACGGCTTTCGTTACGGTTGTTCCCAAGAAATCTTCGGCGGTTTGCTTCATTTTTTGCAATACCATGGCAGAAATTTCTTGTGGAGTATATAATCTGTCGCCAATACGCACACGAGCCGTATCATTAGCCCCTTTTTCTACTTTGTAAGAAACAGTTTCTAATTCTTTGCTCACGTCTTGGTACTTTTTGCCCATGAATCTTTTAATAGACATAATGGTGCTGGTCGGGTTGGTGATAGCCTGACGTTTGGCAGAATCACCTACTTTACGTTCACCATTTTCTAAGAAAGCCACTATAGAAGGCGTAGTACGTCTTCCTTCGCTGTTTGCAATTACGATAGGCTCACTACCTTCCATTACAGAAACGCAAGAGTTAGTTGTACCTAAGTCTATGCCGATAATTTTGCTCATTGTAGTATATAATTTGAGTTTTAGTTACTGAATAGTATTGTGCCACCGACTGAAGTCTGTGGTTTAATTTAATTAATTTAATGCTTGGGGGCTTACAAGCCTCAACCCAAACCCCTAAAAAATTAGTGATTTACTATTTCAGTAACAACTGATATGCCAAGCCGTTTTTAAGGTTTTTTTATGTCAAAATGACAGTAGGCTTTGAATAAAAACTGCCAAATACCCTTTTTTTAAGAGTTATTTGGCAGTTTTTGGGGGTGTGATTGGCAGGGGAGGGGGATTTACTCCTTAAACCTTTTCGCCACTTCTTCCTTATCCACACTTTTTAGCTCGTGGTTATCGCAAACCAAGACTTTGGCGGGATGTCTTTTCAAAAAAGCGTGGTTGTGGGTAGCCATCACTATTGCTGTTCCACTTTGGTTAATTTTGATGAACAAGTCGTGAATTTCATTGGCAATAAAGGGGTCTAAATTGCCCGTAGGTTCGTCTGCAAAAATGACTTCGGGGCTGTTTATCATAGCACGTGCAATGGCAATGCGTTGCTGTTCTCCGCCAGAAAGTTGGTGGGGGTAGTGCGACATAAACCTCGTCATGCCCACTTCGGACAGTACCCATTCTACTCGCCGCCGCATTTTTTCTTTGTCTTGCCAGCCCGTTGCCTCCATCACAAATAGCAGATTTTCGGCAATGCTTCGGTCTGTAAACAACTGAAAATCTTGAAAAACAATGCCTATTTTTCTTCGTAAAAATGGTACTTGCTTACTTTTTATATTTTCTAATTCAAAACCCACTACATTTCCTTTACCCTTTGTGAGTGACAAATCTGCGTACAAAGTGCGTAACAAAGAGGATTTTCCACTACCTGTCTTGCCGATAAGGTACAAAAATTCGCCTTTATGCACCGTTAAACTAATGTTGCGTAAGATGACCGTATCTGCCTGCATGATAGAGGCATTTTCTAACGAAACAACATATAAATCTTGTGCAGTGTCCATATAAAGGTTGATAAAAAAGCTGTTAGATAGTTTACAACTAATTTTACAGAGAATAACCTAACAAAGTTGTTATTTTTTTAGCAATTTTGTACGCCTTTTAGCAAAAACCTTCGGAAATGAACCAATTAATAGAACTTATCTTGCGGTATCGCAAGTTTTTAGTTTTTTTAGGCTTACAAATTATCAGTTTGTTGTTAGTGATACAGAACAACGTCTTTCAGAGTGCCATTGCCTTTACGCTATTTAGAGAAATGACGGGAGGCTTGCAAAACTTCTATACCTTATCTACCAATTACATGACGTTGCAAGACGTAAATGCGGAGTTAGCTGCCGAAAATGCCCGTTTGAGGGAATTATTAGTAAACCAAAAAATTTACATTCCTCAAAACATACCTACAAATACATCTTTGCAATACAATTTTATTACGGCAAAAGTAATTAATAGTTCTATTATTTACAACCACAACTATATTACCATAGACAAAGGGAGTAATGACGGAGTGCAGCCCAATATGGGGGTGATTACAACAGACGGCGTAGTGGGCAAAGTAAAAAGCTGTTCGCCTAATTTCTCGGTATTATATTCGGTACTACACGCAGATATTATGGTGTCTTCGACCATCAAAAAATACAAAACCACTTGTTTTACCAAATGGGAAGGCAAAGATGCTCGCCGTGCCAAAGTATTGTATGTAGCCCGCCACGTACCTGTGCAGGTAGGAGATACGATTTTGACAAGTGGTTTCAACAATTTGTACCCAGAAAACTACATGGTCGGCAAAGTTACTCGTGTGAATAAGACCGAAGAAAATATTTATTTGGATATAGAGGTAGCTCTTAGCACAGATTTTTCTAAATTGGCGTATGTATATGTCTTGAAAGATAAAAAGAAAATAGAGTTGGATTCTATACAAAAAGTGGCAATGCCAAAAGGTGAAGATTAACTTGCTCTTGTTCAAGTGCTTACACAGTTTTTTCTGTAACTCTCTCAATAATTTTGTATGAAACCCGACCATTCTTTTCAACCACAACCCGCCACCAACGAGCAACACCGCAACTATGCCCAACAGATTAAACTATGGGCATTAGCTACATTTAATTTGTCTGAAGACAGTGTGGTGATGGTGCAAGAACTAAGGTGTGCAGATGAAGGTTGCCCAGATGTCATGACGTTGATTGCGTTTTGGTTGCCACCCACAGACCTTCGCCAAGAATACCGTATTTTTAAACCTTTTCGCCAAATTAAAGAAGTAGATGTAAGGGAAGCCAAAAACAGTATGCTTAATAACTTGATTAACAGAGAGTTGAGATTGGAACATGAAAAAAAGAAAAAGTAATGATTTATTGGAAAACACTATGTTTTTGCGTAATTTTGTAACCAAGTAAAAAACGAAGTGTAAACGCAACATTTTGTTTTTACATTCGTATATACAAAGACAAAGAGATGACGCTTTTTTCTAAGAAAAGGTGTCATCTCTTTTGTAACTTTATAGAGAACAGAGTACGTAGCCACAATCACGTTACAGCAACTTACTCGAAACCCAACTGGTATATTCACCGCACTGTGGCGTGTTTATATCGGTGTTTTTATTTTTTTATGGTTTCACCCAAAAAACATTTATAACTATGGCAGTATCTTATTTCACCGTAGAGGGATTAAACAAACTAAAAGAAGAATTACACGACCTTCGCACCAAAGGCAGAGCCGATATAGCTCGCCAAATAGCAGAGGCAAGAGAAAAAGGAGACCTTAGCGAAAACGCCGAATATGATGCAGCCAAAGACGCACAAGGGCATTTGGAGCATAAAATAGCTAAGTTAGAGGAGTTAATAGCTAATGCTCGTATTGTCGACGAAAATATGATAGATACCTCAAAGGTTTCTATTTTATCCAAAATAAAAATAAAAAATTTGGCAAGTAATACTACTTTAAATTATATGTTGGTGTCTGAGGAGGAAGCAAATATTAAAGAGGGTAAAATTTCTGTGAAATCTCCAATAGGTCAGGGCTTATTGGGCAAGAAAGTAGGTGAAACGGCAGAAATTGTTGTACCTGCGGGCAAAATCAAACTTCAGGTTTTAGAAATTAATCGTTAAAACATCTACCACTTTCCAACTCTGTTTTGGAAAGTGGTTTTATTTTTCAATAGGAGTAAAATTTTTAGCACTAAAATTTCTTAGAGAAATGTTAGTGCTTGACAATCAATAGTTTATGAAAAATGGTATTCATACTGATTTTTACTTTCCAATAAAAAACAAAAACTCTCTCGGTCATTCACCAAGAGAGTTTTTTGTAAGTAATGTGTGAGTATTTTGAATCAACTACCTAATGCTTAGCAATTACTTTTGAGCTTTTTGCAATACTTCACCTTTGATAGTCAATACTTCTGCTGTAGTAGAACCCACAATATTCACTGTGATACTTTTGTTGAAAGGACCTACCGCAGCAGCATTGAACGTAGCTTTTACAACGCCAGATTTGCCCGGAGCTATTGGCTCTTTAGTGTATTCTGGTACTGTGCAACCACAAGAAGCCGTAACGCCAGCTATAGATAAAGCTGTCTTGCCTGTGTTGGTAATCTTGAACTCGTGAGTAGCAGGCTTGTTTTGCTCTATTTTACCAAAATCGTGAGCTGTTTCACTCCATTTGAATGTGCTTGCAGTTTGAGCATACGCCATGATACCAAACAGCATGAATAATGTGAATAATACGTACTTTTTCATGGGATTAGAATGGTTTTATATTTTATTTTTTTCTTGATTGATTGTTAGACAAAGATACGAAACGTATTTATTCAGGGCTGTTAATGGTAAAAAATTTATTGTTATCGAGGTGTTAAAGTTCTAATAACAATAAAAATTCCTTGTAAAAGGCAATAGTTTTTTCATTAAATAATTGTTTATCAATTACTTACAAGGATAATAAATATCTTATGGCTTATTAATGATGAATAAAGGCTGTATGAGCAACCCTAAAATTTAGGCTTTTATTCTTAACTAAACTATCGAAAAAATACGCATCTTGCTACCCTAAAAATTGAGTAGCTCATGTTACGTATCGGTATATTTTTCGGAGGAGTTTCCAGAGAAAGGGAAATTTCATTTGCAGGAGGCAAAACGGCTTTTCAGCATTTAGATAGGTCTTTGTTTAGTCCTGTGCTTATTTTTGTAGATAGTTTGGGCAATTTTATTGCCGTAGAACCAGCTATTTTGGAGCAAGAAAACATTAGAAGTTTTTACCCACCCATTACACAATATAAATTTTCGGCTTATGTGGAGTCTTTTCATGTAGAGGCTTTGCAAGTTGATGAATGGATAGCAGCCATTGGCAAAAAAGTACAGCCCGATGAATTTAAAAATTACTTTGATTTTGCCCTTATAGCCCTGCACGGACAACAAGGCGAAGATGGTACTTTACAAGGTTTATTAGAATGGTACAATATACCTTATTCAAGTTGTGGGGTTTTATCTTCTGCCATTTGTATAGACAAAGGGCTGCATACGGCTTGGCTCAATAAGGCAACACAAGAGTACAAAAGACACACCAACATTACTTGGGAAACTTGGAAAAATACGGAAAAAACACTTCTTTATCAACGAGTTATCGCAGCCGTAGGTTTTCCATTTGTTTGTAAAGCACCGCATCAAGGGTCGTCTATTGGAGTGGCTGTAATGAAAAAAGCTGATGATGTAAGTGCATTTATAGATAGTGTAGAAAAATGTTTTTTTGTGCATAAAATAGCACAAAAAGAATGGTTGTATTTATCACAAGAAGAACAAATTACGGCTTTACAACAAATTGTAGATTTGGACAAAGGCATTGGTTTTCCTGTTTATTTGGGAGAACAGTTGTTTTACCACCCCGAAACTTTATTGGCTTATTTGCCTACCTACTTTGAAAAACACGAAGTAGCCGAATTGTACGCCCTACATACAGAAAACAGCGTATTATTCGAGGAGTTTATAGAAGGGCAGGAGTTTTCTTGTGGCGTAATTCAAGACGAAAACGGCAAAGCTATAGCCCTACCACCTACCGAAATTATTAGTGCATCCTCTTTTGATTTTGAAGCAAAATACAAAGCAGGAGGTTCGCAAAAAGTGATTCCGATACGAGCAAGCAATGAGGCTATTTTGGCTATTCAGGCGGAAGTGGTCAAGGTTTTTGAGGCTTTTGACTGCAATGCGTGTGCAAGAATAGACGGTTTTTTGACCCCAGACCAACGGGTAATTTTGCACGACCCCAACACCATACCCGGTATGTCGCCTACTTCGCTAATCTTCAAACAAACTGCCGAAATAGGGCTAAATGTTACGCAAACCATTACGTATTTGATTCGTGCTTCTTTGTTTGAAAGAATAAAAACAGGCAGAAATACCGTAAAGTGGCGTACTTACTTGCGTAATCTGGACGATGCCATCTCCCTGCAAGTAGCTGATAATGAGGATAAAAAGCCCACGGACTTGCACCTTAACGCCACACAAGGAGATGCTGCTATTTTGGAGCTACGCAAGGCATACGCACAACTTACTGCCAAAGGTAAACACGCAATTCGTGTGCTGTTTACTGCCCAAATAGCTGGCAAGGAAAGAACTTTTGTTTTGCCATTTGCCTTGTTATTGAAAGATACCATAGCCGAGATTTTGGACAAAGTGCAAACACCCAAACACCCTATGTTGTTGCACAATCTACAAACTGCCCAAACTATTACGGTCAAGTATGCAGGCAAACCTCTGTTGGCAGTAGAAGAAGTAAGTTAAAGAGTGTGCTAAGGCACAATTATTAATCAAAGTATATTCGCCTTTAGACGAATAATTTTATTGCTAAAAAGTGTCCTATTCGTCTAAAGGCGAATATACTGTGTGTTACTAATGTAAGTTGTATAATATAAAATGTACCGTACCCTTTAGGGTGCAAGGTTAATTTTAGTTACTTTAAATTCTATTTTTTAATTAAAAAAAAATATCTTGACCTTGTACCCTAAAGGGTACGGTACACTATACAACTCTCGTTTATCAAACTAAATCATTGTTTATCAATTAATTACTTGTTCTATGCAAGCACTACAAAACTACGAAAATCACAAAAAATTTACCCCACTGCACCATTTTGTTCAGATGCCTTTGGCGTTTTTCTCTACGGTTTGGTTTGCGTATGAGGCGGTAAGTGTAAAAGACGGGCAGTTACAAAAAATATGGATTGCCCTCACTTTAGTTGGGTTGTCTATTATGATTATCAGTATTCTGTTGCGTGTACAATATGGTTTTGTGCTGCAAAACCGTATCATACGCCTTGAGATGCGGTATCGTTATTACAGATTGACACAAAAAAACTTTGAAGAATTAGAAAAATCATTGAGTATGGGGCAAATCATAGCCCTGCGTTTTGCTTCTGATGATGAATTGGTAAAACTATTAGAAACGGCTATTGCAGAAAGGCTGTCGCCAGATACTATCAAACGCCGCATACAATATTGGCAAGGCGACTACCAAAGAGTGTAAAAATCGGCTTTTCTCCAATTTATCGGCTTTTTTTGCAAATTGACCGAATAAAAATGACCATTTACCGAAATTTATGTTGGGTTCTTAATTTTATTTTATACTTTTGTTTCAAAGTAAAAGGGAGGTTTATTACGCCTTTTATTAGGCGTGATGATTTTTATTTGGTTTAATTAGCTAATGAAGAAACTACTATCTGTGATAGTAGTTTCTTTTATTTTAGCCTCAAACAGTTTTACCGTTGTAGATTTTCTGTTAAAGTACCGTTGTGTGCTTTAATAGCCCATTTGCCTGTAGCCTTATTGCCAGAAAAAACATATTGCACCACCCCAAAACTACCACCACCCCAAGCCACAATCAATTTATTACCTTCTATAAAACCCACACCTACATATACAGGATTATTTACTAAGTTCCACTTAACCAGATAGTTACCTACACCACTGCCCGCCTCTATGCTCAATGTGCCTCTGTAACCGCCACCTGTAGCCGTAGCTCCTTGTACTTGGTACGTGCCTATGACGTTGTTTTTGTCCCCTGTTTTTTGTGTAGCTGTTTCTGTGCCTACGGCATTAGGGCTGTTTTTCATTGTCCAAGTACCGTCCAAATTGCCATTGCTGCGGTTAATCGTATAAACTACAATGCCACAGTCGCCTTGTTGCAGCACCCAACTTGCATATAAAATATTGTTGCGGTAGATTCCCACACCGCCATATTTGCCTACATTCGTAATATCCCAGTCCAATAAATAGACTTGTGCATGAGATTGGTTCGTAATGTTGATAGTGCCTTTATAGGTCTGTTTCAAAGGATTTGTACCTATTACTTGCCATTTACCATTAATAGTTTGGGCAAAAATGGGTGAAATCAAAAAACTAAGGCAGATAATTAAGAAAAATTGCATGGTTGTGTCTTGTAGAGTATAAAATAAAGAAGTGATAAAAAGTTTGTTGTTTATTTTCTACAAGCTAAAAATTTTGTGGTAGAATTACAAAGGAAATGCGTAGGACTTTCTAATAAAAAGAAATAGAAAGTCCTACATATTGCTTTACAAAAAACTATTGAGTTTTGCGACTGTTTCCTGCCAAAGTGTTTCTTTCAAACCTTTTTTGAAAAAACCAAAATGTTCTATTTTTTTCTGTTGGTATTCTTTGGGTTGTATTTTTTGTAGGGTAATGTCTTTTATACTTTTAATATGTTGCCAATAAGTAGCTACTGAATTTTCGTTAGAAATGGGGTCGTCTGTTGCCCAAAAAACATGAACAGGAAATTGATAAGACTGAAAATGTCCCTTGGGTACGGTTTTGCCATAAAAATCAGAGTGGAAAAAGTAGCTGGGTTTTTCGCACCAATCACGCCACTCCGTAACTACCCTACGAGGCAAATCTTCCATGTAACCAAATTTTTTTGCTTTTAAATAGCCTGTTAATGAGATACTTAGCGGAGTAAATAAGTAAAAGAAATACGTAGCCTGTAGCCTATACGCCAAAGGCATATAGCCAAAATAGCCTGTAGAAACGGCAAATCCTACAAATCCTTTAACCCCTTCTAAGCTGTCCATAAAACCTAATTGTTGCCCGCCTACACTGTGTCCTACAACGAGCAAAGGCAAGTCTGGAAACTTTTGCTGCAAATATTTTTTAATAGTCGGCATATCCTTTGTGCCATAATCTAAAAAACTAAAATTGCACTCTTTCAGGTTGTATGGTGCAGATTCGCCACTACCTCTGTAGTCCCACAAAGCTACCGCAAAACCGTTTTGAGCCAAAAACTCTAAAAACGGCAAGTAAAATTCTTTTTTGGCTGCTGTGCCACCATTAAACTGTATTATGGCTTTGGGTTGTGGTGGCAATAAAAGTACACCTTTTAAGGTAACGCCGTCTGCACATTGTACGGCAAAATTTTCTTTGTTAAGCATAGTAAAAGCAAGGTTAAATTTTATACTAAACGGTTAGTATGTTAAAACAAAAAATAAAATAACTAATACAATAATTTGAAAATCAATTAATTATATCCTATCTAACAACTTTCTTGTTCGGTGCAATGCCTTTTGTAAATATTCAGGATTTTTGTGTAGTTGCATCAAAACTATAGAACCTTCTATGTCTGCTATGATTTGTTGGGCTATTTCGGGTAAAACTTGTGGTGCATATTTTTCCTCAAAGACTTTGGCAATGGCTTTTTCCCACAACTGAAAAAACAGCTTGAGTTCTTCCAAAAAAGTTTCTTCTACGTGAGCCGTTTCCAAAACGGTATTAGCTATCAAACACCCCCCTAACTCATTGGTAAATGCTTTGTAGGCTTTTTCGGTCATTTTATCTATTCTTTCTTGTGGACTTAACGTAGTTTGATAAGCTACACTAAATACTTTTTCATCAAACCACTGTATCATAGCTTGTAAAACCGTTTTCATCAATTCCTCTTTGCTACTAAAATGGTGGTAAAATACGCCTTTGGTAAGTCCTGTAGCCGTAGCTAAATCTGCCATAGAGGTACGGTAGTAACCCTGTTTCCTAAATACTTGCAGAGATTTCCAAATAATTTCTTCTTTAGTGGTTTTGATTATCGGCATATACTAAACGATTGGTATGTAAAAATAACTACACTCCCTTGTTTTTACAAGTTTTTTTACGAAATTTTTAATTGTATCTACAAAAAATTCTATCAAGGCTTTACTATTGGTGTTTTAGACAAATAACACTATTTTTGCTACCGTTTAGCAAATACCAACCCTTATGTCTATTGACGTACAATTACAACTAAAAGAACTTGAGCTACAATCTTTGTTAGAAGTTACGCAGGCTATCAATGAAAATGCCGATGAAGCCGACCTTTACAAGATGTATAAATTTACGTTACGCCCCAACAAACACATTAGCAAATTGGCTTTGTATGTCTTTGATGAGGCGTGGAACTATAAAATTTCTTTTGGTACAAACAAAGGGAATGAGTATGCACGCATTACATTGCCCAATGGTATTTTGGAGTGTACTACCGAAACTAATATTGAACAATTAGAAGATATTGGTGTATTCAAAGAGTTTCAAAAAGTATTACCTGTTAAACATAAATCTGTGATTTTGGCGTATATTTTAGTAAGTTTTGCCAAAATAGAAACTTTTGATGAAGATTTTTTAATGAACTTGGAAAACTTCATTGAAGCTCTTACCAATGTAATTATTGTAGCTGTTGAAAATAAAAAATTAGCACGAAAACAACAACAACAAGAACAGTTTAAGGCTCAACTGATGTTGGCGAAGAATGTGCAACAGTTATTGTTTCCTAAAAAACTACCTTACACAAATACCCTAAAAATTGTGGCGGACTACCTTCCACACCAGACTGTAGGCGGAGATTATTACGACTATATTCTTATCAATGACCATAAATTTTTATTGTGCATTGCAGACGTATCGGGCAAAGGGATTCCTGCTGCCTTGCTAATGTCTAATTTTCAGGCTGCTTTGCGTATTTTGGTACGCCAGCATCTTTCATTGAAAAAAATTATCCATGAACTCAATCATTTGGTTTGGTTAAACACGCAAGGCGAAAGTTTTGCTACGGCGTTTTTCATGGAATACGACTTTAAAACCAAGCAAATGACTTATGTAAATGCAGGGCATAATCCGCCTTTGTTGTTTCAAAATTATTTGTTACAAGAACTTAAAGAAGGTACTACCATTTTAGGAAGTTTCAAAGAATTGCCTTTTGTACAAATTACAGAGATAAATCATATAGAATCTTTCTTTTTGTTTTGTTTTACAGATGGTTTTACAGAAACAGTCAATGAACAAGGAGAAGAATTTGGCTCTGACCAATTAGCTGCGTTTATAGAGGCACACAAACATTTAGACCAACAGGAACTACACAAAGAATTGATTAAAGTGTTGTACCAATACAAGGGCAAAAATGAATACATAGATGATATTACTTTGTTGTCTTGTGGGGTAAAAAATAATTAATTAATGTGAGTTGTGTAGTATAAAATGTACCGTACCCTTTAGGGTGCAAGGTCAGTTTGCTTTTAATTTAATATATATTTTGTATTACTACGTTAGTAAATATGTTTTTAAATTTAAAAAAATTATATTATTGACCTTGCACCCTAAAGGGTACGGTACAGACTCAACTCATGTTAATTATTTGAACTATTCATTTAAATAAAGCAAAAACAAGCTATAAGTCGATGAAACAACTAAAAAATCTTTCGTTATTAGTAATGTTGTTGCCTCTTATAGCTTGTCGGCAAGCAACAGAACAAACATATTTACAAGTTGATAATCAACAAAAAAATTTAGATAGTCTGCTCAAAACGCATTTCCAAAAGATGCAAAAAGATAGTAGTAGGGTATTAAAATTAGCTACCATTACTACTTTTGATTGGGATACTTTGCACATTTATACTTCTTATTTTCCAGAGGATAGCCTCAAAAAATCATTTCCTATCTACCCTATTGATTTTAATGAAGTGAGATATAATGATAATTATGTTTTATTTGTTTTTATTCAAAATAATACAATTCAACAATATAATCTTTTTTCTTCTAATAGTATAGTTTGCAAAAATCTATTGGAGCAAATGCAAAGACGTACACCGAAAATATATGCTCAGGAATCTTTATTTTACATTCGCAAACACAATAATATTCCCTACTTAAAAATCTTAGCAAACAAAACCATTCTGCAACAAAATTAATATGCTGTAGAACGGACTTTAGTCCGTTTAGAAAATATCTTAAACGGACTAAAGTCCGTTCTACAGTTTTAAAGTAATTTTACTTGAGTATCATTTATTCCAGACAATAGCCACTATGTTTATCCAAGAAAATTTTTCATTACAAGCCCACAATACTTTTGGTATTGCTGCACAAGCCCGTTTTTTTGTTACAGTTACCAATGGCGAAATGTTATTGGAAGCCCTTGCGTATGCCCAACAACACCATCTGCCCCTTACGCTGTTAGGTGGTGGTAGCAACGTACTTTTTACTAAAAATATAGAGGGTTTGCTGGTGCAAATAGCCAATAAAGGTATGGTTGTAGAAAAAGAAGACGAGGATTTTGTATGGGTGCGGGTGGCAGCAGGCGAAGTGTGGCATGACTTTGTGCAGTTTGCAGTAAAAAATAATTGGGGTGGCGTAGAAAATTTATCGTTGATTTATGGTACAGTAGGGGCAGCACCTATGCAAAATATTGGTGCGTATGGCGTAGAAATTAAAGCTGTGTTTGAGTATTTGGAAGCAATAGAGCTTAGTACACAAACTAAGAAAGTCTTTGACAAAACGGCTTGCCAGTTTGGGTACAGACAAAGCATTTTTAAGCAAAGTCTTAAAAATCAGGTAGTTATTACGCAAGTTGTTTTTAAATTAACTAAACGCAACCACGTTTTTAATACGTCTTATGGGGCTATTCAACAGGTATTGAACGAAAAAAATTTAAGCCCTTCAATTCAAAATATTAGTGAGGCAGTCATTCATATTCGCCAAAGCAAATTGCCTAATCCTGAGGTTTTGGGCAATGCAGGTAGCTTTTTCAAAAACCCCGAAATTCCCACAGAACAGTTCCTGCAACTACAAGCCCAATATCCACAAATACCTAATTACGCAGCCGAAATAGCAGGCTACACCAAAGTTCCCGCAGGTTGGTTGATAGAACAGTGCGGTTGGAAGGGAAAAAAAGTAGGCAACTGTGGCGTACACAAAGACCAAGCCTTAGTCATAGTAAATTATGGCGGGGCAACGGGGGCAGAAATTTGGGCTGTGGCAGAGGCAGTACAACAGAGTGTAGCCGAAAAATTTGGTGTTGTATTGCACCCAGAGGTAAATTGTTTTTGATATACTGATAAATTACTTTTAAACACCGCAAGGGCTTTAAGCCCTTGCGGTGTTGTTGTCTTAAACTACTTTTATTATCTTACTATCAAGCCCAACCGCCATCTTTCCACCATTTCATACCACACTTCTTTGAGTTTGGCATCTCGTACCAATTCGTAGTGTTGGCGAGTAAATTGGTTGTTGCGTTTCACAAAAGTTAGGCGAATGTCTTGCCCATAATAACGGTACAACCATTGTTCTTGTCCTTGAAAACGGACAATAGATTCGGGTCGCCCAAAGACAATATACACCATGCCCATGTCTGTTCGCCAACCTTCTTTGTAAGTCGTGAAATAACGGTTAGCTTCGTTTACTCTTTGATAGTAGAGTTTTATCATGCGTTTGGCTTTGGTTTCGTCCTTTGCCAAATTGAGCCAGTATTGGTCAAGAGCCAATTTTTTGCCGTAGGCATCTTCTTGTTTGAGGCGTTGCATGGGCGAAATTTCACTGTAATCAGAAATATACACCAATGGTTCTATGAGATTGTAAACCGTTTTATACTTCGGAAAGTCGTCTGCCGTTACCCTAAACCCAAAACCATAGACAGAATTAGTATCTAATTGGGCAAAATACAAACCCTTGCCTTGTACCTGAAATACCTCACCTGCTTTTATCTGAAAAGACGAGTCGACTTTCAGTTCTGGCGTAGTATTCAGTCCGTCTGTTTGCATAGGTGGTTGTGCAGGCAAAAAATCTTGTTTGATACGATACACAAATACCGTTTGTTGGTCATTGGACAAAAATTTGAGGTTTTCTTTGGGCAAAGCATAGTCTATCAGCGTATTGTTATCGGCTAATAACAAGGCTGGGAAATTATTGCCTGCACCCAAAAAAAATTCTTCTTGTGCCTCTTGCAAAACCTCTTGGTCTGTTACTTTTACCGTAATCATGGCAGTTTTTGTGCCTGTGGCGGGGATTTCTACGGAAACATTGAGGGCAGCCCCATCTTTTTGGGCATTTGCCAAAGAAATAGTATCTCTTTTCAAGATTTCGTTACTATTCGGTGCAGCTTTTATCCAATATGTAACTAAAATATTGTCGAAATTGCTGGCTTTTTCGAGGCGTGGTACGGTAATATTCAAGAAAATTTGTTGTGTAGTCATTTTGTCCACTACCTGCGCCCTAATATAAATAGGCGTAGGCGGTAGTGCGTAGGTACTTTGACACACGCCCAAACAGAGGGTAAAGAAAAGAATGTGCAATAGTTTTTTCATGGAAGTATTTTTTGAAAGTAGGTTATGATGCTTCATAAACACATATGGAAAACTTTTAATCAAATTTACAGCCTTCTAAGCATCTTACAACAATTCTATTATTTATGTTTATTTATTTTCAACGCAAAAAATGTTAAAAAAAACAGAAAACCAACTTTGTTTTGTTCTCTATCATATTTCTATGTAATTTGTAGTAGGTTTCTTGACAAACTTTATATTACACACGAAAAGTTCAAAATGATAGAGAACTTCTATCCAACTACTTTATTAACCAATTACCAACCATTTATCGAGCAAATATGAAATTGAAAATGTATGTTAAACGTCTTTGGGGGTTAATTTTAACCGTTTTGGGATTTACCACAGGTTTGTATGCCCAAATCATCACGACACAACCCACTGTACCTACAGAAAATGACGAGATTACCATTACTTATGATGCCACACAAGGCACTACGGGCTTGGTAGGAGCTACCAAAGTGTATATGCACGCAGGGGCTGTTTTTGAAAGCCAAACTTCTGCCAAATGGGAAAACGTAGTAGGCAACTGGGGAAGAGATGACGGTCTTGGAGCTATGACTTCTTTGGGTAATAACCGTTGGCAAATCAAAATTTCGCCACGTACTTATTTCAAAGCCACAACTGCCCAAAAAATTTACCGTATTGGCATGGTGTTCCGCAATGCAGACGGTTCTAAGGAAGGGAAAAGTGCCACAGGTGGCGATATTTTCTTGGATTTGGGCTTTGCTATGAACCTTAGCTCACCAAATCTTGCCAATAATTATTTGTTTGTCCCTGCTAATCAGGCTATTACCGTAACAGGTACAACTACATTGGCTGCTACGGTTACAGTGCAGTTAAACGGCACACAAGTAGCTAATTTTAACAATGTTACTACGTTCACCCACAATATTACACCACAAGGCACAGGGCAAGCTGTGGTAACAGTTACGGCAACTGCTGGCACAGAAATTCGTACCAATAGATTTACTTATGTTGTAACGGAAACGCCACAACAGGCTGCACTGCCCGCAGGTGTGCAAGACGGTATCAATTATTTGAATGATAATTCGGCTGTTTTGGTTTTGTTTGCCCCGCAAAAATCTTTTGTTTATGCCGTTGGAGAGTTCAATAATTGGACTTTCAATAGCAATTCTTTGATGCGAAGAACACCCGATGGCAACCGTTATTGGCTGCAAATCAATAATTTAACTCCAAGACAAGAGTACGCCTTTCAGTATGTAGTAGATGGCGAAGTGTGGACTACTGACCCTTATACAGAAAAAGTGCTTGACCCTAACAATGATGCCTTTATTCCTGCGACCACTTACCCAAATTTGAAAGCCTACCCACGTAATAATGCCAATGGCATGGTAGGTATTTTGCAAACTGCCAAAGCACCTTATAATTGGAAAGTAAAGGATTTTCAACGCCCAGAAAAAAGAGATATGGTCGTGTACGAACTACTTTTCAGGGACTTTACTACCGAAGGCACTATCAAGGCTGCAATGGATAGATTGGATTATTTGAAAGAATTAGGCGTAAATGTCATAGAACTAATGCCTGTCAATGAGTTCAGTGGCAATGACAGTTGGGGTTACAATCCTATTTTCTACTTTGCCCCCGATAAGGCTTATGGTACGGATACAGACCTCAAAAATTTCATTGACCGTTGCCATGAATTGGGTATTGCTGTTGTGTTGGATATGGTGTTGAACCAAGCCGACTATGAATGTCCGTTGGTGCGTATGTATTGGGACAGACAACGCAGCCGACCTGCTGCCAATAGTCCGTATCACAATGTAGAGGCAACCCACCCATTCAATGTGTTTTTTGACTTTAACCACGAGTCTGACGCAACCAAGTATTTTGTAAAAAGAGTAAATGAATATTGGATAAAAGAGTACAATATAGACGGCTACCGTTTCGACTTGTCAAAAGGTTTTACCCAAAAGAAAACTGTTGGTTTGCCCAATGAAGTAGGGGAGTGGTCTAAATATGATGCTGTGCGTGTGGCTACATGGAAACGCATTGCCGATGAAATATGGGCTATCAACAACTCTATTTATGTGATTTTGGAGCATTTGGGCGAAAATAACGAAGAAAAAGAGTTGGGAGAGTACAAAACAGGTATGATTTTCTGGGGCAACATCAACGGCAATTTCAAAAATGCTACCACAGGCAGGAGTAATTCCGATTTGGCTTGGACTTATTACGGTGCAAGAGGTTGGAATCAGGCGGGTGTCTTGGCATACATGGAAAGCCATGACGAAGAAAGATTGATGTATAACAACCTCAATTTTGGTTTAGATGGTGCAAATAGTTACAACACAAGAGATTTGGCTACGGCACTTACACGCATGAAACAAGCTGCTGCGTTTTTCTTTGCTATCCCGGGAGCTAAAATGATTTGGCAATTTGGGGAATTAGGCTATGATTTTTCTATCAACTATTGCCAAGACGGAACTATTAAAAATGACTGTAGAGTAGGTCGCAAGCCTGTTCGTTGGGATTACTTCAATGACGCACGCCGTAAATCTCTGTATGATTTTTACAAAACAATGACACGCCTCAAATTGACACAACCAGCCTTCCGCACTACAGACGTGAGCCAAGTGGTGCAAAATTTGGGCGGAAGTATCAAAACCTTGACGATTAATCATAGTACAATGCGTGTGTTTATGATTGGTAATTTTGGAACAAATAGTGCAGACATAGACCTCAATGTTCCGACTACAGGCACATGGTACGACTATTTTACAGGTGAATCTGTTGATTTGCCAAGTTTTGCCGAAAGATTTACCTTGCCTGCGGGTTCTTTTTACCTGCTTACTTCGGTACAGTTGCCTAAACCAAGTATAGAAGGTTTATCGCCGTTTAAGTTGCAGAGATTTGTCAAAGAACCGCCATTAAGCACCTTAGACGAACAGTTTAACCAATCTATTACGGTTTATCCAAATCCTTCGCAAACAGGCAGGTACGAATTGCAGTTTAACACACCTACCAAACGCCTCAACGTCATTGTAAGAGATGTAACAGGCAGACTACTCAAAGAAGAATGGGTAGAACATGGGGTAGAAAAACACACTTTGGACTTACAAAACCTTACACAAGGCTTGTACTTAGTAGAAATAGAAGACGGCAACCGCAAAGCTGTGAAACGGATTTTGAAACAATAAAATTGTTATTCAGGGTTTATTAAGGTCTATGTTAAAAAATTTGCTTGTGGTCAAGAATGTATGATTTCTAATTTATTGATAATGAATTATTTAAGGGAACACAGATGACACAGATTACGCAGATATTCACTGTTTTTTGTTTATCTATGAATATTTGCCAAATTTTCCTTATTCATTTGCTATAAAATATTGATAATCAAATGTTTAATTATCATACATTTTTACCACAACCCAAAATTTTAATAACTCTATTACATAAAGCAAATTATTAGTTCAGGTTACTTGCATTTACTTATTTTTGCTAAAAAATAGGTAAGTAACAAGTAGCCTACTTTTGTATAGGGCAAACACACAAAGAGTTTATCAATTATACAACTACCCACCTCTCACTTTTTACTTTGATAATAACAAAATGCAAAAAAAGTCTTTGTTATTGAGTTTTACACTCTTATTCATCTCTACATTTTTGGTGGCTCAAAACCCACAAACTCCCAAAAAAGACAAAGAACTCCGTAAATTGGTTAAGTTTATGACAGGTTCTTTTCACAGTGGCGAACAAGCTGCCCAAGATAGTAGCTTTTTCAAAGTGCATTTGACCATGACTCCCATTTGGCAAGACCGCAACATAGGCTATTGGTTGTATGTGGAGCAAGCCATGTCGACAGCCCTTACGAAGCCGTACCGCCAACGGGTGTACCATGTCTATAGGGACAACAAGGGCAGGTTGGTAAGTGCCGTTTACACCTTGCCAAACAACCCTTTGCGTTTTGCGGGGGCTTTTAAACAAGCCAAACCTTTGGAGCAACTTACGCCAGATTCGTTGAGTGCGAGGACAGGCTGCGAAATTATTTTGCAGAAAGAAGGCAAAGTTTTTAAGGGCAGCACAGGCGAACAGTCTTGTCCAAGTGATTTGCGAGGGGCTGCTTTTGCGACTTCTGCTGTAGAAATTAGCAAGAAAACTTTGTTGAGTTGGGACAGAGGTTTTGATGCCAACGGCAAGCAAGTTTGGGGGGCAGTGAAAGGCGGTTATATTTTTAAGAAACAGTAAAAAAACAACTTTGGCAGTGGTCAGTCAAAAATAACTTTGGCAGTGGTCGATAGACCCTGCCTATAGTTATTTAGATAGGGAAGATTAGGCAAACAAATTTGGCTGTTCGTTTTTCATAACTGCCAACTGTTCTGGGCTAATCTGTGTGTACTGCATAATTTTCTCGTCATTTTCCCCGCCTATTATCATTCTTTGCACTACGGCTATGACGGCTGCGTGTATTTTGGTAGCTTTTTTCTTCGTTTGTTTTTGGGTGCTTGTTGTGTTAGGTTGATGTCCTGCTGCCAACAAAGCCAACACACTTTCTTTGGTAGGATAAGAGTTTTCTACATAACTTTTCACCAAAGAAGCATGAGAAAGAGGCTTTTCGAGGTTCAAAATATCGGCATTGGTGTCATAATCTAACAGTACAATGTCTGTTTCTTGGCTTTTGGTGCGTAGTTTTGTGATGATGTGCTGCACTTTATTGTCTAACACCCACCGATACGCAGGCAAATAAATTTCTAACCGAGCCGTTAGGTAGTCGAGTAGTTCTGTGCCGTTGATGCCTTTGCGGTGTCCTAATGTCTTGCCAAATTTTTTAGTAGTCCGTTTGATGTTTTTCATGGTGTCGTTTTCAAAAGACTTTGGGTCTATGTCTGCCGTTTCAAAGACTTTTAGCCCTTGCCAAATGCCCTCTACGGATTTTGCCGTAACACCTGCGGAAAACGGTACGGGAATGTCGCCATGTGGATAAAACGGACTGAGTTTCACCAAACTGTCTGTAGCCTTAGAAGTTACATCTGCAATAATGGCATTGGGGTACAGTTTTTTGAGTTTCTCTTCGGATTTTTGGCGGTTTTCTATGTAAATCATGGCTTTAAAATCTATGTATATTGGTGATGTACTCTAAAGGAATGAAAGTTTTTACTAAAACTTCGGCTTGGTAATAAGGTCTTTCATCTTTTTCTAAATCAAAGTGTGTTGTTTGTGAAACAATATCAAAACGGATTTTTTTAAAGTCGTCAATCTCACTTCCTTGTGAATGTCCTGTACGAGTGGCATTCATATTTGAAAATCTTGTCTGTTTCCAATAAATAACCTCTGGATTTATTTCTAAAATTATAGGGTTATTAATTCTACCTTCTTTTTTGGCAACGTACATCATAGGGTGATTACGAGTAAAAGACAACCGAACATAATCTTGTAAACTGTATCGCATATCTAAGTTTTTAGATAAATCTCCTCCTCCAGCTTTGGGGATTGCAATATTATTTTGCTCACAGTACCACCAACTATATAAACCTCCATTACGTTTAATAGAGTTAATATTTTCTTGGTCTGTAAAATGATAAAGACTTGTAATATTTTCTTGGTGCAATAACCTTTGAAACTCTTGCCAATTAGCTTTCCAATTTAAAGATTTTTCTTCTCTTTCTTTTTGCTCTTTGGCTAATTTTTCCTGTAGTTCTCTCTCTTTTTGTTGTCTTTCTTGCTTTTCCCTTAATAACTTCGCTTCTAATTCTTTTTTCTTTGCTTCTTCTTTCGCAACTCTTTCTCTTTCAACTCTTTCTCTTTCAACTCTTTCTCTTTCAACTCTTTCTCTTTCAACTCTTTCTCTTTCAACTCTTTCTCTTTCAACTCTTTCTCTTTCAGCTTTTTCGGCTTGAATTTTTAAATTAGCCTCATTTTGTTGCTGATTATTTGATAAAGTTTTTGTTTGATTATTTGTTACTTTGTTATTGCTTGTCGTTGCTTCCATAGCATTAATTAGCCAATAGAAAAACACAACGGATAATAAAAAGATAATTATTTCCATAGATAAAAGAGTAAAATTAATTTTAGTATCTAATCTATAAAAATATTGCTATTATAGTTTGGTAATTTGCTAAATAATAGCGTATTTACGCCTTTAAAAAATCTAAAAACACCTTTTTATGACAAAGCAAGATAATATTTTAGAAAATATTGGTTTTAAGATTAAAAACCTCCGACAAATACACAATATTACTCAAGAAGGAATGTCTGAATTATTAAATATGTCGACTTCTAATTATGCAAAAATAGAACGAGGAGAAATAGATATGACCATTAAAAGGCTACAAGAAATAGCCAAAGTATTTGGGGTAGAAATAGCTGAATTTGTAGCTGATAAAACATATCAAAATTTTTCTACACAAACAGTAGCTTATGGTGTAGTTGCTAATAATCAAGGGACAGTACATTTCCCTCCTCAAACAGATTTACAAGGCTTGCACAAACAGATAGAAATGTTAGATATGGCTGTTCAAAGATTAGTAAAGAGGGTAGAAAATATAGAACAAAGAGATAAAAAGAAAGTCTAAGTTTGTGCATACCAACATACCCCACAAGCCCCACAAAGTCCCCAACTTCACAGGGCTTGCTCCTATTTTACTGTTGCTTATGCTGGTTTATCATCACTTGCACCTGATTTTCGCCTACAAAGCCAATAATTCGGCGTTGAATCTTACCGTCTGGGCTAATGAAATAGTTGGTAGGCAGTTCTTTTACCCCAAAATCTCTGGAAATTTGCCCTGCCGTATCTAACAACATAGGAAAAGTAGCCCCGTATTTTTCCTGAAATTTCTTAGAAGCCACCGCAGGCTGCCCCACATTAATCGCCAAGAGTTCAAAGTCCTTGCCCTGTAGTTTTTCATAATAGGCTTGTGTTTCTGGAAACTCCTTTTTGCACGTAGGACAGAAATCTGCCCAAAAGTACAGCATCACCACTTTGCCTCTTAGGTCTTTGATGTTCACCACATTACCTTTGGTGTCTGTAGTCTGAAAATCTGGCACTGTTTCGCCCTCTGGAATCCCCTCTACCGAAGGTTTGCAGCTCCAAAAAGCCCACAACAAAGCCAATAACAGGAATGTATTTTTTGTAGTCATACAAATAGTTAAGTGCTAATGCACAGTTATTAATTAGTAAATTTTAAATTGAAAATTATTTTAAGTCATTGATTATCAAACTGTAGCTACGGACTTTAGTCTAATGCTATTAAGCTAAGAAAGTAAAACAAGAATACAAATAATTATTTGATTATCAATTAGTTATTTTCAAAAAGTGCCGTAGGCACGACATATTTATAGTGAAAAATAGTACAGACTCCTTCAAAGTGCCGTAGGCACGACATATTTCGTGCCTACGGCACTTTGAAAAATGGAAAATGGCATTACTATAAATATTTCGTGCCTAACGGCACTAAAAAATAATTTCTTAGCTTAATAGCATTGGGCTGTAGTCCGTAGAAAGATAGTATTACTTTTACCGTCTATCGTATTGCGTGGGACGAAGCCCACACTCCAGTAAAACAAGCTACTAACAAAAAAGATTACACCTTTTGTTCAAAAGTGTAACCTTTTTAGGTAATCCTACAAAATTGTGCTTACATTAAGTAGCTTATTTCTTAGCCCATTGGAACAAAGGATAATTCGTCATCCATTTGTTAATTTCGTGTTTTACTTCAGAAATTACCGCAGGTTTGTCGTGGTTAGTCAAAACCTTGTCTATTAATTGTGCTATCTTCGGCATATCTGCTTTTACCAAACCTCTTGTCGTAACGGCTGGCACACCAATACGAATACCCGAAGTAACCATTGGCGACTTGTCGTCAAAAGGCACCATGTTTTTATTTACCGTAATATCTGCCAAACCTAATGCAGCTTCGGCTTGTTTACCTGTAATGCCTTTGTTGCGTAAGTCTATGAGCATGAGGTGGTTATCTGTGCCACCAGAAATAATTTGATAACCCAAATCTGTAAAAGCATCTGCCAATACGTCTGCATTTTGTTGTACTTGTACCACATAACGCACAAAATCTTGCTCCAATGCCTCACCAAAAGCTATGGCTTTAGCTGCAATGATATGCTCCAAAGGACCTCCTTGTGTACCGGGGAATACGGCAGAGTCCAACAATTCAGACAATAAACGTAAGTTGCCTTTTGCGTTTTTGATACCGAATGGGTTTTCAAAATCTTCGCCAATCATAATCAAACCGCCACGAGTACCCCGCAAAGTTTTGTGGGTCGTAGTTGTTACGATATGACAATGTTTGATAGGGTCTGTCAATAAACCATGTGCTATCAAGCCCGCAGGGTGCGAAATATCTGCCAATACCAATGCACCAATTTCATCGGCTATGCTACGGATTTTAGCATAATCCCAATCACGAGAATAGGCAGAAGCACCGCAAATAATTAGTTTGGGTCTTTCTTCTAAGGCTTTTTTCTTCAACACATCATAATCCACTAAGCCTGTTTCACGATTGACACCGTAGAAAGAAGGTTTGTAGAGTTTGCCCGAAAAATTGGCAGGAGAACCATGCGTAAGGTGTCCGCCATGTGCCAAATCGAAGCCCAAAATTTTATCACCGGGCTGCAAAATAGCCAACATTACCGCCGCATTAGCTTGTGCCCCAGAGTGAGGCTGCACGTTTGCCCATTCTGCCCTGAATAGTTCTTTGGCTCTTTCAATAGCTATTTTCTCTATTTCATCTACAAACTCGCAACCACCATAGTATCTCTTACCGGGTAAACCTTCGGCGTACTTGTTGGTAAGCACAGAACCTGCTGCCTGCATGACTTCTGGTGAAACAAAGTTTTCTGAGGCAATCAATTCTATGCCCGATAATTGTCTGTGTTTTTCTTTTTCGATAAGTTCGAAAACTACGTCTTTTTGCATGATAGGGGTATTGGATTATGGTTTGCCAAAATTAGCAGGTTAATTCTAAAAATAAAGGCTAAGGACTGTTTTTTTAGGGATTGGTTTTTGACTTTAAAACAATAAAAAAAGCCCCTCTCCAAATGGAAAGGGGCTTGTAGTAAGCTCAATTATTTGAAAGCCACATACTTAGCTTCTGCAGTTGTAATGGTATTTACAAACTCCCTAAACTTCGTATATTCTTCGGGTAGAATATTTTTTTTACTCTTAATCTGCACTTCACGTATTACTTTCAATGTCGTTGGGTTTACTTTTTTGAAAGTAAGTTTGTAATGAATATCGTTGAAACTGGTAACAAGGTCTTTCGGAATTTCAACAAACTGCGATGGGGCAGTTAATTGCATGGTCATCTCCTCTACATACCTATCCGTATTTTCATAACGCCAATAGCACAAAGGAAACTCACGAGTTTCTTCTATAAAATGGTCTATTCGCACAAAGAAATCTGCAAAAGGCACTTTAAAAGTTTTCATTTGACCAATTTCTATTACTTCATTTTTCACCGTATAAGCATAATCATACTTTATAGAGTCCGCCAATTTATCCAAATCATAAAAATTAGCGTCATTGATAACCACAGGATTTTTGTAGTCATTGCTAATGCCTTTACGCAACTCCTCCATTTGTTTTTCTTTGCTCAACGAGGCGTAAGTATAACGGCTGTAAGTGGACAAACTGCCCTTTTTCACAGAGGCACATTTGATGAGTATATCGTTTTTATTGATGTTTACTTGTGTGCTACGTTTCACTTCATCTGTTATTCTTGTGCTGCTGGTCAATGGGAACAGAGTTTCGGTAGTGGCTGTTTTGTTATACGGAATTTCCAATACCAAACCCTCTACATCTGTATTTGGCAAAGAAGCAAAAGGTAAATTCGCATCTGTAAGCTCCAAATAGTAGGTTTTCTTATCTACTTTTACCTTCACGATACAATGGTTAAAGTCAATAGACGGCAATAACATATCATTGCTGCCGTTGTCCCGTGTGTTGATTAAGACTAAGTTTGCCTCCAAACCTGCTTCTCTGGCTAAGGTGGCGTACAAAGTAGCCAAATCTTTACAGTCGCCTAAACGGGTGTTGATAGTTTTCGCTGCTTGTTGCGGTACGTGAGAACTTTGGCGGAAAGAAACTGAACTATAGGTAATGTTTTTCACTACATATTCATAAATTATTCTTGCTTTTTCTTCATTCGTAAAAGTTTTACCTTCTGGGAACAAAGTTTTATACAATTTTTTCACGTCAAAATCTGCTTTGGCTTGTGGCGAAGACAAATCACTGTACCAATTCGCCACGTCTTGCCAAGTTTGCAAAGAAGAAATGTGTAAAACCTTACCAATATCTACCGCAGCCGAAATATGCGTTTCGTCTTTCATGGCTGCCTCGTCTTTCAGTTCCCAAGTGTACACCTTGAAATCTCCTTTTTCTTCTACGTTGGGTTCTACTTTGGCATTGTGAAACTTGTAATTGAATTTCAGTTTTGAAGCCACTATCAAAGTATATCTCACCGTTTCGGTAGGCACAAAGGCATTGAAAGTGTATTTGTCCCAAAACTCTTTGGCTAATTTGCCTCTTTTGTAAGACTCCAGCTTGTACTTGAAGTAAACGGCATCACCTTTTTCTAAGTTGGTAAATACAATATCATTACCGTTTCTTTCGGCAGCCGTTTTCTTACCGTTTTTCTTCACTACTTCGGCTTTTTCTATCACCAATCTTTGTGAATAGCTATAAGGAATAGAAGTTTCTTTCCATGTTTCTATGCCTTTGTCTGTCAAGACTTTGATAGCCATGTTGAAGTATTCTTCAGACGTGCCTTCGGGGTACACAATTTTAGTTTTTTCGTCCAAAATGTAGTACCAATCGTATTTTTGTTCTTTGTCTGCTACTTTAGTATTGCGAATGACCTCATAGCCACTCGTATTAGGAACTAATTTGGCAATGTCCACTTGTTTTTCTAATACTTGCAACTTCTTTCTCAAATCGTATGCGTTGGGGTTGTAATAAAGCCCTTGTTTAAAAGCCTTAATAGCCTCTGCCGTATTGTTTTGCTGTTCGTACACCACACCCAAAGACTCCCAATAGCTTGAATGATAAGGAGCTAATTTCAACTGCTTTTGCACATATTCTATAGCTTTTTCAGAATTTTTCTTGCCATAATAATACTGTGCTAATTTGTTATAGTAGTCTGCATCATTCGGAAAAGCCTCTGCCAATTCTTCATAAATTTTTAGTGCTTTTTCATTCATACCCAATTCCAAATATTCTCCCGATAATTCTTCTTTCAAAGATACACTGAAAGTGCCATCACAGTATTTTTCATACACTTTCAAGGCTTCTTTCGTGTCTTTAAATACTTGCTTCTGAATGTTGTACGTCATTCTTACATAAGCCAAGTTTTCAGGATACTTTTCGTAGCCTTCTTTTATCATCGCTAAAGCAGGTTCTATTTGGTTTTGTTTGATAGCAATGTCTATTTTGCTTTTCAATGTTTCTTCACTTTGACCAAACAAACTGATACGTTTATCCAATAGTTCACTTGCTTCTTCATATTTTTCTTCGTTTACATACTGCTCCATTTGCAAAGCTAATGAAAACAAACTATTAGGGTCTTGTTCTTTCATTGCCTCCATCAAAGTAACGAGGTCTGTACGGTTGCGAGTTTTAGAGAAACACTGTAACTGTTCAAACAACAAAACACTGTTTTTAGGAGCTTTTACCAACGCATCTGCAATAATTTGCTGGGCTTGGTACATTTTTTTGTTACGCAAATACGTTTTGCACAACAAATAATAGTTGATTAAATTATTGGGTTCTGCCTTAATTTTATCTAAAAAATAAGTTTCTGGCGACAAGGCAATTACTTTAGACGCATCATAAGTCGTTACAGTTTCCTTTGTATAGGCTTGATAACTGTCTCTGAACGTCAAATTTGGCAAAGGATTGTATTGTTTGTCTGTAAGTCTTACGATAAAGTTCGACGAGCTACGAGTGCTGCCTACTTGTACCAAAATTCGGTTGTAGCCTTTCTTAAAGTTACAAACGGCTTTGTACGCATCTAACTCTGTGTTCAATTCTTCTAATTCTGCAATTACTAACTTGTCATTTACCCACACTTTGATATTGCCCCCAAAACCTACACATACTACGCCTTCGGTATCGGCAGGGAAATTTACAAAAGACTGCGAATAAGTTACCATATCACTCTCTTTGATATAATTACTTGGGAACACCCAACTATCAAAGCCCAAAGTTTGTGGCGTAAACCACTCGACAGTGGCGTTGTTGGCAGAGGTAAACTTGGCGGTAGGCTCTGGCTGCGAAATAGGTGGATAGTCTTTGTCAAAACCACTGCTCGACACATTGTCAAATGCTCCTACTAATTGCCATTTATCTATTGCACCCATTTTCTTCCACTCTTTAATGGCTTCAGAAAGTTTGTTAGAAGTAAGGTTATGTGATGCCAAACCATAATGGGCAGCAGCTTTTATCGTACCGTCAGCTTTGGCATCTGACAAGCATTTTTCTAAAAATTTTTGTTGTACTTTACTTTTTTTGCCATATTCTCCAGATACTGCCTCGTTGAACCAAATGGCATACGCATAAGTATAAGGGTTTTCGGCTGTTTCAAGCACCTTTTCAAAATAGGGGGTACTTTCTACTTCCTTTCCGTCAAAATAATTGAGAGCTATTAAAGTCATGTAGGCATCTACGGCTCTCTTTGGGTTTTTGGTAGCTTTGAGCAATAACTCTACAGCTTTTTTTCTGTCATTACTGTTGATAGCCTCCCAAGCATCGTCATATTCATCGGCTTGTGCTGTGGGCAAATAACAAAGCATGGCTGCTAATAAAAAGCAATGAAAGAACCACTGCTTTAGTCTAATTTTAAACATACTATTGGGATTAAATGAAAAATGTGTAAGATATTATACTCTTTGGGTAGCTATTTAATAATGGCTTTTATCGAGAAAAGTAACATTAGGAAGTAAGGTTTTGGCAATTAACAGAACAAATACATTTTATTAACGAGAATTAACAAAAAAGGTTGTATTTGTTAATTTTATATAACTACATTCTATTAAGGTTTACCCTTTATAGAATGTAATTAGGTTGTGGTAAAAAATGTATGATAATTAAATACTTAATTATCAATGCTTTACGAAAAAAGAAATACGAAGTTTGGACGAATATTCAAGCCTAAAACAAAAACAGTGAATATCTGTGTTATTCGTGTCATCTGTGTTCCTTTAAATAACT
>CANGYA010000016.1 GCA_947457925.1 Cytophagales bacterium | reverse complement strand
TATTTTGTCTTGGTATTTTGTTTTTGCCCATTGTTTTGAAGGGACTATTTGGGCAGGAGAAAGGTATGTAGCAAGTGGCGGAAAAGAAATAGGTTTTTTATCTAATTTGGCTATGGGTTATCTCTATAATGGAGATTACGACAAAGCAAAAGCTATTTATGCCCAATATAAAAATGAAAAAGATAGCGAAGGCAAAACAGGCAAAGAAATATTTTTAGGAGATTTGCGAGCCGTAGCAGAGGCAAAAGTCCCCGCAAAGAAACCCTCAGATGTGGAGAAAATGATAAGGTTTTTGGAGGAGTAGCTTTTTCAACCTCGGCAGTGGCTTTTTAGCCCTGCCGAGGTTATGAAATGAGTTTTATAAAATTAGTCGTGTAAACAAAATATGCTTAAATTTGCGGAGAATGGCAATAATTTTTAGCAAATCATCTTTTTCAGTAGCTGAAAAAGATTTAGAAATACAATACTCTTTGCCGTCCATAATAATAAAACGCCAAGTTTCGCCTACGATTTCTACACCATACAAAGGAATTGGCTTTTCATTTTTGGCTTGCCCTATCAGAAAAGCCTCTAAAAGTTGTGCCATAGGTTCGCCAGACGGTTTGATATTGGGTTTGTACTCTTGAAAATGAAAATATGGATTTTTATGAAGGTTCAAGTAGCCTTTTGCCAACATAAAATCTGATTTTACTTTGAGCATGATTCCCTCTATTTTTGCCCAAATGAGTTTGTCAAAATAGCCAACAACACCATTTTCATCTTTCAAATTCCCTAATTCCAAAACATAGGTAATAAATTTCATTTTAAGGTCTTCTTCCGACCAAGTGGACATATTTTCAAGTCCTCTCACATAAATTAAATCAAAAAGGGCTTGTTCAAAATTATTTAAAATAGGGCTTTCTATATCAAGCCATTCTTTCATCAAGAGGGTTTGATATTCTACAATCCTTTTGAGATTAAACTGTAAGACCAATTCGGCTTCTGTCCAATCCCTGCCTTCTTCTTCATCTATTTTTTTTCGCCTTGCCATAAAGTATTCTTTTAACAAAGATAATAAAAGACTTTAAGATTGTAAAACAAAAAAACTGCAAAGGTTTAGCAAATTATGGGATAGAGTTATGGCTTTATATTCAATACAAAAATGAAATAAATAATGAGGGAAAAACAGACAAAGAAATATTTTTAAAAAATTTGGCAGAGGTAGTAGCGAAACAAGTCCCCACCAAACAGCCTGTGTTGGTGGAGCAGGCGAAGAGGTTTTTGGAGGAGTAAGTTATAAACCATCGGCAGGGTCTTCGACCACTGCCGATGGTTCTCTCAAACAAAGAAGGAGTAGTTTTTTTACCGCAACAAAGCCAATTTCCCCACACTTTTTACCACTTCACCTGTCTGCAAGTCCTTTAAGACTACATGATAAATGTATAAAGCATTTTCCAAAAACTGCCCTGCTTCGTTTTGTCCACGCCATTCATAGGTAAAAGTTTGCGGAACAAACTCAAAGTTTTCATTGAATTGCCAAACTAACTGCCCTGTCGTATTGTAAATAGCAAATTCGGCTTGCATAGCTACATCTGTGCGGTTTTGCTCCACTGTAACCACTACTTTGTCTGTAAAAGGATTCGGGCTGGCAGTTGTTTGTACGGTCAAAGGTGGCAAATTTACAAAAAAAGTAACGGTAGCCGTTGCAGGATTATTGTACGTATCCCAGACTTGTAGCTGTAAAGTATATTTGCCCGCAGCTAAATTTCTTAATGGAAAATAAATACTTCCCTTTGTAAAATTATCTTTATCTGCTATGTAATAAGAGTTAAGTACAAAAGTAGTTGTACCGTTTAACGTAGCTACAATGTCTTGCCCTATACCTGCATTCGAAACATTAATACCGTTAGCATCTCCTAATTTTACAATCAATTGTGTATTGGCAGGTACTACATCATTGTTCTTAAACTGTTCATTTTCAACAAATAGCTGTATTGTCGGGGCAGTGTTATCTACAGGTGCATTGTTGCGACTTCCGCCTATTGTAATGGCGGTACTTGCTCCCGTTGCATCTATGGTTTTGTTATTATTTACGGCATAAGCATAGATTTTACCCTCGCCATTTTGGTAATCTATGTTTTTAGGCACAATGAATGAACACGAAAATTTACCATTTGTAACACTTGCTTGTCCCTGAAAAAGAATATTGTCTTGTCGGCTAAAAGTCATTTTCGCATCTAATACGCCTAATGTTTGTACGTTATACTTTTTGTCCAACACTACTACTGTAGCCGTTCCACTAAAAGCTGTATTGAGTACACCTTTATTGCGAATTTCGCCTTGTATTGTTACTTGATTAAGGGCAGCAAGTTGCTGTGTAGGTTTACCGTCTGCACTAATTTGTGTGAAAACAATGTCTTGGGCAGGATACGCCAACCGCATAGATGGGTCGCCCAACAAAACAAAATTACGGTTAGCTGCTCCTCGCAAACTGTTATTTTTGGTAATGCGTATCACATCTCCCAAACGAGGCATTTCGCCATTGGGCAAAGGTTGGTAAACTGCCTCCCAAAAAGCCTCATTCACAAATGAATTATTGGTATTGTAAACAGGTCGGCTGGTCGTAAGCATACCTATAGCTCCGCCTTCGGGGTTGTTCAAGGAATATTCGGCTGCGGTGCGGAGTGTGCCATCATACCGTCCAAACTCGCAGGTAGCTGTCATAAACAAGGGCATATTGTTCAATCCGCCTTGCCAACGTGAGGCACTGCTGGCTGTTAAAGCCCTTTCTGATGCCCAACCCGACTCCGAACCATGCCCAATGTAGTTAATAATAAGGCTACCTTTTTCTACGGCTCTGTCCACTTTTTGGCGAATTTGCGGAGAAATGACTGCACTCCCTACAGACTCCGTAGGATATGCGTCCATTAGTAGTTTTTCGGTCTGTATCACAGGGAATTGTCTGGAAATATTCTCTGCCAATAGGTTAGATTCAGCTTGAAAAAGTCCTCTTTTATCATCATCATTATCTGCTAAAAATACCGTATTAGTTCGCCACATTCCCATACTGTTTGTACTGCTGTAGGCTATCAGTTTATTGACCATGACCGCAGCCTCTCTTAACATTTCTATCTCTGTAGCACTTCGGCGAATAGGCAAACGACCTACGCCTATTTCCATTTTTGCTTGGTCTATCACGCCAAATTCTGCCCATTCGCCTTCATTTTCATCTAATAAAGCAAAATAATCGTCTGAGCAATAGTTAAAAACAGGGTCTATGTATTCTACTGATTGGTAGGTAGGTACTAAATCTTCATTGCCTTTATATTTAAAAGACGCATTGCCAAAGAGCAATAAGTATTTTAATTTCTTGTCTTTTAAATATAAAAATCTTACAAAATCTCTAATAGCCGAAACATCTTTTCTTCCAGATGAAAATTCATTATAAACTTCTTCGGTTGTTACTACAGCTACTATTAATTTGTCATTATTTTTACGAAAATCTGCCAATCTTTGTGCTTCTTGGCGAAACAGAGGGTGGCAAACTATCAATAAATCTGCTGTAGCCATACCCCTCAAATTCTGCGTAGTAACTTTGCCAACTGCTTGTGGGTTGGGGAAATTAGCTGTAGGATTAAAGGCGATAAACTCTCTTAACGTATTACTTTCTCTCTTAAAAGTCAAATTATTGACTTGCTGGCGGGTGGCGTTGTAAGGCGTAGTAACGTCCCAAACTTGCATAGTTGTAGGGGTGTTTGGTGCAAATTGGTAAGTGCTTATGGCATTACGCAAACTTTTTATACTTCTAAACAAAGTTTGATTGCCGTATAATTGCAATTTTCTTTCTACATTCAACACCAAAAAATCCAAACAAGCAAATGCGTTGCCGTCTTGTCCGTTGTCAAAATCAAGCCGAACAGTTGTGGCTGTACTATTGGCTGTCCAAAAGTCATTGGCTTTTAAGGTAGTCAAACTACTCACTTCTCTGCCTTTCGGAACATAGTTAGCATATCTTGGGTCAAAGGCTGGATAGGGAGTTACGCTAAGTTCTGTGGCATCTTTTCCGTTAATTTGTGCCTTGATTTTCAGTTGGTTAGTACGAGAAGCCCCAAAAGCCTTGATGTATAATTTGGCTGTGCCGTTGTCTGCCACGCCTTCCATACGCAGCGTAGAATTGATAGTTTGTGTACGCACAAAGTCTGTGAGGCGTGTGTCTAACCATGTTCTACCGCCATTTTCTATATTGGTTACGTCTTTTTCGAAGTAGTCTATCTCGTCATAAGTCGTAATGGCTGGACTTTCTCCTTGTGGAATAGGTGCTACACTGATTCTTTTTCCTTTTTTTAATCCAATCGTTAAAAAATAATAATTATTATCATCATAAAAATTATTTTCGTGGCGTATCAAATCTTGAGTAGCATCATAATAAATTTTATTAGCACCTTCGGCATAAAACAATACAAAATCATTGTCATCAAATTTGCCATCATCTTCGCCACTTACCCATATTCCATTTTCTTGCAAGTCCACAGGTCGGGGAGTTTGATTGGCTTGGGGCAATATACCGCCACCATTGCCAAAAATCTGAATGTTCTGCGGATTAATTTGAGCAGTATTTATGCCTAATTGCGTAAGCAAGTTTTTATCTATTTTGTAAATTCCTCTTTGCGAAGTAGGAATGGCTAACTTGTAGAATGTGCCTTGCGACAAAACAGAATTTTGTGCAGTTAAATCATTCATTAACAATAGATTACAAGCTAAACAACTTAACTGTAGGAAATATTTTTTGATTTGAAAATGCCACATAGTTATCAAATTTTTACTTAAAGATACGATAGTTTTCAGTTTTTGTAACAACAAAACAAATTTATAGTTACACAAAACCGTTTTGTTGTACCTATTAGTTTTATTTTGAGAAATACAAAAATTCTATGCCTTACTTGCTTTTTTAGTCTTTCTTTCCAATATTGAAATAACATACAAAGGTATTACTATTCGTATATGAAAACAGAACAACACCATTGGAAAAATACCACAGGTTGGATAAGCACCAAAGGACAGCAACTCAAAGATTCTGCCCAATTAGTTTTGGTCTTTGGTAGCCGACAAGCCCTACAAGATGCCCAAAAATTTGCGGATTTGAGAGCAATGTACCCACAAGCTCACTTGTTATTAGGTTCTACGGCAGGGGAAATAATAGATATAGAAGTTCATGATAATAGTATCATAGCTACTGCCATTTATTTTGAGAAAACACCATTTAAAGTAGCTCAAACACACATTACAGAAGACCAAAACAGCGAAGCAGCAGGGAAGGAATTAGCAGCAGCACTTTTAGGAGATAATCTCAAGCACGTTTTTGTGCTTTCTGATGGTTTAGCCGTCAATGGTTCGGATTTAGTAGATGGTTTATACAGTGTGTTGCCCGCAGACGTGGTCATCACAGGCGGTTTGGCGGGAGATGCAGCCAATTTTGAACTTACTTTAGTAGGACTTAACGAAGTACCTACACCCAAAAAAGTAGTAGCTTTTGGTTTATACGGCGACCACATTCAGTTGGGTTATGTGTCTATTGGTGGTTGGGAGGCATTTGGAGCAGAAAGATTGGTTACAAAATCAGAAGGCAATGTCTTGTATGAATTAGACGGAAAACCAGCCTTAGAACTTTACAAGACGTATTTAGGCGAAAAAGCAGCAGGCTTGCCCGCCACCGCCTTGTTATTCCCGTTGAGTTTGGAAAATAAAGATGCAGCTAATAACTTATTGGTACGCACTATTTTAAGTATAGACGAAGCCGCACAAAGTATGACTTTTGCAGGAGATATTCCACAAGGTTGTAAAGTAAGATTAATGAAAGCCAATTTTGAAAAATTAGTAGATGGAGCAGAACAAGCCAGCGAATTGAGCCAAGAACTTTTGGGAGCAGACGCAGATTTGGCTATTTTAGTAAGTTGTGTAGGGCGGAAACTTGTGATGGCACAGCGAATAGAAGACGAATTGGAGGCGGTAAGAGCTGTAGTAGGCGATGCAACTACAATCACAGGCTTTTATTCTTATGGAGAATTAGCCCCCTACAAGCAATTTAAGCCTTGTTTACTGCACAACCAAACCATGACGGTAACATTAATGACAGAAAAATAACTATACTATAGTTTATCAATAACTCCTTTTTAGCCCTCCCTATGGGGAGGGTTGGGTTGGGGCTACAACAAAAAATTATTCATGAACTCTATGCTAATATATTTCTTAAATTTAGCGAAATTCACAAGCTAATTTTTACGGTAGTTAGCTATTACCAACTACAAACTTTTTTAGAATCTTACAAAATCTTTCAATCAGCACTCTACTACATGGAACACAGAATGAAAGGTACTTATCACAAAGTATTAGAACGGCAAATACGCAAATTTTTGGGTAAAGAGGCTGTGCTTCCTGAAGAATATCTTGGATTATTTTTAGCTATTAGCGACACTTACAAACAGTATGAAGATGACCGTCTTTTGATAGAACACACGATGGACATAAGTTCGCAAGAACTTTCTACGGTTAATCAAGAGTTATTGAGGCAAAAAAATGCTTTAGAGGTAGCCTACGAGGAACTACGGGCAGCACAAGAACTGTTACAAGAAAGTGAACGAATAGTGGCTATGTCTTTGGAGTTGCAAGAAGCCTATAGTTTACTGGAACAACAGACCGAAGAGCTAAAAAAAGTTCATGTCAATCACCATGCAGCTATTCAACGTGCAAAGAAAATTCAGAATGCCTTATTGCCCACACGCCATAAGATAGCTGACTATTTCCAAGAATTTTTTGTGTTTCATCAGCCTTTAGATATTGTATCTGGCGACTTTTTTTGGTATGCTGAAGTGCAGCACCAACAGCTACTCATTGTAGGCGACTGTACGGGGCATGGTGTACCGGGTGCTTTTATGACTATCATGGCGAATGCCTTGCTCGACGAGATTGTAAATACCAATCAAATTAGTTCACCCGAACAAATATTGGATATGTTGGACAGGAAAGTAACTCTTTCTTTGATGCAAGGCAAAGATAGCACACATGACGGTATGGACATCTCCGTAGTTTGTATTGACACACAAGCAAGAACTTTGACCTTTGCAGGGGCAAAACACATCTTGTATCATGTTCGCCAACAAACTTTACATGAAATTAAAGGCTCTATTTTTCCGATAGGTGGGCATGAACTCCCTGTTCCAAAAAAATTCCAAAATTTTGTGATTCCTTACGAAGCCAATGATATTTTTTACATGACCACAGATGGCTACCAAAGCCAATTTAGCCCTGTGTATGGGAAGTTTTTGCGAAGAAGGTTGAGAGAAACTATCATGCGGTATCACAACTTACCATTGGTACAACAAAGACCCAAGTTTAAGTTCACTTTTGCCGAATGGAAAGAAGATGAAAAACAGACTGATGATATTTTGTTATTAGGGTTTAAGGTGAACCAGTAATTCTTTTTCCTTACACCTTAACCAATCACCGCCTTAAACGCAATAGCCATAAGGAGTATCAATAACACAGACACTGTAATAATAGATAGAAAAACGACTTTAATAGTTGCATTAATTTTTTCTTTTTGAAAAATTAATAACACGTTAATCTTATCTACTGTAATATCTACTTCATCTACAATCTGTTTGAGTTGCGAACTCAAACCGTCTTTGTCATGAATACTATGTCCTATTTCTCTTTCAAGGCTTGCTATTTGCAAAAAGGCACTCATATAGTTGCTCAAAGCCTCTCTCAAATGCTGCTTTTCTAACTCATGCAATTTTTGATTAATAGACAAATCTTGTTCTATAGACATATAAACAGCACGCAAGTTAGTAATATAAAAAGTGTCTTTCCTTAGTAGATAATCTTTTTCATATTTACGCATTTGTAGTATTTTTTCGGTACTTATAAAAGGGTGTGCTTCTAACTCTGTAATATTCCGCCTCATTTTACCTTCCATACCATACTCTTTGTAACCTCTTTGAATTTCTTTTTGTACAATTAGCCGAAAAATGCTGTCATATTTGTTCATTAGTCTATCCAAATGACTTACCTCTGTTACAAGTTCTTTTTTCTGAATATTTTTGAGTGTGGCAATCTTAATATGTAAGGTATCTACGTCTTTCAGCAGTTTTTCATATTTTGTAAGGGAATAACTATGTCTTGTTTGAAAAAAATCATCTTGATAAATTTCATACAACATAAAATCTTGCCCTAACTTAATGGCATGAACCGTTTTATTGAACAACGTATTTGCATAACTCGTAAGCTGTTCGGTACTTTCCATTCTCCTAAATAACTCAAAACTCACCACAGACACCATCAGAGAAATGCTGGAGTAAATCAAAAAACCAATAAAAATACGTTTAGGAAACTCTCTCATGGTAAATAAAAACTTAAAACTATATAAGTCTGTCCAAGAAATAGAGTTGTACCACAGACTTTAGTCTGTGAAAATTAGCTATTTGATAATCAACTATTCACAAACTAAAGTCTGTGGTACAAAGCTACCTCTTAGACAATCTCTTAGTAAAGGTTGAGCAACTACTAACCTTAAAAATAAGGTTAGCACAATATTATTTTTTTAATTGATAAATGCAATTTTTCCTACCAAACTTTGTTCACCATTTTTATTGGTACAAAACACCAAGTACACGCCTGTATCTGCCCGCCTGCCCGTATAGTCTGTACCTCGCCAAACGGCAGTACCACCTACCGCCTGCGTTTCATGCACCAACCTGCCCGTAACATCTGTAATTTTGATGAAACTGCTCTCTGCTAAACCGTCTATAGTAATGACTCCCTGAAAATTTGGTGGCACAGGATTAGGGAAAATTCTCACCGTACCAAAGTCGTTACTGGCTTCGGTAGCATCACTTCTATACGAAACAATGCCCGCCTCCGTAGCAAAAAACACCTCACCATCTTTGCCATTGACCGCAATGTTCTGAATAGTATTAGCTAATAAAGGTGAATTTTGGGCAGTAAAATGTAGTAAATTTTCTGAACCGTCTGGCGAAAACAACCAAGCCCCTTTCCCTCCTACGCCTATCCATTTCCGATTACCACCATCTATTTGTAAAGCTGTAACATTTTCATCTCTAAACAAGGGTCTTTGCTCAAAAACTACCAAAGAAGTTTGTACTTGGCTACGAGTAAGAGCTGCTGCTGCCGAAATGATGTAACGCAGCCCTTTGTCTGTGCCTATCCACAAGCTACCTTCCTTGTCCAAAACCATACAATTAATGTTTTTGCTGGGCAAATCTATGTTTTCTAAGACTTTCACAGTACCATTTTCATTCAAAACGGCTATCACTCCCGAATTGTCCGTTGGGGATTTGAACAATACCCAAATGTTATTGCCTTCGTCTGCCAATAATTGTACGGGGATTTGTACGTTACCTTGATTGACACTTCCAATAGGAAACGGCTGCCAAGTTCCATTCGTATTTTGTCTGTAAATCAAGGAGTTATCTCCCCTACCCTGCTGCACTCCTGCCCATAAAATGCCTCTGTTATCTATCAAAACACTTGTAACTTGGTTATTGGGCAAATTGCCATTGGCGGTGTTTATCACTGAAAATTGCTTTTTTGCCAAATCTGCTTGTAAAATTCCATCATTCAGGGTAGCAAAATAAAGTTTTTGCTCTTGCGTAGCATACGTAGGCGTTACCAAATTTCTAACAGTGGGAATGAATACGATACCTTGTAAAATTTTATCCACACCATTAAAATTTGTCCATAGATTACTGTCAAAAACATAAAAACCTAATAGGCGGTTCTGGGCTTGCAATGTAGGCATAAAACCTCCCGAAGTAGCCACAATTTTTTCATTCATGTAGGCTAAATGTGAGGCTTGTAAATTGTACGTGCCTCTGGGATAATTGGGCAAAAACTGCGAACCATCTGCATTTTTCAATACACCATTGTTGCTATCTGCTACCCACAGCGTATTTCCTTCATAATCAGCTTCTTGTGGAGAAATAAGGTTTGTAGAACTGAATGACTGGGCGGTATTGCTGGCATCTATACTTACTAAAAGTTGGGCTGCACAAACAATAATTTTTTGATTGTCCGAACTCGACGATATGTTATTAAAATTGCGGGCAGCTAAGGCAGGGATATTCAAAAAACTTGCTCGTCCTTTATCATATTCAAAAATACCCAAACCATCATCACTAAAATAGAGTTTATCATTTTTAGAAGCAATACTTCGTACTCTTACTGTATTTAATGTTAATTTTTTCCAATTTCTAAAATCCAATCTATTGACTGTTGGGGCTAAAGATGCAGCTAAAAGTCCTTCTGTACCTGTAGCCAAAAAAAGGCTGTCTTGTGCCACAGCACTTGCCCAAATCTTCAAAGTGCTGCCATTCGTACCTAATTGCAAGTAACTTTCGGCTATAATTTCTCTTTCCATATCTACTTGTACCACCCCAAAATCTGTGGATAAATACGCCAAATTTTTGTAAAATACAATATGGTTAATGCCTTTAGCTGAAAGTCTATTACTATTAGCTATTTCAGGTAAATTTTTAACAAGTAATTGATTATCAGCATCTTTTAAAATATCAATATTGCCGTTTCTGTACGTAATCAATAGCTTTTTGAGGGTTTTGTGATAGGCTATTTTCGCAAATTGGTTATCAGTCAAACCATCAGATTTATTGACAATCACTATTTCATTACTTTGTTTGTCCACATAAAACAAACCGTTATCGGATACAGCATAAATGCGTGTAGGCGTAATAGCCAAACTGCGGGCATTGTGGTAAGTCAAGTGAGTTCGCCAAGTTCCCATAGGAATTTGAGCCAACAAAAAATTATTGCACAATAAAAAGATTAAGCAAAATAAATAATATTTTTTAAAACTACTATTTTTCATTTTGATAGTCAATAGGTTAAAAAGCTATGAATAATTACTAACAACTGCAATATAATAGGTTTTGCTTAAACCTATAAGGTTTTGAAAACCTTATAGGTTTGATATGTAATAAAAAAAGCCTTTCTTCATGCACAGAAGAAAGGCTTTTAACTGTTTTGTTGCTTGCGGTTATCTTACCACAAACATATAAACAGGAATTAAGATGTATAAAGCAGGTACAATGACTGCAAAAGCATAACCTAAGTTCTTAATCAATGGAGTATATTTTCCGTGATGCAAGCCCAAAGTTTGGAAACCACTTGCAAAACCATGTACTAAGTGGAAGCCCAATGCCAACATAGACAAGGTATAAAAACCTACGTACAATGCCGAATATTCTGAACCCGAAAACGCAAATTTTACTACTTTGTAAAGGTCTTTGTACTCTTTGCCCTCATACATTGCGAACTCTAAGCTACCAAAGTGCATTTCGTACCAGAAATTTTTAAGGTGAACAATCAAAAATATTAAGATGATTGTACCCAAAATGCCCATGTTACGAGAACTCCAAGTTGTCCCCGAAGTAGGTTGTTGGTAGCCATACTGCACAGGTCTTGCGTTTTTGTTATACATTGTCAATGCTAAGGCATCAAAAACGTGCAACAAAATGATAGCGTAGTTGCCATAAGAAATAAACTTTATAAGTGGGTTACTTGTCATAAATTGGGCATAAATATTAAATGCCTGCCCATCATCTGCCTTGAGCAACTGCAAGTTACCCGCCAAGTGAACTACTAAAAAGGTACACAGGAATAAGCCTGTAAGAGCCATAATGACTTTGCGTCCTATGGTACTTCTGAACGTAGCAATTATCCAATCCATAGTATTGAGATATAGTTAAGTTTTTTTGATGTGCGAATATAGAGTTTTACGAGTGAATATTGGAAATTTTAGAAAAATAGTTTTATAAGACTTTTCTGTTCCTATAAACTTTTGTCCATTATTTTGGTTTGCAAAAATCTAAATTCCCAACAAATTTTTGTAAATATCATAGTTTACTTGCTCAAAACACACAAAAATCACTGTGCTTACACTGTTTGCCGTTTGTGCGTTTGCGATAATTTCTTCATAATCTTTTATGCTTTGCAGAGCTATTTGAGCTGCTTTTTCTTTCGGAAAACGGTACACTCCCGTACTAATATTAGGAAAACTCACTGTTTTTGCTCCTAACTTATTGGCTACTTGCAAGGCTTTGATGTAGCAACTTTTCAACAGTTTTTCTTCGTTTTTCACACCTCCATACCAAATAGGACCTACCGTATGAATAACGTGCTGGGCAGGTAATTTCCCTGCTCTGGTATAAACAGCTTCGCCTACTTTGCAGCCACCGTGTTGTGTACTTAGCACTACACAATCTTCAAAAATTTCATGTCCCCCTTTGCGGTGAATAGCACCATCTACACCACCGCCACCTAACAGCGAAGTATTAGCTGCATTTACAATCGCATCTACAGGTATTGCGGTTATATCTCCTAATTTTAGCTCTATGTTCATCTTTTTTCAATGTTTCACCAAAAGTAAAATATACTTGCTGCACTTGCAACAGGGTTTCTTAAAAAAGTTAAGTAAGTAGCTTGGTTGAATAAATGAAAAAGGTGTTATCTTTTTAGAGATAACACCTTATATACTTTCAGTATTTAGCTTTAACAACTAACTTTTCTTCAATTTTTCTTTTAGTTTTTCCAAATGACTTTCTATGTCGTCATTCGTAGAAAGTGAAGGGGCGTGGTTCACTTCGGCTTTGAGTTGGTTCAGTTTTTCATTGACCGTTGGCGAAAAACTACCGCCCAAAATCTTGTCAATTTCTGCATCTAAGGAATTTTGGTTACCCAGCACCGTTGTATAAGATTCTGCCAAAGCCTCTTGTTTCTCTACGTCATCACGTAGTTTGTTCATCAAACTCACAGTGCCGTTAATGTTCATGCCTGCCAACTGTTCATTCAATTTGCGAGTTGCCTCACTTACTTTGGCTCTGGCTTTCAAGGCACGTAGTTCTTGTTCCCACACCTCTATCTGTTGGCGTAGCTGCATGGCGTTTTGTTCCAATTTTTGCACCATTGCCTCATAGCCCGATAGGTTTTTGACATTTCCACTTACTCTTTGCTCTATTTCTTCTTTGCGTGCCAATGCTTGTGCAGCCAATAAGTCTGCTTGGCGTTGTTCTATTTCTCCTATTTGAGCTTTTTGCAACAATAAAATAGCCTTTTTTTCATATTCTTTGCCCAATGTGAGTTGTTGGTCTATTTCTCTTTTTGCACGTATATGCGAAGCCTTCACCTCTGCCAAACTTCGGAGGCTTTCGGCTAAGGCTTGTTTCAGTTCCCTAATCTGCTGTTCTATAAGTTGTGCGGGGTCTTCTACTTGGTCAAGTTTGCTGCTGGCATTGGCTTTACTCAAGTTGAATAATCTTTTAAAGATGTCTAACATAATTGTAAAGGTTTACTTGCCATATTTTTTTTCCAAAAAGTCATACGCCTTGTTCAATTTTTGTGAAATTTCTAAGGCTGTTTTATATTTTGTTGGTTCTGTTGCAAACTTGTCGGGGTGATATTTTTTTATCAATGTCTTGTAACTTGCCTTTACTTGGTCAAAAGGCGAATTTGGCGGTAATTCCAATGCCTTCCACGCCTCTAATTCTTCTTGTGAGTATTGAGGTTTTGGCGGTTCTTGTTGAGGCGGTTGTTGATAGTTTTGATATTGATAATTAGGCGGAGTCTGTGTATAACTTTGCTGACTTTCTTCTTTCATTTTCTTCAAATATTCAGCATAAATTTCATCTACGGTTTTGTCGCCCACATCTTCCTTATCTAAAGCACTATTCAAATTGGCTTTCAATATATTAAATAAACGGTCAAACATAGCAAAAATCAGGTTTAGTAAGTGAATTAAAATCATTTGTACCACAGACTTTAGTCTGTGAATAGTTGATTATCGTACAGTTGTGTGTTCACAGACTAAAGTCTGTGGTACATTTGTTTTGCCCCACTACTCAAAAAGCAAAAACTTATTACTTGCAACGGTTTTTAGGGCTAAATGTTTCATAAAGAATTGCTTAAATTGGCATCAATGCGAATTATGTGAATGATTTGTAGTATGCAAGTTTTCATTTTCTTGCAACAAAGATTCCCGCAAACCTACAAAATCTGCCAACACAAAAATCATGGTCGTAAAAGACAAGCCTATTTCCATCATCACCAATAGTTTAGAGGGAATGGTGGTAGGCATAATTTCACCGTAGCCAAAGTACGAAAAAGTAAGAGAACTGAAATAAAAAAACTCAAAAACTTGCTCAAATGCAGTAAACTGCGGATTAACTCCCTCAAAACTCTTGGGATTACTGGTATAAACCAACCAATAGTTCCATGCAAAGGCATAAATGGCGTTAAGCATATTGAGGAATAGAAAAACCAAAAAAATATACATAGGCGTATTTTTTCGGGCAGCTTCTATAATTTTTTTGAGTAACATATAAAAAAAATAGAGTAGTTCGGACAAGCCTAATACAATGACTGCCCAAGCAAATACGGTATTGCTGCCGAGTAACGGCATGAGTGCATAGTGGTAAATAATTACCCAGACATTGATAATTAGAAGGGGTAAGAAACCATGCAGTAGAGCATTTCGAAGTAAAACTGAGTAAGACATATTGCAAAAGGGTTAATAGGCTCTGTCTGCCAATTTATTCATGCCAATTCCTGCGGCGGTAACAGCCAACATAGGAGCTATAAGCACTCCCAAAACGGGTATCCAAAGTAGCAAGTTAAAAGTCATACCAATTCCAATGGTAAAACCTTTGTTTTCCCAAATTAGCTCTCGACTTTGGCGGGCAGACAGCCGTAAAAATTCATTGCGGTAGTCTATCATAGAAAAACCTACAAAATAACTTTCTATCACAAAAATTAGTAGGGCTATAATAGGCGAAATAGGCGAAAGTAGCAAGCCGATAATAGTGAGTGTAATGGTAAGGAATAGTTCTATGAACAAATTGCGTAGAGAAATTTGTATGCCTCGTAGTACGTCTGTTAGTAGTTGGCTGAGGTCAAAAGGTCTTTCGGGAGTGTTGTGCCAAATTTGTTGTAGTTTTTCGGAAAGTAGGGCTAAGGCAGGCGACAAGAGTATGAGCATCAAATAACGGTACATTTTGAGGCAAAACAACAAGGCTATCCCAAAAACTACGGCAGAAAGTAAGCCACTTAACCAGCCCCCACTCAACCAGTCGGCAGGGAGTAGTGTCATAAAAATACCACTCACCCAAGTAGCTAATTGCCAAATAAAAAACAGCAATGTGCCAAAAACAAGCAAGCTAACAATAGCAGGAATGATATAATACCCCCAAAGGCGGTGTTTGGTCGTAAATTCCCATGCTGTTTTGAAGGAATAAAGAGCAAAAATGAATTTGTCCATAGTTTTTTGTTGTATATAAGTAGCAATATAATTTATATGTGCTACATAATACAATAGCAACAAGGATTATTATATATTTTCAGACCAACGAAAGCCATATTAGAGGTTATTAAAGCCTGTGGTACAAAACCTTAATAACCTCTACTTTATGAATATTTTTTTATTATGACCTCACGCAGCCCTGCGAAATGTAGCACAGCCTATTTGGAGAGGTCTGTATGGAATTATGTGTAAACTGTATTTACAGATTTCCTTGATGAATGTACTTCAATATTTTTTCGCCCAAATCAGACTCTAAGGCTTCTGTATGATTGGCTTGTTCTAAGGCAATGATGACACCCTGTAGCAATTTTTCAAGCCGTACTTGCATGGAGGCTCTTTCATACATACTTAACTCACCACTAAACTGCTGCGAAGTAACCGTACCAATAACCACCTGCATAGAAATTTCTTGCGTAACAGGAGGACGGTTCGGGCTGTCTTTGATGTGCGGGTCAGACACAATCTGTGTTCTTTTTTCTGTCGTTTTGTTATCACTCACCTCCAACACCGTTTCTACAATGCCCCTTGCCTTGTACTCGTCATCTTCAGACGTTTTCCATATCATTTGCTCACTGCGCACAGGCAATTCTTTGTATAAATCACGCATTTTGCCCTCCAAAATCCCTTTTAACCGCAATAATTCCAACGAACTGTATTCGCCAAATAGCACACCATCTACTATCAAAGGAGCTTTTACCAAACCACTTGCATTCGTTTTTTCTATATTAAACACCGTTTTGAAATACTCCAAAGAGTGTTGCGTCAGCCAAGACAATTGTTCATTGACCGTAGAGGCTACCTTCACAAAATTGCGTTTTTCGGGTACATCATTATAGCCTTCTTTGGCTTGGTAGGTCTTTCTTTCGCCTTTAAACAAGCCTTGTTTAGTCTTAAACTTGCTAAACATATCATCTACCATGTTCTTAAATTCCTTCTCACTTCGTTCTCTAAGAGCCAACAAAGTGCTTAGTTTGTGTTTTGCCATTGTGTTGATGGGTGATAAGAAGTTCAAGGTAAAAAATAAAAAAATAAACGCAAGCTGTTTTTTTAATTATTTGTAAAAAAAGAAGGTAATATTGTTGTAAGACTTGTTTAGTTGTTTTGCAATAATCTTGTGCTGAGGGAAAGGCTTACAACTAACTCTACAGACAAATATTGCTATAAAATTTATACCTTTTTGTATAAGTAAAAAATCATTGATAATCAATTAGTTAGGTCTATTAATAACAACAAAAGATGTAACCTTCCAAAAAGATTACATCTTTACACCCCATTCATAAGCAACATTTTTTATTATGAAATCTTCACCCCAATTACCAAAATATCATCAATTTGTTTTTGATGAGTTATTGATGCCCATGCTGTAAATGTTTTATCTAAAATTTCATGTTGAGTTTCTGAATCTTTTTGGTGAATTTGGAGTAATAAATCACCAAACTGTTTCGTACCAAATTTTCTATTCAATGCACCACCAAACTGGTCTTTGTAACCATCTGAAAACAAATATAAATTTGTAGGCGTAGAAATATCTATGGTGTGTTTCGTAAAATCCAAAGTTTCTGCTCTTTGTTTACCACCAATGGCGTGTTTGTCGCCTTTAATTTCGTGCAATGTATTATTTTGGATATACAGCAATGGATTTTTTGCCCCTGCAAATTCAACTTTTTTGCCGACTGCATCTATAATAACCAATGCTAAATCCATTCCATCTTGATTTTGCGTTTCGTGTTGTTTCAAAATCCGATTAATGCCTTTGTGCATTTCCTCCAATATGGCATCAACCTCATATACACGCATATCAAAAATAATTTTTTGTAATAATGACTCACCAATCATCGACATAAAAGCCCCCGGTACACCATGCCCTGTACAATCAACCGCAGCCAAAATAGTTTTGTTGATTTCGTTGATGTAAGCACACCAATAAAAATCACCAGAAACAATATCTCTCGGTTTGAACAAGATAAAGAAGTCTTTTAGATTTTTTTGTAATTGTACTTTTTGAGGTAACAATGCCTCTTGTATTCGTTTGGCATACGTGATACTTGCTGTAATATCCGCATTTTTTTCGGCAAGCTGTTTAGTTCTCTCTGCAACTTTTTCTTCCAACGAAGCATAAAGGCTTGCATTTTCAATAGAGATTAATACTTGCGAAGACAGCAAGGTAAGAGTTTCTATACGGTTATTAGTAAAAACTTCTCTATTTAGGTTATTTTCAAGATACAAAATGGCTTGTACTTTTTTGCCTTTTAACAAAGGCATTGCCAAAATGGATTTTGTTTGATGTTTTTTGATATAGCTATCATCAACAAAATTACCTTGTTGATACGCATTCCCCAACAACACATTTTTATTTACTCGTAAAATATAGTTGATAATTGTTTGTGGAGCATTGCCTTCAATCGCAATACTTTCCAAAATGCGTGTTTGTGCATTTTGATACAAGGCTTCAATATACCATTCATCTTTTTTCGGCAACAGTAAACAAGCAGAAGTAGCTCCTGCATTTTCTGCCAAAATATAAATCATTTTCCGCAACAACTCTTCTAACACTACCTCTTTTGAAATGGTTTGTGAGGCTTTCAAAACACTTGTAATGTCAATAGACATACTCGATGAACCTCCCATAACCGTCATTGTAGGCATTTGTGTTGTCCCCATAGTTTGATACACATCTGTCGAGTGCGTACCTTTATGGGTGGTTTGTTGAAAAGATGTATATTGCTTGTAAGCTGTCCCTCTTACTTTACTCACTTGCTGCAAAGATGTATATTGCTTTTCAAGCATAGCAACTTTATTGATAGCCCCCCACGCCTTATAGGCATAATAAGCTCTTTCTAAGTGTATGGCTGCATATTCTTCTTGTTCTTGTTCTCTCCACAAAGTAGCCAATAATTCTTGGGCAATAGCCTCATTCTGAATAAATTTATGTTCTCTTGCTTCCTCAATAGCTTTTTGATAGAGTGTAATAGCTCCCCAAATATTGCCTTGTATTTTTGCTTTTTGGGCTTCTACTAAATAGTATTTATGCAAGAAATTGGGGCTACAATTATCCGCCCACTTTTTCATTTGTACTTGATTCTGTGTAATAAGTGTGATAATTTCTTCATCAGGCACTATTTGCTTACCGTACAAATCAGCTAAGACTAATGAATGGTAGAAATTATAGGACGAAGTGATAATCATACCCGCAATGGCAGGCATGAAAGGCTCTGCTTGTTTGAGATGTTGCAGAGCTAATTCACTTTTTCCGTAGAGATAATAAGTTTCGGCTTTAAGAATATGGTAGAAAGATGCTCCATTAAAACTTGTCCGTTCTACCCATGCCTTAAATTCGTTGTTCTCGTCAATATCGCCAAAAGCAAAAACATCTGGGCTTGTCGTTTTGCCTAATAAATTACAAATACCCAATTTCAAAGCAAAAATTCCATCATATACCCATTGATGTTTTGTTTTGCTTGTAAAATCTAAATACTTATCGGCATTTTCTAATACATTGGCTAAGGTTTCGCCTCTAAACAAAGGTTCCATCACTTGGAACATAGCAATATAACCGGGATACTGCAATTCCCCAGATTCTAAACCTAATTTGAAACCTTCTAAGTTGATAGCCTCAGACTCTTTAATATGTCGTACCCACGGACTCATGAAGTTGGCAAAAAGCATAGAATCCTTGCAACGTAGGTACATATTTTCAAATTTTTCGGTCAGTTGCAGGGCTAATTGTCCAAATTGATAAGCCATTTGGTATTCGCCCATCATGGCTGCTACCACACCTCCGTAATTGGAATAACCGTGTGAAGATTCGTGAGAATGTCCGTATTGCAAACCGATATTGATAATTTTGGCACTAATCAAGGCATACAAAGGCATTTGCCCCGATAAATAGGCTGTTGGAATGAGATTAACCAATAATTTGGTAGCTACTATTTTTGTAGGTTCTTGCATCACTGGTTCGTCTATCAACGAAAGAATATCACGTCCATTGATAGCACCCATCATTTTACCAATTTCTGCCTGTAAAACGTCCATAGAGTTGTTCGTAACCAACTCTTCGTTCATCAACAACAAGCCTTTTGCACCTAATTCTATAGCTACATCAAAACGTGAAGACAATGTATTTTGAATGATAAGCATATTGTAAATTTCTGCTTTCTCTACATCAGTCTTCACGTGTTGCAAAATATATTCTACCAATTTTTGTGAGGCTTCAAAAGCACCATTCAAGTATTCAACTTCTGCAAATAGATTAAATAACTCAAAAGCTGTAGGGTAATCTGTTTCCCAAAGATTTTTTGCAAAAAGTTGAGTAGCTATCTGTAAGTACTCACGAGCTGTGGAGTATGCAGTAGCTGATTTTGCTGCTTTGCCTGCTTGCAAATTTAAGTGAGCCAACTCTGTTTGGAAATCTTTATCAACAAGGTTAATAGCTCTATTAAATTGATTGACTACATCAAATATGGTAACAGATTGACTATGTTCAACATTCTTGTAGTCTTTCCATAATAAAAGTCCTATTTGTAAGTGAAAATCTTGTTTTTCTTGTTCAGGAATCAACGAATAGGTAGCTTGTTGTATTCTGTCATGAGCAAAACTATATCTACCAGCTCGTATTCTAATAATAATTCCTTCTATCAAGGCTTCTTCCAAAATTGCTTCTATGGTGTTGGTAGGAATCCCTATTAGTTCCAACATTCTAAAATCAAATTTATTACCAATACAAGCCACTTTTTTAAGCACGTTTTGCGTGTCTTGTGCAAGTTTCTGTATTTTGGAAGCCATCAACTCCACAACATTATCTGTTATATTTTGTCGTTTAATTTGTTTGATGTTCCAAGTCCAGCTATTCAATTGGTGGTCAAAAGTCAATAAAGACTCTGTATAAAGTGTTTTTAGAAACTGATTGACAAAGAAAGCATTGCCCCCTGTTTTTTGATAAACCAATTCGGCTAATTCACGAACTGCCTCATTTTCAGTAGCTTTAATGGTATCTTGGATAATGGCTGTTACATCATTCACTTGCAAGTTTTGCAAGAAAATTTCGTTGATTTGAAGGCTTGTGTCCTTCCCTATGCTGTTAATAGTTTCTATAAACGGGTGTGAACCATTTACTTCATTATCACGATAAGCACCAATAATTAACAATTTCCCAATATCCTCTGCCCCAGAAATAGCTTGCAATAAGTTAAGAGAAGGCAAATCTGCCCACTGAAAATCATCTATAAAAATGACTAATGGACGGTCAAAAGCTGTTACGGCTTTTAAGAATTGGCGGAAAATATAATTAAAACGGTTTTGAGCCTCTAAAGAGCCTAACTCTGCCACTTCGGGCTGCGAACCAATAATTAACTCCAAATTTGGAATTACATCTATCAAAACTTTTCCATTTGTGCCAATAAATTCCAAAATAGTTGTCTTCCATTGTGCTAAAGTCGCTGCATCAGCACTTAACAAAGCATTGGTAAACATCTCAAATGCCTGAATCCAAGCACTATAAGGCACATTTTTTTGGTATTGGTCAAACTTTCCTTCAATGAAAAAGCCCTTTTCTTCGGTAATAGGTTTATGAATTTCGTGGATTAAAGAAGTTTTCCCTACACCAGAATAGCCACCTACTAATAAAATTTCTTTGGAATGTTGCTCATTAACTTCTCTAAATCGTGATAATAAGACTTCGTTTTCTTTTTCACGTCCATACAAGTGTTGAGAAATCTGAAATTTAGAAGAAAAATCAGACGTACCCAACTCAAAATCTTCGCCGAAATTTCCTTCTAAAAATAATTGCTGTGCTTTTTGTAAATCTGCGTACAAGCCATACGCAGAACTGTAACGGTTCTCTGCATTTTTTTCGAGCAGCTTCATCACGATATTCGAAATATATATAGGAATATTCGGGTTATACTCGTGTGGAGGTGCGGGTACTTGTGCAATATGGAAATGCACCAATTCAGCAATATCTTGGCTATAAAAAGGCACTTTTTGCGTCAGCATTTCATAAAACGTAATGCCTAATGAATACAAATCACTGCGTTGGTCGACAATTCGGTTCATACGCCCTGTTTGTTCAGGCGAAATGTATATCAACGTGCCAGCTAAATGCCCTGGATTTAAGAAATGGTTTTCTTTCAAACTAAATTTGGAAGAAATACCAAAATCTATCAATACAGGTAGCCCTTGTTTATTTATCAGAATATTGTTAGGGTTGATGTCCCGATGAATGATATTTTGTTTATGAACTTCAAGGAGTGCATGAGTAATTGCCAAAGCCATTTCAAGGAATATTTGCAATGAAAATGCTTCTTTTTGTTCCAAAATTTTCTTTAGTGTTTCACCTTCTATATACTCTAACCAAAGAGATGGTTTTCCGTCAAAATCTCCATATTTGATAGCCTTTCTTATATTATCTGAGCTAACCGATTGTGTAATATCATATTCTATTTTGAGTTGGCTCAAATCTTCTTGAGTTGGATAATCTGTATGCAAAACTTTGATAATCACGTTTTGTCCATCAGATAATTTGGATTTCCAAATTTTTGACTTTGCACTTTGATAGAGTAATTCTTGCATAATTGTAGTAGATAAAACAAGAGGTATATTTTTTAACTAGTTGATAACGAAGTAAATAATTTTTTTTTCTTACAAGAAGCTATGTAGCAATTTTTTTAGATGTTGTAAAGACAAGAATAATACACAAACTATATCTATCATACACATAATCTCATCTCTACTTTTGAGCATTACAAAATCTTACACACCAAACATACTAAAAAAACAACATTTAACAAGTTTTTTAAGTATTTTTATTATGTCTAAAATTTTGGAGAGAAAACCATAACAACAGCTATTTTTTCTGTCATAACTACATAAAACTATCGTCATTCTACTACAAATATTGTACCTATACTGATAGTCTTAAATAGGTGCTATTCAATGTGTAATCTTTTGGAAAGAGTACATCTTTCCAAAAGATACAACAAAATCAATCTACTTGTCATTCCAAATATCATGCACAAGTTCTGTAACTGTTTGAGCCAAAATATCCGCAAATGTAGTTAAGAAAGAACCATCTGTAGTAGCTGTAAGCCAAGGGTTCATGACCGTAGAAATGATAAAGTTTATTGGTAATTGCTCATCACCCATAACGCCTAACCGAACTCGGATATTTTCCATAAAATCAGCTCCATAGGCACTAGGGTCAAATTCAGAGGCAGTAACTACCAACGGAGTTTTTTCTAAGTCCGTTTCGCCGGGGCTAAAACTCAATTTTTGGTACAAGGCAAAATTCAAATCAGACATTTTTTTCGTATCTGTATTGACTGAACCGTCAGGATTTTTGAAATTGAACATATAAGTAATAATGGTTTGGTCTTGCCCTAATTCCTTTACCAAAGCCATTGCCTCCGCATCTTGCACAATTTCCTCATTGTTTGGTTTTACGATACGTTCTTGCATAAAAACCAACTGTTTGATAATATCCTCCATGCTTTTTCCTTCTTGTTCGGCAGGTACAGGTACTAAAGGAACAAAAATAAATGGATATTCTCTTAAATTTAAACAGCAAAGTGTTGCATAAAGTCGTTTGGCAGTAAAATAACATTCTCCCAAAATTTTACCATATCCCGATTGGTCAGGTCTGATAACTCTGTGGCTAAGATAAACCGCAGCCGCAGCCGCCCCTGGTTTCGAACCTTCTATGCCATAAATACCTACTGTGGGGTCAAAACCGCCATGATACACCACTGGTGCAGTAAAGGCTACTAAGTTTCGCATGGCAGAATTTCTGTAGCAAAGTCCTCCCGCAGGATACGGAATATAACCCGCCTTATGAGGGTCGACAGTAATAGAATCTGCATGAGAAAATGCCTTGTACTGTGCAATAACGTACTCACTCATAGGTAAAGAAGGAATAAAACTATCGTCAATATCTTCCATTACATCTGAAAAATCTTGGTTAATAGCCTTTTTACGCAACATAGACGCAAAATAACCACCCCATGCCGCATCTACATGGACAGTAAATTCCATTCCTAATTTTCTGTATTTTTCTCGCAAAGCCAACACCTCTACTAATGGGTCGACTGCACTTTCTTCAGTTGTACCAATCACGACTACAACCGTCATGACAGGAGTTTTACTTGCCAAACAGTCTGCCAATGCTTTGTCGAGTTCATCGGCTTTCATTCTGGCACGTCCATCTACTTGTATCGTACGCAAATTAGCTGCACCTATGCCAAGAATGGCTGCACCTTTAGGCCAAGAATAGTGTCTGGTAACAGGCGAAAAACCAACAGGCGGACTGTCAATATCTCGTAAATACTTGCTATACAAAGAAATTAAACCTAAGGTTTGCACCGAATAATTATTACCCAAATTACCTAAGGTTTGGGTACTGATACCATATTGGTCTTGTATAAGTTGTGGCAAACTTAGCACATAGTCAATTCCCAAATTTAACAAAGTCCAATTATCGGCTTTAATAATAGGCTCTGTTTCTCCTTGTAATGTAGTGATTTGCAAGGCTTTAAGAGGTGCTAATGTAGGCTCATTTAGAATAGCATTTTTTAAGGAAACTGCATAAAATTTCAAATTTCTCGCCATCCAAAGTCCTTCGGCATTTGCCACTGAACCATCACAAGTAATATGTCCCCAACCTACAATTTTATTTCTATCTGTAACTTCTGATTTGCCATGAATGACAATTTTTTGGACTTTAAACCCTAACATTTTACACAAATCATTGCCCACCAACATTTCTAATACAGTGGTAACTGGTGAGGCTTCGGCAGCCACATTGTTTTGATTGTAAAGCAAGGCTGCAAAATAGCCCAACAAGCCGGGCATGGTAACGTCCCAAAGCATGTGTCCAATGCTTCGCATACTGAAAAAAGGTCCTGAATCTTGCAAATTGCGGAGTAGTTTTTCATATTCGTATTGTAATATGTCTATCGTCCTCCTAAATTCCTCACTTTGCTGCATTTCAGGCGTAATGAAATCAGGGTCGTTTGGATAATAGGAATTGCGAAATTCTACGTGTTTTTGTATGGCTTTTATGATTAAGTCTGTAAATATTCCTTCGTTTTGTCCTCTTGTACCTAAAAACCAAGCACCAGATTCATCACTTCCGTTGCCTTCTAAAGACATTTTTCGTTCTTGCGGAAGTTCTTGATAATGTTTTTCTAAGGACTCTAAAAAAGAATGGCTAATTTTTGAAAATCTACTTTGAACAATCATATTCAATAAGAGTTTAAATTGTGTTGAGAGAGGATTTTATGAGAAGTCCTCCAACCCTCTCTTTAGAGAGGTGTCGGAGGTGGGATAAAAAGTAAGACTTACATTATTTTTTTAATGTTACATCTTATTAATATCCTCTGTATCAAACCATAACGTAGTACCGACTTCTATTTTGTGCATACCTTTTTTGCCTCGTACTACCACTTCATACGTGCCTTCTGGTAATGGATTTTCTGTAATGAGAGGCTTGTCTTTAGACAAATACAAATCGGGGAAAGACACGAATACACCTCTCTCTAATTCCTCTGGTGTCAAAAATTCAGGAACTCGTTTCAAATTAAGTTCATGTTGGAAATTAGGCGAAGTTGTAACATAATGCGAAAGATGTGCTTCATCGCCTTTGCCATACAGATAATAGGTAAGCATTGGTGGATAAATAGCATTATAGCCTAAATCCAAATGTCTAAATGCAACAATACGTTTAATGGTGAGTGGGGCTGTTGCTAACAAAACGGGAGGTTGTCCAGGGGCGGGGTTTGGTGGGAAACCTCTATACATTTGATAGATAAAGGACTTTACATAGCCATGCACAATATCAGGCAAAATCATTTTGTTAATGTCAGGGTCATTGGCTAATACGTGTACCCAGTTTGGATATTCTATGTAATCTCTCCAATACAATTCGGTTTGAGCTTCTCCTAAATCAGCCTCCAAAATAACTTGGTATTGGTGGTCGACCATGCTAAACATCATGAAGTGATTAAGGAAAATGGTCTTGTGTCCTGAAATTAGAAACCCATGTTGGTCGGGCTTGTCGGCTGGATAAGATACTATCCAATCATTTTCTTGCGTATTGCTTGGGTGGCAATGCTCTTGGTGGTTCATAAAAATAAATTTGGTTAATGGTGATATTTTAGTTAAGAGTAACGAACAATGCTAAAAATATTTTCCGATAAAACAAAATTATTTTATGTGAAGTATTTATTAAAAAAATAGGTATTTGTAGAGGAACAAATTTCAGTTGATTTTATATACCCTGAAGCCTACATAAAAAACACTAAGCAACTTATGTTATTCTTAAATTTTGATGAATTACTTAGCAATCCATCAAGTTTGCCAAGCATTTACCCCAACCAACTACTCACCCAATCGGCTAAGGCATACTGATAAACTGTTCCTATCAGTGCTTTTGCAACTTGGAGTTTACGCGTATAACTATCCGTTTCGCCTTGCGTACTGCTCTTAATTTCATATATTTCCATTTGTTTTTTAATGTAATAAAATGAAAATAAGATAGGTTTATTTGTTTGTTGGCGTATCATTGGGCGAAAAGCTCGCCAAAATCCATATAATGAATAATCCAGAGTTAAATTCAGTGCATTGGTGGTGGTTCTTATAAAATCTGTACCAACTACTAATCTTCCTATTGTTTTTGTAAAGGCTCGTTTCTCTAAGAACAATTCGAATCTTGTTGCCACCAATCCTAACAAGCCAACTGGTTTATTTTTTAAGGTATTGAACAATCCTAGCTCTTTTGCCTCCTCTCTTTCACTAGGCGTGGTGGCTTGTTGTATGGCTATTTCATACGCCCTACGTCTTATATCTAAATCTTGTCTAAACACAAAATAATTATCTTTTCTATCTGTTTTTTCATGAACTTCTTTGGAGGCTTGTTCATAAATTGCTGTATAATTGCTTGCGTACATACTGTCCACCACCGTTTCATAGAGTTCTTCGTCTGTATGCTGAAAAGCCACTTTTTGTTGGTGTGTTAAAAGCAAACTTCCCAATGTCATATCTTGATTGGCTTGGAACATAAATGTATCGGCTGCTACTGCAATCCTATCGGCTAATCTTGCCACCCAATACACTATTTTCAAGACTGGATTGGTAACTTCTCTTGATATATCTTCAATGGTTCTTTTGTAGAATATTTTTCCTCTTCTGTCAATAATTGTTTCTTTGTCTAAAATCCCCACCACATTATTACCACCATCTTCTCCTTTTAGTAAAACATCAAGCACTTGCCATGTAGCTCTTGGAATACTTTTTAGAAAAGTAACTCCCAAGATTTTTAAAGCTACGCGTGGACGTGGTGTAATCAAAGCCACTCCCGCCATTGCTACAAAAATTCCAATCACATTAAAAAATGAGCTTACAATAGCAATACTTTGCGTTGTAAAGCCTAACAAAATACTTGACCCGTGCAATGTCCAAAAATAATCCCATTTGTTAGACGGAAACTGTTTTGCCAAATAGTCTTGTAAATTTTTAATGGCTCTATCTCTCAAAAAACCTTCGGGAGCATCTCTAACTTGTGTGAGGTGTGCTTGTAATGTCTGTTGGACATCAGGTGGCATATTTTCGAAGGATAAATTGAACAAAGCCGTAACTTCTTCTTCATTCAGGCTATCATGCAATGCCCAATCCTCAATAATACCTTTACGAGTGGCTTGGTTAGGCAACTGTTTTTGAGGTTTTAGCATAACAGGAGGCTTTGTAATAACATTTGCCATACATATAACTTTGCTTTTTGTGGATTTACACTTACAAGATTAGAATTTAGGTAGAAAGAAGCTAAAATAATACCTAAATTTTATTGTTATTGGTGAAATCATTTCTCGATAAAAACCTAAGTGATTTATCCAATGAAATATTTTCATTTTTCGAATTGACTTTTTCCTATACCGTTGGTCTTATTACTATCATTACCACAAAACTTACTTACCAAAACTTGGTAATCTTAATTGACGAGGCGTATTGAACCTATAACCAAAAAATATACGCATCACCCCTATTTCATAGCCCAAATTAAATTTTTCGTTGAGGTTTACTCGGTAGGTTTGGAAAGACATATTTGTGCCAATAAAAAACTTTTCGCTGTTATAGCCCAAAGCAAACCTGCCTGTAATACTTGTACCTAAAGACCAATTTATATGCACTTTATCCGAATTATCGTCAAAATACTCTTTGTAATTGGCAGAAAACCCACCTGTAGCTCCCAAAGTTGCATAAATCCTTTGTAGCACCACAAAAGTATGAATGTAACCCGCCGTAGCAGCCAACGTATAAAAAGTACCGTCTTTGAACTTATCTGTAGACTCAAACTTGGCTATGTTACTCGGCACAATGCTCGAATCTCCCCAAAGCCTGTACCTATTTGCCCCGAAGTTTGCCAAAAAAGAACCTGCACTTTTTAGCTGCCTTTCTGTTTGTATAAAAGCTGCTTTGTAAGAAAATTTTTTATGATTAAACACATAATAGGCATTCAATCCGTAAGACGTTGTTTTTAAATCCTCTCTTTGTGGATAGGCATCTCCATCTTTCCAAGTTTTATCTAAAAGTCGTGGGCTTGTGAAATAATAACCGAAATATTCTTGATAAAAAACATCTATAATGAGCCTTTTGGTAATGATATTTAACAGAAAATCAAAGGAATGTGTATTGCCTCTTACATTATCGTCTTTGTTGATAAAAGGCAAATCAAAAGCAAAAGCAATGCCCAGCCATTTGTGATTAAAACCTGCCCCTAAGTTCAAATTACGATTGGGTGAATAGCCTAACCTTTCATTCAAACTAATGTCATCTTTATTCAAGAAAAAACGGTTGTACTTTGTAATTCCGTATAAACGGATATGCAATTTATCTGCATAACTTTGGAAATAAGCAGGTTTGGGCAAAGTATCTTGTGCCAATAGACACAAAGGACAGCACAAAGCCACAAGAGTAAGGAACACAAAGGGAATTTTTTTGAGCATTAGGCACAGGTGTTAGAATAGATAAGCAAAAAATAAACTATTAGTAAGACATAATAAGATTGTAGAAAGTTTAATGACAAAAATAAATTAAGTCAATTTCTTGAAATATGCCATTTTTTGTTTAGTATTAAGTCAATTTTGTCGAGTAAATATGATATTCTTACTTTCCTTAGAAGTATGAAACAACACACTAACTACTTTTCTTTTTTGCTGTTACAATTATTATTTTTCACTTTTTATTTTGCCAATGTCGCAACTGCACAGTACCACAACGTAAAATTTGAAAGATATTCTACCGATAACGGACTACCGAGCAACGAGGTTTTTCAGGTTTACCAAGACCGAAAAGGCTTTATTTGGATTGCGACCAGAGATGGTTTGGCACGTTTTGACGGCTATACTTTCCACACCTTCAGAAATAACCCACAAGATACGACCTCATTATCTAGCAATGTTGTACGGTATGTCTATGAAGACAAAGAAGGGATTTTATGGGTAGGTACAGATGTAGATTTGCACCGTTACGACCATGCTACGCAAACTTTTTCACGTATCCGTACCTATTATAAGTGTAAAGAAAATGAAATTTATGAAAAAAATGCTAATGGCGAAATTTCTCATAATGATGTAAACGGCATTTACGAAGACAAAAACGGTAAGTTATGGCTTGCAACTAATGGTGAAGGATTGGCTGTTTTGGATAAAAAAACTATGAAATTTAAGTATTATCTAAGACATATCCAATCAACTACTTGCTTACAAAGCAATTATGTAAAAGCCTTGAAAGAAGACCATGAAGGCACATTTTGGATAGCCACAGACGCAGGTTTAGCCGTACTAAAAGCCAGCCAACAACAACAAGGCACATTTACGACTTACCAATTTGATGAAAATAACAAAAACGGTATTCCTAGCCGATACATTAAGAGTGTGGCTATAGACGAAGAAAGTACAATTTGGATAGGTTCTGACGGTGGCGTTTCAAAACTTACATTAGCAAATAGAGCAGCAGGGAAATTTGAAACTTTTAATCACAATCCACAAAATCCGTATTCATTAAGTAATAATTATGTCAAGCACCTTTCGATTGACCGCAAGGGTAATTTGTGGGCTTGTGCAGATGCAGGAGTTTCTCGTTTGTCTATGGCAAATAGGAAAAATGCAATTTTTGAAAATTTTTATCACGATTCGGCAGACCCAACCACCATTATCTCCACCTATACAAAATATGTTTTTGAAGACCGTTTTGGTCAAATCTGGGTAGCTTGTCATGGTGGTTTGAGCAAATTTGACCCACAAAGAGAAAGATTTGAGTTGTACCAACAAAAAATAAGACAAGCCCAACCTCTACCAAGTAATAATATCAGGGCTTTTTGTCAAAGAGCAGACGGCAGTATTTGGATAGGTACAAACAATGGACTGGCTAAAATGCAAAAAAAGGCAAATGGAGAAACAGATTTTATTACTTACAAACAAAACCCTAACAACCCAAAAAGTTTAGTAAATAACTATGTAAACTGCATTATTGAAAGTAAAATTGATAATACGTTGTGGATAGGCACAGACAACGGACTATCTATGATGACCAAAGAAGGCGAATTTTCGAATTATTTTCATAACGATAACATACCAACAAGTTTAACTAACAGTACCATTAATCATATTTTTGAGGACAGCAAAGGAACTATTTGGGCTGGTACTTGGGAAGGAATTTCTCAATTAGACAAAGAAAATAGACGCAAAGGAATTTTTAAAAACTATCCTACTTCCGTTTTTAGTTCTACAGGTAATGGACTTATTTCTGAAATAATAGAAGATGCCAATGGTATTATTTGGGCTACGTCTAAAAGTGGTTTACTAAAATATGACTCACAAAAAGATAAATTTTATACCTATACTTCACAAAAAAAACCTTATTCTTTGACTACCAATGAGTTGAATACAATCGTATCTGTTACTGCAACAACTTTTTGGATAGGTAGCATTGGTGCGGGTTTGTATTATTTTGATAGTAAGGCGGAAAAATTTTATCAGTTTACAGAAGAAGATGGCTTGCCTTCAAATTTTGTAGAAGGAATTTTATTAGACAAAAATGGTTTTGTTTGGCTAACTACGCAAAAAGGCATCAGTAGATTTTCACCGCCAAAAACTTTTGGCACTACTGACAAAGGCAGTTTTAGAAACTTCGCTATGCAAGATGGTTTGCAGGGTAATGAGTTTTTGCAACGTGCTATTTTAACAGATAATCAGGGCAAATTTTATGCAGGTGGCACAAATGGTTTTACAGCCTTTTTTCCCGAAAACATTAAAGAAGAAACTACCGAAATACCTATCTATATTACTGATTTTAAGCTATTTAACAAATCTGTAAAGGTTGGTATTGGTAGTAGTTATTTGCTCAACCAAGCCATTTCTGAAACCAAAGAATTGAATTTGTCTTATTTAGATAACTTCTTTTCCTTTGATTTTACGGCTTTGACTTTTCGGAATACTGAGAAAAATAAGTTTGCATATAAAATGGAGGAGTTTGACAAAGAATGGATTTATGTAGATGCCAGCAAACGGTTTGCAACTTATACCAATTTGTCGGCAGGAGATTATGTTTTCAAAGTAAAAGCTGCGAACAGTGCAGGACAGTGGAATGACAGTGGCGTAACTCTTAAAATTCGTATTCACCCGCCAATTTGGGAAAGATGGTGGTTTAGAGGTGGGGCAGTGGCTTTATTTTTATTGGCGGTGTGGGCTTTTTATCGTTATAGGGTACACCAAATAGAGGCAAGAAGGCAAGAATTGGAAGTACAAGTGAAACAACGCACTGCGGAGTTGGTAGATAAAAACAAAGAGTTGGAACAACAAAAAACGGCTATTGCTCAACAAAATTTACAGTTAGAGGAGCAAAAGCATGAAATCATTGTGCAAAATGAAGAATTGCACCAACAACAAGAGGAAATTTTGGCACAAAGGGACAACATTACAGAAAAAAATAAAATTTTGGAACACCAAAAAGCCGAAATAGAAAAATCCTATAACAGCATTACAGTTTTGAGTGAAATTGGTCAAAAAATCACATCTTCCTTAGAAGTGGCTACGTTGATTAGTACGGTGTATGAAAACGTAAATACCTTGATGTATGCCTCTGCTTTTGGAATTGGTGTGTATGACGAAGAAAGGCAAATCGTAAGTTATACGGGTTTTGTGGAAAGAGGCGAAGTGCTACCTTACCATGAATACCGCATGACCGAAGAAGAAAATTTAACGGTGTATTGTATTCGAGAAAAGGCAGAAGTGTTGATAAATGACTTAAAAACAGATATTTACACTATTTTTCCAAACTACAGCATTAATTTGGAAAATGTCATTGGAGATGTGCCAGATTCATTAATTTACTTGCCCTTACTCTTAGACAACAAAGTGGTGGGTGTAATTACGGTGCAGAGTTTCCAACGCAATGCGTACACGCAAAACCACATTAATATCCTAAAAACCTTAGCATCTTACATTGCCATCGCCTTAGATAACTCAAAAGCCTATACACAAATAGCAGCAGCTAACCATGAAATTGCCTTGCAAAATTCGCAAATCATGGACAGTATTCGGTATGGCAAAACCATACAAGAAGCCCTATTGCCTAACGCAAGAGATATGCAAGAAATTTTGGGAGATTATTTTGTGTATTACCAACCCAAAGACGTGGTTTCAGGAGATTTTTATTGGGTGGGCAAAGTTAAAGGGGCTGCAATGGTGGCTGCAGTAGATTGTACGGGGCATGGTGTACCGGGTGCTTTTATGTCTATGATTGGAATGTCTTTATTGCATGAAGCTGTTAATCAACAAGCTATAGATAATCCTGCCGAAGTATTGGAGTATATCAACCATGAAATACGCAACGCCTTGAAACAAGATGAAACAACCAACAGAGATGGCATGGATATTTGTTTATGCAAAATAGAACGTAACGAAAATACAGCCCAAATTACGTTTGCTGGGGCAAAAAGACATTTGTATTATGTTGTTGATAATCAATGTTTTGATTTAAAAGGAAGTAGAAAAAATATTGGTGGTCGCCAAAAAGAAGATAAAATTTTCACCAATGAATTAATAACACTGGAAAAAGGGACGATGTTGTATTTGACTACAGACGGTTATGCAGACCAAGCCAATAAAGATAGAGATAAATTTGGCTCTTTACGAATGATAGAAATGTTCTGCACAATGGCTACAATGCCAACTACCACCCAACTACAAACAGTACGAAAAGCTATGCAGCTACATCAAGGAACAACAGAACAGAGAGATGATATGACAGTATTGGGGGTACGACTGTAGGATTGTGCAAGTAAAACAAAACAATTAACAAGTTTTTATTCAATTAAATTTCAGTTATGTTTGCAAATCTGAAAAATCGAGTAAATTTACGTAACCAACAACCAAAACTATATGATTAATTTGAATTCGGTTTTTAACAAAACCAAAATTATTGCCACTGTAGGACCTGCCTCAAATAGTCGAGAGAAACTGCTGGAGTTGATGATTGCTGGGGTAGATATTTTTCGCCTCAATTTTTCGCATGGTACACACGACCAGCATTTACAAGTGATTCGCCATATCAGAGAGTTAAACGCCAAATACAATTTTAATGTAGGTATTCTACAAGATTTACAAGGACCGAAAATCCGTATGCGTGCCATAGACGGAGATGGAATAGAAGTGAATACGGGAGAAAAAGTAGTATTAGTCTATGAAGAAGGGGTAGGCACTCGTGAGAGATTTACGACTACTTACAATCTTGCACAAGACTTGAAAGAAGGTGAGCCTATTTTGATAGATGATGGCAATATAGAATTGCGTTGTACGGCAGTAGTGGGCAATGAAGTTCACGCCGAAGTGATTTATGGAGGTAAAATTAAATCTAAAAAGGGTATCAATTTGCCTAATACCTATGTTTCTGAACCTTCTTTGACGAAAAAAGATAGAGAAGATTTGGTTTTTGGCTTGGAAAATGACTTGGACTGGGTGGCTCTTTCTTTTGTGCGTCAGGGTTCAGATATTTTGGAACTAAAAAACATCATCAAAGATAGCGGAAAAGTTACTAAAATAGTAGCCAAAATAGAAACACCTTTTGCTGTTAAAAACATCGATGAAATCATAGAATTGAGTGATGCCTTGATGATAGCACGTGGCGACTTGGCGGTAGAAGTGCCTATGGAAAATGTGCCTGTCTTGCAAAAAAACATTGTGCGGAAGTGTAACATGGCTGCCAAACCTGTGATTGTGGCTACGCAAATGATGGAAAGTATGACAGAAAAGTCAAGACCTACCAGAGCAGAAGCCAATGACGTAGCCAATGCGGTGGTAGATGGTGCAGATGCCGTAATGTTGAGTGCGGAAAGTGCGAGTGGTAAATACCCCGTAGAAACCGTACAATATATGACCAAAATCATTTCGTCTATAGAAAGAGAAATCTCTACGATTTACAACAAGTATTACGAGGAAAAAGTAACCAAAGACTTTTATAGTACACACTTGATAAGCAATACTTGTAAATTGGCAAAGGAAATTGACGCAAAAGCTATTTTGTCTTTGAGTAAGTCGGGCTTTACGGCTTTTCAGTTGTCTTCGCACAGACCAGAGGCACATATTTTTATTTTTACGGCAAACCGCAAATTGCTCACCCAACTCAATTTGGTGTGGGGAGTTCGTTGTTATTACTACGAAAACAACGAAACCGCAGACGGCATTTTTGAGGACACCGAACAGATTTTGGTGCGTGCAGGGCTATTAGCCAAAGGTGATATGTACCTCACTACGGCAAGTATGCCTGTGGTGGAAAATAAACATACGAACTTGGTAAAAGTGGGGGTAGTGGATTAATGAAAGACCATCAACCTTACTCAAAATAGGGTTCATATTTTTTAAAATATAAAATCCTTTTTCTAATAAGAGAAAGGATTTTATATTTTTAGCAATATGCTAAGTTTATAAAACGACTGTACTTATATTGTTTCTAATGAACACTTGCTCTATAAGACTGTTAAGATTTCTTATATTTACATTCCAATAGATTGTTTGTAGGATTGGGATATGAGTTTAACTTAGTGTGGTACACACAAAGGAGATAGTGGGAAAATAAGACAATTAAAGGTGCTTGTGATAATCAATGTAACAACATTATAGGAATTGTCTGCCTTACAAGTTACACCAAAAATCTGGAGATTTGCCTAAAAAAATCCGTAGAGTACATTGCACTAACTCTACGAATAACGAGTTCTAAGGTGGCGTATGTCATACGCCAAGCTGTATTGTTGAAACATTTGGTGGTATCTGTAGTAGGTGGGTTCTGGGTATTTACCTGCCACAAGTTCATAAACCCAAAGCTATATTCTTCTAAAATACCATAAGGAATTTGGGATTTGTCTATCCTAGCAAACACTCTATCGAGGCGTTGTCTTAGTCGGGGGAAATTATCTTGCCCAAAAGTCTGGAAATTGACTAAAAAAAGAACTATTAGTATTTGGAAATTTTTAATCGAGTACATACGTATTTTTTGTTTAAAGAGTTACAAATGATTTACTTTATTTTTTATTGGAATTTTACATCAAAACGACCTTGTGTAATTTTTATTGTGTCTGTGTATCTTCCTTCGGGTAATAATATACCTTCAAATGTGCCTGAAATAATGAGCCAACGCAAATTATTGGCTTTGTCTTCGCCTCTTTCGTACTTGGTAATGGTAACAAAGGCTTTTATTGGCGGATTTACCTCTCCCCGTGTACATTTTCCATCAGTGTATAACAGGTTTCTAACTTTAGTTATAGCATAAGTTCCCAGCACATCTTGTGTGAGATTTTCTATGTAGAATTGCACTCCACTACCATCTTTTATTGTTCTTAATGTAAAATTATTTCCGTAGAAATTACCAGACATTTCCGTAGTAGTAAATACTTTGCCGTTGATGAGGCAACCAAAAGTATTTTTTCCACTTTGGGTTTCGTCAGGTAGGGTATCAGGGAGTAAACTGCAAGAATTAAGAACATGGGCTATGAGCAAACCCGCCAAGATTTTTGTTTTTTTCATGTTACTAAAAAAATTAAAAAGTGAATAAAAGCCTAATCGTAAAATTTACACTAAGGCACTGCAAAGCTAACGAAGGATTTTTTTGAAGTGCAACAGGTAGGTAAAAAATATTTTGTTAAATTCTTTAAAAAGTACAATTAGTATTCGAATAGTGCAATTTTTATATTTTCTTAATCTATGGCATAGCCATACTAAAAAGGTGTAAAGAATTATTAGTAAAAAATAGTACAGCACTTAGAAAAATAAAGCTCTAAGAGTTAAGTAAACTCTTAGAGCTTTATTTTTCCCAAACTTTTTAGTCTTTTCAAGATAGACTCTTGTTATTTTGTCAAAATCTTGTGTATTTTAGCCCCAACATACAAGCCCTTTGTAGCAAATTTTAACTATTTGATTATCAAAAAATTAAATTCGTAATTCGTAATTCGTAATTCGTAATTCGTAATTCGTAATTTACTAATTAAAATTATTCAACATTCACCATTAACTTTATATGAAACTCCTCAATCAATTTAATTTTGCAGGCAAACGTGCCTTAATTCGTGTAGATTTCAATGTTCCCTTGGACAAATCTTTTAAAGTTACCGATGCTACTCGTATTCGTGCTGCCCTCACTACTATCAACAAAATTTTAGCAGATGGCGGTTCGGTAATTCTTATGTCGCATTTGGGCAGACCGAAAGGGGGGTATCAAGAAGAATTTTCTTTGAAACATATCGTAGATGACGTAGCAGCAGCTATAGGCAAATCAGTAAAATTTGCAGACGACTGTATCGGAGAAAGTGCAAAAACATTGGCAGCTAACCTCCAAGCTGGCGAAGTATTGTTGTTAGAAAATCTACGTTTCTACAAAGAAGAAGAAAAAGGCGATGAGACTTTTGCCCAAAAATTAGCCCAATTAGGTGATGTCTATGTGAATGATGCCTTCGGTACGGCACACAGGGCTCACGCCTCTACCACCATTGTAGCCAAGTTTTTCCAAGACCGTATTTGTGGTTATTTGATGCAAGCCGAAGTAGAAAATGGCAAAAAAGTAATGTCGAATCCTACAAAACCATTTACAGCTATTATGGGTGGTGCAAAAATCTCTGATAAAATCTTGATTATAGACAATTTATTAGACAAAGTAGATAACTTGATTATTGGTGGTGGCATGGCATACACTTTCTTCAAGGCAATGGGTGGCAACATTGGCAATTCGTTGGTAGAAGCCGACAAATTGGAATTAGCCAAAGAATTGATAGAAAAAGCAAAAAGCAAAGGCGTAAAACTACTTTTACCTGTGGACTCTATCGTGGCTGATGCCTTTAAGAACGAAGCCAACCGCCAAGAAGCCGACAACATGAACATTCCTGACGGCTGGATGGGCTTAGACATCGGTAGCAAAGCAGCCAAAGAATATGCTGATGTGATAGCCAATTCAAAAACAATTCTTTGGAATGGTCCTATGGGTGTATTTGAGATGCCAAATTTTGCAGCAGGCACTATAGCCGTAGCCAAAGCCTTAGTAGTGGCTACTAAAAACGGTGGTTTTTCACTCATAGGCGGTGGCGACTCCGCAGCAGCCGTAAACCAATTAGGTTTTGCTAATGACGTATCGTATGTATCTACAGGCGGTGGTGCATTGCTTGAGTTCATGGAAGGCAAAGTATTGCCCGGTGTAAAAGCATTGGAATAAGTAAAGAGTTGTTAATTCGAATTTTACTTCAAAATAATAGAGTTTATGAATAACTCCTTTTTAGCCCTCCCTATGGGGAGGGTTGGGTGGGGCTATAGCAAAAAAATATTCATAAACTCTAATTTATTGAAAACTAACAGTAAAAACTGTTAGTTTTTGCTTTATATAGCTTGTTCAAAACAGTACCGAAAAAGTTATACTACAAAAAAACATAGCAAGTAGCTTGCTTTGATTTTAGATTTTTTCCTATCTTTCAAAAAGTCTAAACCTCTATTGACCATGAAAACATTAAAGTATTTTGCTACAGGCTTGTTTTTTTCAACGCTGTTAGGCATGACTCCGCCTGCGGAAACGTCTTTATTGACTCCTCCCCCACCCCTTTTCAGATGTGGAGGCACACAAGGCAACCTTGTAAAGTGTACCATAGAACGGAAAATGGGCAAGAAAAAAACACCCGTTACACACTTTTTTACGACCAAAAGTACAGGGGCAAATTCATTTGAGTTGCGTATAGAGGCAGTCTTAAGTGGGGCTTCTTCGTTGGTTTATAATGGTCGTATCACGACAATAGATAAACGAAGTACGGAAAACAAATACGTTGTGCAGATTTTCTTGTCAAAGAAAAAAGATTATTCTTGGGACACTTCAACAGGCGATGCCTTAGTAGCTACGTATGACCTCAAAAAGAAAGACATCACTTTTGAAACGACAGGAAAAATGGGAACTTTCTATGACAACTCGCATGGTATGGCAGCAGCAGCCCTTAAAAGTGCTACAACACCTCCCAATTTTGATGTGGATAACGTAGTGAAAGCTATTTCTGCCTATTTCATTATGGACTACCACAAAGCCATTCAAGCAGCTACGACTAATCAGTTTCCTAAATAATATTATATAATTTTAAAGGTGTAATCTTTTATAGTGTCGTGCTATGAATTGTTATACGTAGTCTTCAAGAAGCTCTATAAAGATGACATCTTTCTAAAAGATGTCATCTTTATAGAGC
>CANGYA010000015.1 GCA_947457925.1 Cytophagales bacterium | reverse complement strand
TTGGCTACATTTTCTAATAAAATAGGTCAGGACATAGAGATTAAGTCTATTGTTGGACATAACATTAACCAAAGAACTAATGATAGCAGACAGATTACAAGTTTAAATATTGTATTTCCGGGCTTAGATAATTTGGGTAACGTAAATACAGTAACCCCTAATGGCTCTGCTTATTCAAGAAGACGTTTATGGGCGGTATTTGCAGATGTTACAGCTAACTATAAAGACTATTTAAGTGTAAATGCTACATTGCGTAACGACAATAGTTCTACTTTGCCTGAAGCTAACAGAAGTTATTTTTATTATTCTGGTAGTTTGTCATTCAGTGTAACTGATGCGTTCAAAAATCTTAAGTCTGATTGGTTAAATAGCTTAAGATTAAGAGCTTCAATGGGACGTGTAGGTAGAGATGCAGACCCTTATAGAGTATTTTCTGTTTACACTGTAAACCCTAAACAATTCTTAGCTGCAAGTAATGATGTTGATTTCCCTTTCAAAGGTATTCCTGGTATGATACCAAACATCAATAATGTTATTTATGACCCTAACCTAAAGCCTGAGTTTACTAATGAAACAGAAGCTGGTTTTGCGGTAGATGCATGGAAAAATAAAATTTCATTTGATTTTACCTATTATAACCGTTTAACTACACAAGCTATTGGCAGCAAGAGTATAGCTCAAAGTTCTGGTGCAGGTTCTTTCTATACTAATTTGGGCGATATCCGTAATAGTGGTATAGAGGCTTCATTAAGTATTACGCCTGTGGAATTAACTAATAGTTTCCGTTGGAATGTAACTACTGTATTTACGCGTAATATCAGTAAAGTAGAAAGTTTAGGTGGTGTAGAAGAATTGTCTGTTAGACCTTTATTGACTACCCTATCACCTGTTTTGCGTGTTGGTCAACCTTATGGTGTAATAAGAGGAGATGTTCCAATGAAAGATCCTGCAACAGGTCAGTTTTTAGTGGACCCTACTACAGGTTTTTATATGACATCTACAACACAACAAGTAATTGGTGACCCTAACCCTGATTTCTTATTAGGTTTGACTAATACGTTCTCTTACAAAGGCTTTACATTAAGTGCTTTAATTGATTACAAACACGGTGGAGATTTCTACTCTCAAACTATTCAGTTCTTGATGGGTAGAGGTACTATCAAAGAAAACGATACAAGAGATATTCCTCGTGTATTGCCTGGTTTATTAGGCGATAGAGCTACAGAAAAACCATTATTAAATGCAGAAGGTAAAACAATTACGAACAATATGCAAGTAAATGAAAATAACTTGTGGTTCAATGGTGGTTTGGCTATCAATGCTCCTAACTATTTCTCTATTTTTGATGGTACTGTTATTCGTCTAAGAGAAGTATCATTAGGCTATTCTGTACCTAAAACGTGGTTAGACAAGAATTTCATAGGTAAGTACATTGGTGCGATTAGTATTAATGTTACAGGTAGAAATTTATGGTTCTACGCTCCTAACATACCGCAAGCTGCGAATATGGATCCAGAGTTAAGTTCTTTGGGTGCGTCTAATGCACAAGGCTTTGACTTCTTTGGTTTGCCTTCTGTTCGTCGTTATGGCTTTAACCTTCGTGTAACATTCTAATTACTCTTAAATAGTCTTAATAATGAATACATATAAAAATATATTAAAAACAATAATGATAGCTGGGGTTTCTTTAGCTACATTTAGTTGTGGTTCAGGCTTTTTAGATATTAATACAGACCCTAATAATGCGGCTAAACCAGTAGCCAGATTGCTATTACCTACATCACAAGTGAGTTTATTTGGGGCAGTAGGGGACGGGCAAAATGGATTAGGTAATCCTGCATCTGTATTTGTACATCAACATAACCAACGTACTCAAAACGATAATTATGCGATTTCGGGTGGTCAAGTGGCAGTTTTAAATGCTTGGGCAAATGCGTACACCAATGTAATTGAAAGTTGTAATAGGATTATTCAAGCATCAGAGCCAACAGGTAACTTTGCGTATGTAGGTATAGCTAAAATCCAAAAAGCTGTAATGTTTACCTATTTAGTAGATATTTATGGTGATGTTCCTTTCACAGAAGCTAATAGCCCTGCTAAAACTACACAACCAAAACCAGATAAAGGTGCAGATGTTTATGCTGGTGCTATTAAGTTATTAGATGAAGCCATTGCTGATTTAGCTAAACCATCAAGTGCTGTGCCAGCTGGAGATGATTTAATCTATGGTGGTGATACTGATAAGTGGAGAAAGTTTGCAAAAACTTTTAAACTTCGTTTATACAATCAAGTGCGTAATGTTCAAGATGTAAAGGCAGCTGTAAATAGTTTATTACAAGAAGGCGACCTTATTAATGATGCTGGTACTAGTTTTTCATTAACTTATGGAAGCTCAAGTGCGCCAGAGGACAGACACCCTATGTATATTGGAGAGTATAATGCTGCACAGCGACTCAACCATATTAGCCCTTATTTCTATGAAATTATGGCTGATACTTCGGCAGTAGTGGCAAATGGTCTATCACAAATTTCTAACCCTATTTATAGAGGAATTAAAGACCCACGTGTCCCTTATTATTTTTATAATCAACGCAGAACGGGGCAAGCTACACAAAACCCATTTGAATATAGATTAGGGAATACTGTAAGTATTTATTTTAACTCAACAGGACCTAATAGAGATTTTGACCAATCTAACTCTTTAACAGTGGTTGGTTTATATCCTTGTGGAGGTAAATATGACGATGGTTCTGCTGCTGCTGCTAACTTAAGTTCTTCTACGGGTGCAGGTACACAACGTTTATTGCCTTACTACAGTGTCTTATTCATAAGAGCAGAATTAGCACAAGTTGGAGTTTCATCTGAAAATCCACGTAATTTATTAAGTCAAGGTATTGATGCTGCTTTTTCAGAGGTAAACCGTATGGCTGCTGCTTTTTCAGCTCCTATAATACCTGCTGACCGTATTAATGCCTATAGAACTGTAGTATTAGCTAGGTATGATGCAGCTTCTCCAGAAGGTAAATTAGAGCATATTCTTACGCAAAAATGGATAGCTAACTATGGCTCATCTGTAGAATCTTATAATGATGTAAGAAGAACAGGCTTTCCTAAGACATTTGTAAAGTCAATGCCTGGTGTGCCTAACTTTGTCCTAACAGGTTCAGGTGTATTTCCTTTCTCTTTCCCATATCCTCAAAGAGAAATTAATACAAATCCTAATATTGTGCAAAAACTTATAGGAACTCCTGCTGCTAAGGTATTTTGGCAAAAATAATTTTCCACTGTTCATACAGATTTTACAGTCTGTATGAACATTTTTAAATGGTTGAACTATTAAAATTTTGTAATAACAATGAAACTAAACTCATATATTATATTGTTTTTGGCTGCTCTGGTAGGTTTATCATCATGCCGAGACGATTCGAAGTATCCTTATCCTAAATTATTGAATGGGGCAAGCTTTGTAGCAGATTTGGAAAGACCTGATAATGTATTTACCTCTAATGCAAACATTAATGCCGTTACTTTGCCTGCAACTGGTGGTACATTTGCTTTTAAAACTTCTAGTGCAAATGCAGGCGAAATAGCAAAGGTAGAGATGTATGTACAGCATTTGGTAGCACCAGCTACAGGTACAGCTTTAGCTGTTGTTCCTGCTTTGCCAAATCCAGGTCAAAACTATGGCAGATTAGTAAAAGAATTTACCTCTTTCGGTACAAGAGAAGAATTTAGCGTAGCACAACTTACAACTGCTGCTGGTGCTACAAGCGTAAAAGCTCGTGATAGATTTCTTCTTGTATTTGTAGCCACAATGAAAGATGGCAGGGTATTTACAGGTGGTGCGGAATCTTCTGCAACAGATTTTAGAAATAGACCTTTAGGGCAAATTTTTACACCTTCTATAGTTGTTACTTTAAACTAGTAAAAAAAACCAACGTGAAAACGTTGGTTTTTTTATGTTTACTTCCCAAATTCCTTTATCAAAACCTTTTGTATCTGTTGCACTGCCATTATTGAGGCAGGTTCGGCAGAGTTAATAAAAATGGCTATACCTAAATTTTTGTCTGGGTACATGACTGTATGGCAAAAAAATGTACCTATACTTCCATCAGAAGAAGCTATACGCATTTTATTCTCTACTTTTTGGTTATTGTTCCAACCCAAAGCATAATCTTTGTATCCAAATAATAGCTTTTCATACACACTCTGAGGTAGATTTTTTGTATCTTTCCCTTGTATGCCTAATAAATAATGACGCAACCATTTGCCATAATTTTGTATATTCATGCTAAAATCTAAGGCTGGGACTAAAAAAGAGAGTATTTTTACATTTTCTTTGCTACTTACGGCACTTAATTTTCCATTTTTTAATTGGTGTCCACACACACCTTGCTTGCTAAGTTGGTTAGGAAAGCCAAAATTAATATCAATCGCCAATTCTTCATTAATCAACGCCACCGCCAATTCTTCAAAAGGAGTACCACTTGCTTTTTCTAACATGGCAGCAGCCATCACATAACCTGCGTGAGAATACACATAGTCTTGTCCTGCGGGAGGTGTGGGCGGTGCTTGTTGGAGTACATACGCAATGAATTTCTCCCTTTGCTCACGTACACTTCCTTCAAAAGTTAGGTTCTCTAAACTTGCTAAATTCGTAAAAGCAGGTATCATTGCCCTATGGTTCAAAAGTGTTTCTAAGGTAGCTTCTTGGTACGCCTTGCGAGAAGTGCTTTGCAGCGATGGAAACAAGCTAAAAAAAGAGGTTTGCCATTGTATTTTACCTTGTTCTACCAATCGGGCAGCTACCCATGCCGTAAGAGTTTTACTAATTGCTCCCAAGTGAAACCTATCTGATAGCGTAAGGGGTTGGTGTTCGCCAGCACATTTATTGCCCCATGCAGCAGCTACTACTTCCTTTTCGCCATGTACTACTGTGTAAGTCATACCAACTAATTGATGACTTTTGGCTATGCTGTCTATTAAATGTTGGTAGTTATTTTGTGCCACCATTTGCCAATGATTGATTAGACAGCAAAAAATGAACAATAGTTTTTTCATAAATATAAAATTATGTAGTTAAATAAAGGTGATTAAGGTCTGTAGCATAGACTTTAGTCTGTGCCTGTAATACATTGCTAATCAATTAATTACTACACAGACTAAAGTCTATGTTACAAAACTTTAATAACGTCAAATAATTGGTTTAGAACGGATAACCAATACCAAAACTAAAATTGGATATATCACCTAAAAAATCTCTGTCCCATAAAGGTTTTTTGCGGAAATTTTCGGGCAAACCCAAACTTTTTAGGTATTGAGGGTCATATTCACCGGGTTCGTACACTTTTACGCCCAAATCAAAACGCATGACTATAAACGAAAAATCTAAACGCAAACCTGCCCCTGTGCCTACAGCTATTTGTTTGTAAAAAGAATTAAAATTGAGTTTGGCACTTTTTTCCGCTACATCTGTTAGCATCCACACATTACCTGCATCTATAAACAATGCCCCATGCAAAAAGCCCCAAATTTTTTTACGATATTCTATATTAAGTTCTAACAATGCTTCCCCAGCTTGCTCTATGGCATAGTTAGGTAAGCCGTCTGCCACAGTTTTTTCTACATCAATTTCTGTATCATTATTTTTGAAGTGCAAACGAGGCGTAAGAAAGCCTCCTGTACCTAATCTTCTCATAGCCCAAGCCCTCAAAGAGTTGCTACCTCCCGAAAAAAAGTTCTTTTCATAAGGCAAAATATTAGGTACATCTCTGGGCGTAGTGCCATAGGGCATAGCAGCACCCACATTAGCCCGCAAAACCAACATTCCGTCTTTGCCTATAGGGTAATAATAACGAAAATCTCCTTGCACCTTCCAAAAACGGTAATACCGCAAACTATCCAAAATATAAGGTGTATTGCGGAAAAATTCTGTGGGCAAAAGATTCAGGGTTGTGCCGCCCGATTCTACAAACAGCCTAAAAAACTTAGCACTTTCTTTTACCGAAGGATTGTAAGTATTGTAAACATAGTTAAGAGAAATACTCGGCACAAAGGCATTAGAAAAACGAAACAACAAGTTATTACCATTCAAATATTGTTTTCGCAATAAATCTTGAAAAGAGCTACTCAAAAATGGTGTTTGAATAATACTAAGGTCAAAGAGATTAATCGTGTAAAAATGCTTTTGGTGTTCTGTCCATTGGTAACTAAACGTAGCTTGGTAGGCAGACCTTATGTATTCGGGACGGTTAATAAACAAAACACCCAACTGTAATTTGGTGGTAGGGTTAAGAAGTTCTATGTTATTTCGCCAACTTTTGGGTAGTGGAGCTATGACAGTCGGGAATTGCAAGGCAATATTACTACTCAAAACTTGGCTTTGGTAGTTGGTTTGTACGTTAGACAAAGCCCCTTGTGCTTCTATTGAGCCTTGTAACCTAAACGTAAGGATTTCACAACCACCAAAAGTATTCAAATTTCTGAACATAAAAGAACCAAAGGGACCGGGTACTGTCTGGCTTAGATTCAATTCTGCCCCACCTTCTACTGTAAAACTGTATTTTTGGGCAGGGCTTGCGTACAAATTAGCCCGTAAACCACTATTGACCGTATCATATTTGACATTAACAAATTTGTACATTTCCAATAAAGCCAAAGACCTTTGGGTTTTTTCTGTCAAACTTTGGTTGTAAAATTGATTGGGTGCAAGGTGTATTTTTCTTCTCAAAATCTTGTGTTTGTAGTTGTGGCGATACGCCCTGAACAGCAGGCTGTCGTACCAAATATCAGTGCGGGCTATTTGGTTAGATGCTTCGTTCACATCTGTTATCATGACCACTTCTTTAATTGTGTATTGCTTGTGTATGGCAGACTTTTTAGGGCTTTCTATTTCTATTCGCAAATCTGCCCCCATGCTGTTAGCTGTTTGATTCACCGTATCTACCTCGAAAAAAATATATTGCTTCACAAAATCATAATAACCGAAGTCTTTTAACATACGAGTAATCCTATTTCTTTCGCCGTCCATCAAACTTTCATCATATCTTTTTCCTGTTTTGATTAAACAATTTATGGTATCCCGATACACGATTTTGAGCAAAGTAGTATCTTCACATTGGTAAAAAATACGTTTGAATTGGTGGGGTGTATTTTCTGTGATTTGATAAACGACATTGGCTCTTTGATTCGTAATTTGGTAAGTAGGAACAACAGTAGCCCTAAAAAAACCTTTTTGACGTAAAAATAAGGCTAATTGTGAGGCTGTTTTGTGCATAAGGGTACTGTCGAACAAAACAGGTTTTTCGCCCACAGACCTCATAAGAGAGTTACCTTCTTTAATTCTTAAACGTAATTTTGCCGTTTTCTTTTCTTTTTGTGCAATAACCTTTCGTCTTTCTTCTGAAGTTAGTTCTTCATTACGCAATAAACTATCGTAATAAGCATCTAAATCATTTAATTTAGCAATATCTTTATCTTTCTTTTTATCATACATTTTTTTGCCCCAAAAATAAATAGGAATGTATGGATTGACAGGCAGTTTTAATAAACGCCTATTGGGTTTTTGCCTATAAAATGTTTCTAATTGTTCTAAAGGAATAGTTTGATTGCCTTTGATGCTTTGCGAAAAAAGTAATGCTTCGTCTTTTGCTAAGTATTTGGTAGAAGAACAACCTGCCAAACCATACACTAAGATTAACAAGTAAGCAATAAAACAAAAAAAAGAGAAACGACAGGGCATAAGTAAGTTATAAAAGACATTAAAGCAAAGATGACAATTCTTAAAGAGATAATCAATGCACAAAGCCCTTTTCTCAATTAGATTTGTGCAAACCGCCTAAACTCTGTAACATTGTGCTATGGAACAAATCAAAGCTATTATTGTTGATGACGAGTTGGCTGCACGCCATTTACTCCAACAAATGCTGCAAGAACAGTTTGCAGAGGTGCAAGTCTTGGCACAATGCAAAGACTTGCCCGAAGGCATTAAAGCCATTCGGAAATATGAGCCAGATGTGGTGTTTTTAGATATAGAAATGCCTAACCATAGTGGTTTAGAAATTTTAGATTATTTCAACGAAAATGAAATGAATTTTGAAATAGTTTTTGTTACGGCTTATAGTGAATATGCTGTAAAAGCCTTTCAGTTAGCTGCAATAGACTATATTTTGAAGCCAATAGATGATGAACAGTTGGAAAGAGCTATAACAAGGTTGAAAAATACCAAAAAACTCAAAGTAACAGCCGAACAAGTGCAGACTTTTAAAGCTAATTTGAATACAAGCACACCCACAAAAATTTGTATTCCAACAAGTGAAGGCAAATATTTTTTTGAACCCAAAGACCTTATTTATTTCAGGGCAGATGGGGCGTACACAGAAGTTTTTGCGGAAAAACAGAAATTGTATGTAGGCAAAAACATCAAATATTTTGAAGAATTGCTGCAAAACCACCCCGATTTTATGCGAATACACCGTTCTTTTTTAGTCAATTTGCGGAAAGTCAGCAAATACACCAATGCCAATGCCGTTTTGTTGTCAAATGGTGCGGAGGTACAAGTTTCTCCCGAAAAAGTGCAAGCATTTCACGATAAAATAAAGTTGTGATAAGAAAAACAGAAATACTATCTTTGCAAAAAAAAATTAATAAGTCTTAATAGAGATTATTAAGGTAGGTAGCATAGGCTTTAGCCTGTGCATTTATACACTGAAAACCAATTAATTAATGCACAGGCTAAAGCCTATGCTACAAAACATCATAATTAAAGTCTTAATGATTGGGCAAGATATTCAAACGGCAAAACAGTATTTAGATAATGGGCAATTAGTAGCTATTCCCACAGAAACGGTGTACGGTTTGGCGGGCAATGCCTTGAATGAAAAGGCGGTGTTAGCAATTTTTAAGGTCAAACAAAGACCGTCTTTTGACCCTCTCATTGTCCATACAGATAGCTGGGATAAATTGCACCAATTTGTAACGGAAGTTCCTGAACAAGCTACCTTATTGGCGCAACATTTAGTACCGGGTGCTATTACGTTTTTGCTGCCCAAAAAAAGTATCGTACCCGACTTAGTTACAAGTGGTTTGCCTTTGGTGGCGGTGCGTATTCCTGCACACCCTCTTGCTTTGGCATTGCTCAAAACCTTAGCGTATCCATTAGCAGCCCCAAGTGCTAACCCTTTTGGTTATATTAGCCCTACAACTGCCCAGCACGTAGCCCAACAATTAGGCGATAAAATTCCGTACATATTAGACGGTGGTGCTTGCCAAATAGGGGTAGAATCTACGATTATTGGCTTTGAGGGCGGTGTTCCTACGATTTACCGCAAAGGCGGAATAGCCATTGAAGTCATAGAAAATTTGATAGGAAAAGTACAGTTACAAGAACATTCGAGTTCTAATCCAAAAGCCCCAGGGCAGTTGAAAAGTCATTATGCTCCACACACAGCATTTGAATTGTTGGATAGGGCTACTTTGTTAAAAAAATTGTCTGATACGCCACATAAAAATAAATTGGCTATTTTATCTTTTCAAGACTATGTGTCTGCTGTACCCCTTGAAAATCAACGAGTTTTATCACCTACAGGCAGTTTTTCGGAGGCTGCCCGCCATTTATTCGCCTATATGCGTGAGTTAGATGCGTTGGGCTGTGAGGCTATTTGGGCAGAACAAGTGCCAGATGTAGATTTAGGTCGTGCCATTAATGATAGGCTGCGGAGAGCTGCTGCAAGGTAAACAGTACATTCGCCTTTGCACAGACGTTGGCAATGGTCGAAGACCTTGACAATCGTCTAAAATGATACGGTTGTCAAGGTCTTCGACCATTGCCAACGTACCTCAATAATTACCAATTATTTGACTTTTTCAAGAGTAATGACCCGCAGAGAAGGATTCTCTAAGTCTTTTTGGAGGCTAATTACCAAATGTTGTGCTGGAATTAGCGAAGGAATTTGGCTTGCCCACTCTATCAAGCAAAGATTTTCACTATAAAAATAGTCTTCTACGCCTATGTCTAAGGCTTCCCGTTCATTTTTGAGCCGATAAAAGTCAAAATGATAAATGGTTTGGTGTTTTTGCGTGGCGTATTCATTGACAATAGAAAATGTAGGGCTACTTACGGTGTCTATTACCCCTAATTCTTTACAAATAGCCTTGCTTAAAGTGGTTTTTCCTGCTCCCATTTCGCCATTGAGCAACCATATTTTTTCTTCTCCTGCCCACTGAATAATGGCTTTTGCAATTTGGGGCAATTCATCAGTAGAATGTATCGTAAATTGTTGTGATGACATGATAGAATAAAACCTATTGTTCTTTAGGTTGATTTTTTTGCATTTGTTGTACGTATAATTCTTCTAAAAATTCTTGTAATTTCTTTTTAGCAAAAGCCAATAAAAAAGACAGCATTTCTCGTTTTATTTCGTCTATAATGGCACTTAAAAAAGTTTCCTTTTTTTCAGTTTCGGGGTTATATACCGCATAAGTAGGGGCGGGGGGGAGTGGTATGGCGGGGCTGTCGTCTTTCACAAAAATATCTAACAAACCTTTGATAGCACGAAATGCGACATAACCAATAATTAGCCCACTTGCTACCAATAACACACGGTTTTTAGTTTGTATCAAGTCATTTTTGAAATCAACTGCTTGTTCCAGCAGTACCTCTTTGGCAGCCAACGCATTGTCTTTCAGGTCTTTTACTTCACCCAAAAGATGTTGTTTGTAATTTTCCCTTTCTGCCAATAATTGTTGTTTTTGGTCTTGTAAAGAAACCTTTGCCATGCTGTTTTGAAGATTTACTGCAACGAAAGTAGCAAAGTTTTTGGTAGCAATGCAACAAGATTTTACAATTTATTCAAGTACAAGCATTTATACTCAATCAAAAATGGATTTTCTGTAGCATAGGGTTTAGCCTGTGTAGGCACAGGCTAAAGCCTATGCTACAGATTAAAACCAATTTAGTTTCAGTATATATCAAGCAATTTTTGTGTAAAGTAGGGTTTACAAACCCTACTTTACACAAAAATATTAGGAGTGGTATTGTGTAACTAATGAAGGACTAAACCGTCATAGGCACTTCCATTAACAAAAACTCCGCATTACTTGCTGCCGTAATCTGCACTTGGTCGGTGTCCCATATCCCAAAACCATCTCTACTGTGTAACAACTGCCCATTTACTTTTATATCTCCTTCTAAGTTAAAGATATACAAGCCATTGCCTTTTAGTTTCATGTTGTAAGTAGTGCTTACACCTTTGTCAAAATTGCCCAAATGAAACCATGCGTCTTGGTGTATCCACACACCCGCATCATCAGGATTTGGCGACAAGACTTGTTGCAATTTGTTCTTTCTATCTGCCAAATTCAAAGTAAGTTGGTCGTAACGAGGCTGTACGTTGCGTTTATTCGGAAACACCCAAATTTGCAAAAACTTGGTCTGCTTATCTTTATTTTTGTTATGCTCACTGTGTTGAATACCCGTACCTGCACTCATCACTTGGATATCGCCATGACGAATCACCGCCACATTGCCCATACTGTCTTTATGTTCCAAATCCCCTTCCAATGGAATAGAAATAATCTCCATGTTGTCGTGTGGGTGTGTGCCAAAGCCCGTACCACCTGCTATCAAGTCATCATTCAGCACCCTTAACACACCAAAGTTCATTCTTTCTGGATTGTAGTAGCTCGCAAAACTAAAAGTATGTCGGCTTTGTAACCAACCATGATTGGCGTAGCCTCTTGAATCTGCTTTGTGCAATACCGTATTTGCCATAATTGTAGAAGAAGTATAAGGTAAATGATTGAATCCTACTATTTTAGAAATATCCAAAGATAAATCTGCCAAAGGAACAGCCGAACCCGCCAAAGTTTGCAGCGAAGCCACACCTGTTGTCAAAGCTCCTGCCCCCAATAGCCCTTTTTTGATAAAATTTTTTCTGTTCATACACCACTTACTTTGTTGTTACAAAAATATAGCTCTTTTTCCGAAAATTTCATAATGTAGGTTAAGAAAGCACATAACACAAAAAACTCCCTATTTTTGCAGCCATAAACTCCCAAAATGTATGAAAAAGCTACTACTCACTATATTCATCTACACCCCTTTTTTTTGGTTTTTTGAATTGTTACAAAACCTTGCCTATAAACTTACCACTGGCGAATACGGTTGGGTGTATCCTACCGAAAGTAGCCACTGGTTTTCCTTCCGCACCTTGCCTTCTTGGGGCATTGCCTTAGCTGTTATGCTGTTTGTAGATAAATTTTTTAGGGCTAAAAACTACAATCTTTGGACTATTTGCCTCACCGCAGGCAGCATTTGTTGGGGCTTAGAGTGGTGCAATGGCTTTTTGTGGGCAGAAATATTACAACAACCTTTGTATGTCTGGACTTTTTCTCCACTAAAATACGTAGGCATAGAGGCTATTATCTTGTGGTGCTTAGATGTGTGGGTGCTTTTGCAGTTAGTAAAGGCACAAAAAAATTAATTTTTTTACCCTTAGTATTTGGTTTTAAAAAAAATTTTTTATCTTGAAACTCGAAACCACAAAGGAAAGTATATCTTTGTAGTCATAACAGTTATCTAACATAGCTATCCATACAAGATGAAGTATATCTATGACCTTCATAAAACCATGCTCCGCCAAAACCTCATATTGGTCTATGAGGGAGAGTTTACCCAAGAGGTAACAAAATCTGTCCTTGCAATGGCAGAACGGAACATGGATTCTTTCGGTGAAGATTCCAGTGTCAAGCGGAAAGTATTTAATGTGATGGTAGAGTGTTTGCAAAATATCTGTAAACACGCCGAAAGTTTTGACGTAGAAACTTACGGCAAAAACAACGCTATCTTCATGATTGGAAAATATGATGAGGCATACGTCATTACTTCTGGCAACGCTATGCCGAATGAAAAAGTACCTTCTATTTCTCGGAAATTAGAAGAAATTAATTTATTAGACAAAGAAGGATTAAAAGAACTCTATAAAAGTATTATCAAAGGGAGTGACGGTTTGTCGCCAAAAGGTGGTGCTGGCTTGGGTTTTGTAGATATGGCTCGTAAGTCTGGTCAAAAGTTACGTTTTGATTTTGAACCTATAGACGAACATCTCACCTTTTTCTCTTTAAAACTAACTATTTCTCGTGTAAAAGGAGCTGGCGGAGATTAATTGTAAATATTTTAATGCCTCTTTATTCTTTTTTGCGTTTTAAATTATCTAATTTTGTCAAGTCTTAAAATTTAGCATATAGACAAATGGAAATCACCAATATACCCGGAACAGAAGATACCCCACAAGTAGTCCTTAACAAAGCTGACGGTGTGTTCGAAATCTCTGGTCGTTCTCTTCCAGAAGACGCTGCCGAGTTTTACGAGCCTATCATCAGTTGGATTGAGCAGTACGAAAAACAACCTAACCCTACAACAAGTTTCATGTTTAAACTTGAATACTTTAACACAGCCTCATCAAAATTAATTCTTGATGTATTGTCTGCGTTAGAGGCAGTGTCGGGTGTGAAGATTGTTTGGTACTATCACGAGGACGATGAAGATATGGAGGAAGCAGGTCAGGAATTTTCTGAACTTGTAGATGTGCCATTCGAGTTTAAAACATACTAAGTTATGTGTCTTCCACTATGATAAGAAACCTATAAAGCTACCACTTTATAGGTTTTTTTATGCTATTTTCATAAATTTGCACCCAATTTTGCACAACCCTATATTCCCGTGAACTCCTTAACCGTCAATCATTTGTTAGGTATCAAAAACCTACAGCCCACAGACATAGCACTGATACTGGAAACGGCAGACCGTTTCAAAGAAGTTATCAATAGACCTATCAAAAAAGTACCTTCGCTAAGAGATATTACGATTGCCAATGTGTTTTTTGAAAACTCTACCCGTACTCGGTTGTCTTTTGAGTTGGCAGAACGGCGTTTGTCGGCAGATGTACTCAATTTTGCTGCTGCCCAAAGCTCTGTTAAAAAAGGAGAAACCCTGTTGGATACGGTCAATAACATTTTGGCAATGAAGGTAGATATGATAGTCATTCGTCATGCCAGCCCCGGTGTGCCACACTTTTTGAGCCAACGCATCAATGCTGCCATTGTGAACGCAGGGGACGGCACACACGAACACCCCACACAAGCCTTGTTAGATGCGTATTCTATCAAAGAAAAGTTGGGACGGATACAAGGCGTAAAAGTGGCTATTATTGGAGATATTTCACATTCAAGAGTGGCTTTGTCAAATATTTATGCCCTACAAAAATTAGGGGCGGAGGTCATGGTTTGCGGACCGAAAACATTATTGCCCAAGCATATTGATACGTTGGGCGTAAAAGTGGAAACAGATGTACGCAAAGCCTTAGCGTGGTGCGATGTGGCAAATGTATTGCGTATTCAGTTGGAAAGGCAGCAAGGCAAGTATTTTCCGTCTTTGAGAGAATATACCTTATATTTTGGTATCAACAAGGCTTTGTTAGACGAGTTGGACAAAGAAATTGTGATTATGCACCCAGGTCCCATCAATAGAGGGATAGAGTTGAGTAGTGATGTGGCAGATTCGCACCATTCTATTATTTTACAACAAGTAGAAAATGGCGTAGCTGTACGTATGGCTGTTTTGTACCTATTGGCAGAAAAATTAAATCCTTTGCAAAAATTATCGTAATTGATTACTAACATGATTGAAAAGTACAAAGAAATTATAAAGTCTATAGAGCAAGGAAGCCCTTTATTGTTTTCTTCGCCTATTTTAACAGGCTTTTCGGGCAAAAAAATGATGAATGCCTTATAGAGATTTAGTAACCTTTATAAGGGCAATAAAGAGGTTTGTTATCTGGAAGTAGGTGTTTTTCAGGGGCTTACGCTGCTTTCTGTGGCAGCAAGTACAGAAAATGAATTATTGTGTTGTGGTATAGATAATTTTGCATACTTTGATAAGGATAAAAAAAATTATGGTATCGTACAAGACAGAATACAAGCATTGGGACTTACACAAGTACAACTCCTGAATGATGACTATGAAGATATTTTAGAAAACCTCTCTAAGCATATAGGGAACAAAAAAGTGGCAGTTTATTTTATAGACGGACCTCACGACTACCGCAGCCAAATGATGTGTTTGTTGCTTATCAAACCGTTTTTAGCTCCTAATGCCGTTATTATTGTAGATGATTCGAATTATCGCCATGTACGGCAAGCCAACAGAGATTTTTTGGTGGCACACCCTGAGTTCAAGTTACTTTACGAAACGTACACTTATACGCACCCCAATAATATGCCCGAAGATAGAAAAGATACGGCTCTTGAAGGCTGGTGGGACGGTGTGAATATCTTGGTGTATGATACCGATAACATATTAGCACCAATGCTGCCACAAACATACAGACCCAGAGAACTTTATGAAAATGAGCATTTAGTACACCCATCGAGGGTGGCTGAAATAGCTCCCACTTTGGTACGGGCTTTTAGTTTGTTGATGTCTGGTAAATTTCTATATGCTGCAAAGTCTTTTGGATATGCTATTAAGCAATACATGAAAGCAAAAATGTCTTCACGTTACTTAGAAATTAATACGTATTCTGATAATTTGGAAACACGCATGAATGATATGAAATAAACTCCATTAACCTTTTTGCCTAATGTCTTTTTCCTTTTCAAAGAAAAAGACGTTTTTTATTTTATACCTATACACTCATTTTTTTAAGTCTAATACCAATTATAAATAAAATACAGTCCAAAGATGTCATCTTTTTACAAGCATAAAAACTTGCAATTTTACTCTTTTTACAAAAGATGACATCTTTACGCATTGAACTATCTACTAATTATAATTGGTATAAGCAATACATTATGAAGTATATATAGAAATAATACTATTCATTTATTCATTTAAGTGATTGATTATCAATTTTTTATATTTAATACCTTACATTATTCTTAATGCTATTTTTAAAATTATTTTTATTCTTAGTAAAAAATAAAAATAATTCTTGCTATATATCATATTATTAGTAGGTTTGTATTACTTTTTAGTTAATCATATTTACATAAACTTCCTTTTTATGAAAAAAAATCAATTTTTGGCAGCTTTCTGCCTATTTCTTATTTGGGTATTGCCCAATAGTTTGTATGCACAACTTACACCTTGTGGCACTACTACCATTAACAATGTAAGTAGATTAGTCAATGTAAAAATAGCTGGCAATGCTTTGTTATTGGCAGAGGCTGCTCCTGCGGGTGTGCCTTCTGGTAGAGTCATACGCCATGACCTCAGTACCAATACAAGCTCCTCTCTTATTAATGGTTTAGATTTTCCTTTGGGTATGGACATACACCCTAACAACGGTAATTTGTATGTAGGGGAAAGAGGATTTGCGAATGCGAATAACAACCGTATTCGGGTTTTTAATCAAATTAGCAACACACAAATCACCGCCATTCCACGCCTAAATGCCAATGAAATGATGGATATGTTCTCTATAGATGCCATGGGTAGGTTGTTTGTTTTGGTAAACAATATGTCTGGTAACACATTAGTCAATACAAGTATCAGGGTTTACAATACAAATAATAGTCATCAGGTTATTAACCTGACAGGCATTTCTTTATCTTCGCCTACCAACCAAAGATTCCTTGACTTAGATACTTACACAGATAATACTGGCACTACTTTTTTGGCAATGACCAATTTTACAACAGGCAACGTGCATATTTTTAGTATTGATGCTAACAATCATGTGTTTGCAGAACGTAGCTTTTCGGCACAAGCCCCTACCGGCTCGCAGGTTTCTCGAATAGTGATAGATAATAACAAATTTATACACTTAAACTATGGGTCAGGTAGCGGAGCAAGTAGCCAAGTAAGAAGTTTTTGCTTTGCGGGGGTGCAAGTGGCAGCCCAAACTCTCTACCCTGCAACCAATAACGGTTGGCTCAACGGTATTGATATTCGGAATGGAACTATCTACACACCTTATTGTAATGCCCAAGCTAACAAACAAAATGACCCTGTGTATTGCCTTAATTTCACGCCTCCAACGGCAACCGCAGCAGCAGTGGTAAGCATCAATGGGAGTGTAAGCACTACTGCAGGCACGCCAGTAGTTGTACCTATCACAATTACAGGGCAACAACCAAGTGCAACCAACCCTTATACAATAAGAATAGTTCGCCAAAGCCCTACACAAACCATTCAATTTAATCTGACGACACCACCCTACCAATACATAGACAACTATGCAAACACCGCAGGTACTTATACTTACCAAATAGAGAAAGCAACAGCTTTACTGCCATCTTGTGATAGTGTTAGAGGAGAAGGCATATTTACGGCTCAAATTGCAGATTCTACAGCTACTTGTGGCGACCTTTGGGGTAAAGATTTTTATGAAGATAAGGGCGATACAGAAAATTGTGCGACCCAAACTACGCCAGCGTGGGCAAGCCCAGATATTTGGTTAAGCCCAAGTGCAGATGCTTTTGATGATGATACCGACAGAAAACCCAAAGTAGGTGAAGTAAATTATGTATATGTACGAGTACGTAATCGGGGCGAAGGAACAGATAAGGGCAAATTACGTCTATATTGGGCGGCAGCTTCTACTGGTTTGTTTTGGAAACAGAGTTGGACAGGGCAAGATGTATGTCAGGCTACAGGTACGCCATTAGGTGGTGAAGTAGTGGGTAATGTAGTAGATGAAACAGGAGCTACTATCACAAATGGTATGATAAGTGTAAATGCAGCAGGCGAAAAAGTGTACCGTTTTGAGTGGAATGTACCTAACCCAATTGATTATGCAGCTTGTTTCTTTAATGGTGGGCAAATAGACGCACACCACTTCTGTTTGTTGGTACGTATAGAACAAGAGGCTAATGGAGATTGTAAGAGAGGTGCATTGCCAGAAAATGAAACTATAGATACATATGGAAATACGGTATGCAATAATAATATGTATTGGCAAAATGTAACTATTTTAGATGCAACAGGCGAAGATGGTAGCTTTACAGCAGGGGTTATTGCAAGAGGAACTTGTTTACCATTAGAATTTTGGACGGCTGGCAAGGGTGCTACTAGTGTTACGCCTGATGAGCAACAATGTTGCACAAAAGCACAATATAAATTTACTTGGAAAAATGCAAGTGAAACAGATTTTTGGAATTATGGTAACTTACTTATTCAACTTCCTGCTCATGTATATAACGCATGGGTGCAAGCTGGTAGCCAAGGTAGTGGTGTAGTTGAAGTAGCTCCTAACACACTAAGAGTTGTAGCTCCTAATAGTTTCATTTACTTGTCTTTGGGCTTAGAAGGCACAGTAGGCATTATACACAAATTTATACCAAAAAACACTTCAAAAAAGGAGTTGAGTATAGACTTAGTACAAGAGGCTTGTACTCCGACTTTGGGCTGCAAAATAGTAGGTGGTGAAAGATTTGTACTAAGAAACTTCTCTAATGGTAGAGTAGAGCAAAAAGCTACTCCACAAACATCAGAAAATAAAGAGGGGGCAAGACAAGAAACTCCTCAAAGCATGAATTTATACCCAAACCCAGTAAACCAAAGCCTAAATTTAGACATGAAAACAGTGGGTACATACCAAGTAATGGTGTATGATGTAATGGGAACTATCCTATTGAAACAAGAAGTGAAAGACGCACAAAATGCTACCTTGAATGTTTCGCAGTTGCCTACAGGTGTTTATTTATTACATACTGTAAGTGCAGACGGTAAGATAGCAATAAGCCGTTTTGTGAAACAATAAGCAAGGGAAGTTTTGTAGTACCAAAATAGTAAAATCTCATCATTAGAGGTTATGAATAACTCCTTTTTAGCCCTCCCTATGGGGGGAGGGTTGGGTGGGGCTGTAGCAAAAAATTATTCATAACCTCTAATGATGAGGTTTTACTATTTATAAGTATGAGTAACTAATTAATTGATAATATTGTACCACGGACTTTAGTCTGTAATCTCTTGATAACCAAAGACTCACAGACTAAAGTCTGTGGTACATTTATTTTTTCCAATTACCTAGTAGTTAGCAATACTACTATAAATAGTATAGAATAACCATTAAGTAAAAGTAACTGGTAGTGATAAAATGTATGATAATTAATTAATTGATTATCAGTAAATTAGGTAATTATATTTTTTTGAAAACTACCCTGTTCGTATAAAACGACTAAAAAACCTATAAGATAAGTCTTATAGGTTTTTTTGATAGGTTTATCAGAAAATTTTAATGTTTAAAATGACGAATACCCGTAAACACCATTGCCATATCGTGTTGGTCGCAAAAAGCAATAGAATCTGCATCTTTGATAGACCCCCCAGGTTGTATGACTGCCCTAATGCCTACTTGGTACGCAATTTCTACGCAGTCTGGGAAAGGGAAAAAGGCATCAGAAGCCATTACCGCATTGCGTAAATCAAAACCAAACACCTTAGCTTTTTCTATAGCCTGTTTCAAGGCATCTACTCTTGAAGTCTGCCCTACGCCACTTGCAAAAAGTTGGTTGTCGTTTGCCAATACAATCGTATTCGATTTGGTATGTTTGCAAACCTTAGACGCAAACAACAATGCACGTACTTCTGCCTCTGTGGGTTGGCGTTGTGTAACGGTTTTCAAGTCCGCAGCCGTTTCTGTTACCAAATCTTTGTCTTGTTCTATCACGCCATTCAACAAAGTTTTGAACTGTTTTTTAGACAAAGCCACAGGTTTACGTTTCAATAACATACGGTTTTTCTTGCTTTTCAAAATTTCCAAAGCCTCTGGCGTGTAGTCTGGAGCTACTAAAATCTCAAAAAACAAGCTGTTCATGGCGTTAGCTGCGTCTTCATCTACAGTGCGGTTCGTAGCTAATACGCCGCCAAAAGCCGATACGGTATCCGCAGCAAAAGCACGTTGGTATGCCTCCGCAACGGTTTTGCCCAAAGCCACTCCGCAGGCGTTGGTGTGTTTGATGATAGCAAAAGCCGTTTCATCAAATTCATCTATCAAACTAATAGCCCCATCAACATCTACTAAGTTATTGTAAGACAACTCCTTACCGTTGAGTTGCTCAAACATTTCATCTAAATTGCCATAGAATACGCCTTTTTGATGTGGATTTTCGCCATAACGCAAAGTACGACCTGCCAAAATACTTTCTTTGAAGTAAGGCGTTGCATAACTTTGGTTAAAGTAGTTGAAAATGGCGGTGTCATAGTGCGAAGAAACCGCAAAAGCCTGCATAGCAAAGCTACGGCGGTCTGCTAAATCCGTTTCACCATTTTTAGCCTTCAATAATTCCAATAAGTCGCCGTATTGGTTGCGAGAAGCCACTATCAAGACATTGTTATAGTTTTTGGCAGCAGCACGAATGAGAGAAATACCCCCAATATCAATTTTTTCTATGATTTCCGCCTCGTCTGTGGTCTTGGCTACAGTTTCCTCGAAGGGGTACAAGTCCACAATTACCAAATCAATCGCAGGGATTTCGTATTGGGCAGCTTGTTGCACATCTTCTTGGTTTTCACGTCTATACAAAATCCCCCCGAATACTTTTGGGTGCAAGGTTTTCACTCTACCGCCAAAAATAGAAGGATAAGAAGTAAGATTTTCTACAGCCGTAACAGGCACACCCAAAGACTCTATGAAAGTCTGCGTACCACCTGTAGAGTAGATTTGTACGCCTTGTTGGTCTAAAACTTTGACGATTTCGTCTAATTGGTCTTTGTAAAAGACAGAGATAAGAGCAGAACGGATTTTCATGGTCGCAAAATAATTTGCCTGCAATTTGTCGTTTTTTATGCTTGCTTACGAATTGTAAAACATAATTAACAATTTCTTAATAAGCAAACAGTGTATTTTTGTGTGTTTCGTGTCGTCTGTGTTCCATTATTGTGTGCTGCCCCTGAATAAATGCTTTATTTACTTGAAAATTGAGAACTTTTTTGCGTTTTTTACTGCCATAACCAACGCAATCTTACAACCTATTTTTGGCATCTTTTAACACAACAAAATGATATGAATTTACATGGCACAGGCATAGCTTTGGTAACGCCGTTTGACAGAGAAGGACAGGTAGATTACGAGGCACTCCGCCGACTCCTCCAACACACCGAAAACCACGTAGAATACTGGGTAGTGCATGGCACAACAGGCGAATCTGTAAGCACTACCGCCACCGAAAAAGCCCAAATTGCAGAGTTTATTCGCAAAAACAACCCTACCCAACGAACTTTGGTGTATGGTTTGGGGGGCAACAACACACAACACCTATTAGAAGAACTCAAAAAAATTGATTTTACAGGCTATTCTGCCATTCTTTCGGTTTCTCCATACTACAATAAACCTTCGCAAGAAGGCATTTACCAACACTACGTAAAAATAGCCGATAATTCTCCCTTGCCTATCATTTTATACAACGTACCGGGTCGTACAATGTCTAATCTTACTGCCCAAACTACTTTGCGTTTGGCAGAACACCCCAATATCATTGGGATTAAAGAGGCTTCGGGTAACTTGGAACAATGTATGAACATTGCTCACCATAAACCTGCGGATTTCTTGTTAATTTCTGGTGATGATTTATTGACTGTGCCTATGATTGCGGTGGGTGCTTCGGGGGTAATTTCTGTTTTGGCTAATGCTTTTCCGCAAAAATTTGGGGACATGGTACGCAAAGCCTTAGCTAATGACTTTGTAGGGGCTTCAAAATTACTTTACAACTTCTTGGCTATCAACGAATTGATGTATGCAGAAAGTAATCCTGTAGGCGTAAAACAAGCCTTAGAATTGTTGGGTGTATGTAGTAGCGAAGTGCGTATGCCTTTGTTAAAAGCTACGCCTGAATTGAAAAAGAAAATTACAGAAAAAGTAGAGAGAATGATGTGGTAGTATTTGATTGAATATTTTTTTATTAAGACCTCACCCCCTTCCCCTCTCCATTTGGAGAGGGGGAGTTTCTTGACCTTTTAAGGTCAAAACTAAGGTTAAAAAAGCCCCTCTCTAAATGGAGAGGGGAAGGGGTGAGGTAATTTTAAATATTCAACCAATAAGTAACTTTTAAGACCAAAGACCTATTTTTGGCTGCAAAGTTTTCAGGGAAATAGTTTTCCATATACACTAAAAAGACATCTGAAACAGGTTTGAAACGCCACTGCAAACGTGCATTGAGGTTTACGTTATCACTTTGTTGGTTGTACTGCAAAAAGCCTGTAAAAAACAGTTTTCTACTAAACGAAACATCTGCACGAGTACCCACTAAGGCAAAATCTCTGGAAGTGTACGGTGCGGGGAAACTCAAATTGTTGTAGTCTATGTTGATATTGATAGAACCGTAAGGTTGAAAACGGTAGCTCAACTCCCCATAAAAATTTGTACGATAACCGTTGAAATACTCACCATAACTTGTACTTACGGCATAACCCAACTTCGGAATACGGCTTGACATGAACCAAATGTAACCTCTATGATTGACATAAGACGTATTAGAAGGTAATTCTTTCCCTCCTGTATTTGTTGGGTCAAAACCATTGAATAAGAAAGTAAAATCTCTATTAAAGCCTACTTCCAAATAGGCTGTATTCAGAAAATCTACTGAATATTGCACAGAAGTATTCCAATCTTGCATTTGTCCATCTAAACTCCAATAGATATTTTGGTAGAAAAAGGGACCATGGCGGTTCACTATTTTAGACTGTGGTGTATAAAAATTTACACCTACCATCGGCTCAAAACGCCATAAATTGGTACGTGGCACAAACCCAATATCATTAATACGGTAGTTTCTGCCTACATATTCGTAATTGACAAAACTCCAAATCTTACGTCCTCGGTAGCCCACATACCCTGCGTGTGCGTGATTATCGTGTAGGTCATTCGGTTTAAAGGCTCTATGATAGAATACTTTGCCTACCCATTTATTATCCGCAGATTGTAAATTATATTCTAAACCTACCAATCTTGTATAGGCATCATTGCCCGCCTCACTATCAAATCTTTGGCGGTTAATAAACAAGCCTGCAATATTTGAACGTGAAAAAACTTGTCTTTGTAGGGCAGCCACCGTATAGTTTTGGCTGGGTACGTTGCCGTTGTCTGTACCTGCTGTTTGCATATTCATCAGCCCCATTCGCCAATCCTTGTTCAAACGACCACTTAGTCTTGCCCCGTAATAAATAGGATTTTGAACAATGATGCCTGAATTTCTATCACGTCCAATGCCTATTCTACGCGAAAAGAAGGGACGAATACGCGAAAAACCAAAAGAGCCAAACAAGTCGCTGTTTTCCACAAAAAACTGCCTTCTTTCAGGAAAAAACAATTCAAAACGGCTCAAATTTGTTACTTGTACGTCTGCCTCTACTGTCGAAAAGTCGGGATTTAGCGTAATATCTAAGTTCAAAGAGGGTGTAACAGCTATTTTCGCGTCAAGTCCTACATTGGCTTTGTGGTTGGCAGGAATTACACGCGGGGCAAGCTCTACTCTTTGCGTTTCTAAGTTGTTGATTGTAGAGCCATGTGCGTATGGGTTGGCATTTTCGGGCAGCTGGTCTTTTGTGCCTTCTACAATAGCGTAGGGAATCAAAGAAATATTGGTTTTGGGTTTGTGCAAAGGCTGGTCAAAATGAATAGCCCCTGAAAAAGCCAAAGATGACAAACGGTAATTGATAGGCACATGCACCCAAGACGACATTTCATTGCGTTTACGGTCTATTCGCCCAAAATTCATACGCCATTCCTGCGAATGTTCCTTGAAACGCAAGGTGCTAAACGGAATAGCTACTTCTGCCACCCAGTAGTTCGTGTAAACTTTGGCTTCTGAATACCATTTGTTATCCCAACTTTGGTCTAAATTATCACCGTTAGAAATCAGCCCTTCACGTTGCACACCATAGGGGGTTACAGCAAACAGAAAACCGTTGAGCTTATCGCCAAAAGGGTCTATATAAAAGGCTACATTGTCATTGTTCCCGCCATCAAAATCACGTCTGAGGGACGTAACTACAAAGTTTTTATCCTTGATTTCGTCATAACAGATAGCTGCGATATACAAGAATTTTTTGTCAAAAGTGATTTTGATTTCTGTTTTTGACTTAGCCATAGACGAATCCGAAGGATAGTTCATGTAAAAATCCTTTGCTAATTCTGCATTTTGCCATGCTTTTTCATTCAGTACGCCATCAACCGTAATGGCAGAGTCCGTATAAACGGCGTGCAGTTCTTTGGGAGGGTACTTGCTTGCACTTTTTTGAGCTAATAGATAGGTATTAGACAACAAAAAAATGAATAAGAAGATAGTAAGTTTTTTCAAGTTAGTAAGGTATTAGTAAGTTAGTATTTTGTATTGTTGGGGAAGTAGAGTAGCACAACTGTATGTGTAAAAATAGAAAATGACAATTTTCAGGAGGAAAAATGCCATTTTCTGGTAAAAATACAATAATAACAATAGATAAGTGATAGCTAATAAGTATTCCAAAATTATTGTTTTGACAACTATTTTACAATTCACTGCCGTTAAACTTTGTTAAGGTTATTAGGGTTAATGAATAGTTTTTTAATAACACCTCACTCTACCCTCTCCAAATGGAGAGGGTTTCTATAGAACTATTCATAAACTCTATTTGCTATTTATTTTTAAAATTCCTAACTATTAATTAGTATTGTCAATCTATCATTCAATTCATTTTCCCTATTCTGTTTTCTACTGAATTACCATGAATAAATTTTATTATTTTGCTTGTGCCTTATTATTCTTGTGTGTGCAAGGTATGGCACAAACACAACTTACCCACGAAAAAGGCTCGTATGTGGACAGCCTGAATCATTATTACCAACAAGCCGAACTACCTTTATATGTGTACGTTTCGCATACACCTAACCAAACACCTACACAAATAGCCGAAGAACGAAGTGAGGACGACAAAGGCAAAATGGATTTAAAGCCCATTTATTTAGATGGACATGGTAAACATTATTTACGGCATATAGATGGGCTACACAATGTTTCACAAAACTTTGCGGTGTACGCAGACGGCATAGCCCCCAAATCTGATGTTAGCTTCTTGACAGCCCCACGTTTCAACCGCAACGGCATACAGTATTATGGCAAAGGACTGACCGTAACCACCAGCACCAAAGACGAGATGTCGGGCATCAATACTTTATACAGTGCCGTAACAGGTGCAAGCTATACCGCCTATAACGGTGCAATTACTTTTGGTACAGAAGGCGAACAAAGCTATGCTTTTTATGCAGTGGACAATGTAGGCAATGTAGAAAAAGCCAATACACGCAAATTCGTAGTGGATTTAACCAGCCCCGAAAGTTACCATAATGTAGTAGGGGTAGCCAAAGAAAAAATCATTTCTTTAAGTACAAAAATCTATTTGACCATTTCCGATAAACTTTCGGGTGTAAATGGTACTTACTACCGTTTTGATGATGGCAAATGGCGTGAGTATGTGCCTAATACAGTGTTACCCTTAGACCAACTCAATGACGGAGAACATACCTTGTACTACTATTCTATTGACAATGTGTCTAATAAAGAAGAAGAAAAGAAGTTTGAGTTCTACTTAGACCGTACTGCCCCTATCATGTCGGCAGACGTATTGGGAGATAGGTTTATTGTTGGCGACCAAGTGTATTTTTCGGGCAGAACGAAATTAAAATTAACAGCCGTAGATAACAAAGCAGGGATTAAGAAAACGTTGTATTCTGTTGATGGTACAGAATACCAAGATTACAGTGAGCCTTTTTATTTGCCAAGTAAATCAGGTATTCATGTCATTCGTTACTATGCTTTGGACAATATGGAAAACGAAGGTGCAGGCAACCGCAACACGAAGTTTGATGAATATAAACACAATGTAAGTACAGTATATGTGGATTTAACAGGTCCCGCCATGAGTTACCAATACCTTGAACCTAAATTTGTGAAAGGTGATACGATATTTATTACGGGCAACACACCAATTAAATTAAGTGCCTTCGACCCCGAATCTGGTTTGCAAAAAATCACGTACAGCGTAGATGGCATTTCAGACGAAACCCCTTACAATCAGCCGATTAAGGTCAAGGAAAATGGTACACACACTGTTAATTATTTTGGTTATGACAATGTAAATAACCGAAATGTAGGTACGTTTACGTTTGTAGTGGATAATAAACCGCCAGATGTGTATGTAACTTACAGTATTTCGCCGAACCGTTGGGAAGATGCACCGCCCTCTGCCAATGCAGGCACGAATAGCAGTAACGAAAAAGTCCCTGTTTATCCGTCTTATGTTACCTTGTTCTTGGCAGCTACCGACCAACAAACAGGTTTTGACGAAATTCGTTACAGCCTCAACAACGAAAAACCAAAAGTATATGAAGGTTTGGTAAAAGGCTTTGAAAAAAATAAAACTTATACCATTGTCATTATGGCAGAAGACAAGTTGGGCAATAAAACGCAAAAAACTATTCGTTTTAAAACGGATAAGTATTAAATTCACGAAAAATTTAATAGTGTGGGACTTCAAACTCACACTATTTTTTTCACTATTGACTATCTCTATTTATCCATGAAAAAACACTATTTTTTACCTTTTTTGCTATTGCCCTACTTAGCAGTTTGCCAAACTAATCCTACTACAGTACCTATAGTTACAGCCCAAGCCGAAAGTTTTTATAACTTAAAAGACTCTGCAACGGTACAGCAAATTTACCATGAAGCCCTACAAAACGGCAAAGCCTACGGCTATTTGCGTTATTTGTGCCTCAATATCGGGGGACGTATGACAGCCTCGCCTCAAGCCGAAAAAGCAGTAAAGTGGACAAAATCTATTATGGATTCTTTGGGCTTAGACAGTGTTTGGTTACAACCTATCAAAGTGCCTCATTGGGAAAGAGGCAAGCAAGAAAAAGCCTATATTCAAACCAATAACGGAAAAACAGATGTGCCTATTTGTGCTTTAGGTGGTTCTATTGGCACAGGCAGCAAAGGCATTAAGGCAGGAATTATAGAAGTAAAACAACTTTCCGAATTAGCTACTTTGGGTGAGGCAAACATCAAAGGAAAGATTATTTTTTACAACAGAGGTTTTGATGCTACCAAATTCGATACGTTTGAAGCCTACAGTGGTGTAGGCGACCAACGCCGAAACGGTGCTTCGGAAGCAGCAAAATACGGTGCTATTGGTGTGATTGTCAGGTCTTTGGCACAAAACAATGACGATTTACCGCACACAGGTTCTATGAGCTACCAGCCCAATGTTCCACAAATTCCTGCGGTAGCTATTAGCACCAATGGGGCAAATTTGTTAAGTGAAACATTGAAAAAAAGCCCCACTACACAAGTCTATTTTGAAACATATTGCCAAAGATTTGAGGATAAAATTTCCTACAATGTCATTGGAGATATAAAAGGGACGGAAAAACCCGAAGAAGTGATTGTGGTAGGTGGGCATTTAGATTCTTGGGATTTGGCACAGGGTGCGCATGATGACGGTGCAGGGTGTATGCAAAGTATAGAAGTAATACGTATTTTTAAGAAATTAAACATTAAACCTAAACGTACCATTCGTTGCATTATGTATATGAATGAGGAGTTTGGAAATAAAGGCGGTATTGGCTACGCAAATTATGCCGAACAAGAGCAAGGTCGCCTCAAACATATTGCAGCCTTAGAGTCTGATAGAGGTGGTTTTACACCAAGAGGTTTTTCAACAGACGCACCCCCAGAGTTATTAACTAAAATGCAGTTTTGGTTGCCTTTGATGAACAACTACGGCATTTCAGAAATTAAAAAAGGCGGAGGTGGCGTAGATATTACTCCTCTCAAAGTGGTAGGTACTGTATTGATTGGGTACGTACCCGACTCACAACGTTATTTTGATTTGCACCATTCTACCGCAGACACTTTTGACAAAGTGAACCCAAGAGAATTAGCTTTGGGGGCAGCAGGTATGGCAAGTTTACTATATTTATTGGCAGAGTACGGCGTACAACCTTAAACTTTACTACCATGCAACTCGATGACTTCAGAAATTTTTGTTTAGGGCTAAAAGGCGTAACAGAATCTTTACCTTTCGATGAAAACACCTTAGTTTTTAAGGTCATGGACAAAATGTTTGCCTTAACAGACATGGCAGATTTTCGGAGTATCAACGTAAAGTGTGAACCTGAAAAAGCCATAGAGTTACGTGAAAGATACCAAGCCGTAACCGCAGGTTATCACATGAACAAGCAGCATTGGAACACCATTACTGTTGGCGAAGATATGCCCGCCAAAGAAGTGCTACAATGGACACTACACTCTTACGAATTGGTCGTGGCAAAACTGCCCAAAAAGCAACAACAAGCACTAAAAGATTTGTAGCCAAATATTTTTCAAAGATTCAAAACAAATATTGTGTGCTATGTACCAAAAAAACCAGCTATTTTCTAACTTTGTGATTGTTTAAAGAGTTAGTATTGCTCTTACAATAATTTGTTTTAACCATTCTTGAACATACATTTATGGCATCAGTATCATCAAACCTTGACAGTGCGAAAGATTCTATGGAGAAAATCTTAAAACACACACAAGGAGAATTGACAAAAATACGTGCAGGTAAGGCAAATCCTGCCGTTTTAGAAGGTATTTCAGTAAATTACTATGGTACACCAACCCCACTTTCACAAGTAGCAGCAGTCAACACTCCAGATGCTCGTACTATTGTGATTAAGCCTTGGGAAAAAAATATGTTGGCAGAAATAGAAAAGGCTATCAAAATCAGTGATTTGGGCATTAACCCTAACAATGACGGCGAAGTAATACGTTTGATTGTGCCACCATTGACGGAAGAAAGAAGAAAAGATTTGGTAAAACAAGTAAAAAATGAAGTAGAGGCGGGTCGTGTGAAAGTACGCAATATTCGCAAAGACACTAATGAAAGTTTGAAAAAACTACTCAAAGAAGGTGTTTCTGAAGACGACGTAAAAGCAGGCGAAACCAAAGTACAAACTTTGACAGACGGCTACATCAAAAAATTAGATGAAGTATTGGCTGCCAAAGAAAAAGAAATTATGACAGTTTAATTCATAGCAAAACTAAAATGTGCTAAACACCGCAAAGACTTTAAACCCTTGCGGTGTTAGTTTTTCAAAGCCCTTTGTGCTGCATTCATTGTTCAAATTTTCGGTAGTCTTAAAGATGTAATGCCAAAGGTGTAATCTTTTCAAAAGATTACACCTTTTTTACCCGTATAGCATTAGTTGTTATGCACTACCAAATTTTCTCAATAATAGCTTAGGTATGCGAACTTAATCTTACGTCAAAAAGTTACTATAAAAATAACAGCATTTATGAAGAAGAAAAAAGACAACACTACTGCCAAAAAGAAAAAAGAAATAGACGCAGCCCATGTTCACCCCGACCTCAAAGGGTTTGATATTCATATCAATTCTTTTGGAGAAATTGTGTCTAATTATAGCATAGACCAACTCAATACTTTTTTGAATAAAAATGTTGTAGATAAAAAGCTAAAAGACAGAGAAGACTTGCCACCACAAGAATAAGCCCAAAGTTTTGCTCAATCGTATCGTCATACATTGAAAGAGTAGTACATTTGTGCCTTAAACAGTTGTAAGGATATGGTCATTTTAGCAGCCAACAATATTTATAAGAAATATGGCAACGTACAAGTTTTACAAGGTATAGACTTAGAAATTTGTAAAGGAGAAATTACGTCTATAGTAGGAGCTTCGGGTGCAGGAAAAAGCACCTTGTTGCACATCTTAGGCACATTAGACCAACCCGATAGTGGTACAGTAACACTATTGAATAAACCTATTCATAATACCACACCGCAAAAATTAGCAGCCTTACGTAATCAACATTTAGGCTTTGTATTCCAATTTCATAACCTACTTCCAGAGTTTACAGCCCTCGAAAATGTCTGTATGCCAAAGTTCTTGCTCAACAACCACACAAATAATAGAGCAGCAATAGAACAAAGAGCCACCGAACTATTAGACTTATTAGAAGTAAGCCACCGTAAAACACACAAACCTTCGGAACTTTCAGGCGGAGAGCAACAAAGAGTAGCTGTAGCAAGGGCATTAATGAACCAACCAGACGTAATTTTAGCAGATGAACCTTCAGGCAACTTAGATGGACAAAGAGCCTCAGAACTACACCAATTGTTTTTTAGATTAAGAAAAGATTTTGGGCAAACTTTTGTAATCGTAACGCACAATGCCGAATTAGCGAATATGGCAGATAGAAAAATAGAGTTAAAAGAAGGCAAAGTTTTATTGTAAAATAGTAACTTTAAAGTCTTTATAGGCTAAAATAAACAAAAAATGCTGTTAGATTTTCACCTAACAGCATTTCATTTTTTATAATTACCAATTACTATTGAGTAATTTGGTAGCTAAGAATTTCACTTGCACTAACATTTTCTTGTTCGTTTTTGAAGTTCAAACGTTTTACACCTTTGATTTCAATTACGATACGGTCACCTTCTTTAGCTTGGCTAGCAAAATCTGTTAAGTTTACCTCATCAGATGTTACTTTTTGTTGCTTGATAGCACGACGACCACGAGCCAATGTTAATTCCCATTCTACAACTTTGTAACGAGCATCTTTGGGTACAGCATCTTTGAAACCAGGATCTGGTACAGCTACAGCTCTTAAAGCACGAGGGCAAGCACCACCATTTTTAATATCCAATACTTTACCACCATTCATTACTTGCAATGTTGGTTTTGGTATCATTTTTACCTTGAATTTCTCAATACCAATTTTGTTACCACTGCTTGACACTGTTAAATCAACGTTAGCAGCTTTTGGAACAACCGTAATTTTACCTTTAGAAGCACCTTTAATAACCTCACCACCAGATGCACTGAAAGAAGGGTCATAAGAAGCACCCAAAGCAGGTACGTCTATTTGCAATTCGTTACCACAGTTCAAATATAAAGCAGATACATTACCAGCTTCTACTTTAATAACTGGTTTTGCAATGAAGTATTCTTCTTTGAACTTAAATGTAGTGTCCTGACCATCAGCTTTCTTGATAGTGATAGAACCTTGCCATTCACGTTTTGCTAAACCTGCCGCATCATAAGCAGAGTTTTCCAAAGCTGGTGCAGTAAATTCTACTTCACCTTCATTACCGTTTACTTTCACAGAGCCTTGTGATACAGACATACGAGGTTTAATTTGTGAAGAAGACGCAGTAATGAACATTTTAGCTTTGTATTTAGTACCCGCAGCTATCACTTTAGATTCCGCAGAAGCCATACCTTTGATTTGGTCAAATTTAAGAATTACACCACCGATACGGTTTACAATTCGTTCAACTGCCTTTGCCTCAACACGAGCTACTTTAGAGTCTATATCAGACAAAATAGCTAATGCAGCAACAAGAGGTGTACTTTCAAAAGTGATTTTTGCAAAGTCCTTTCCTTTTTGCTCAGGGTCTTTTGAATACATAGTCATATCCTTAGCATCTATAGCTATAGGTTGGTCTAAATCTTTCAAGGCTGTATCCAAATTGGCAATATCCTTTGCATATTTGTTCAAATATTGCTGCATTTTGTATGCCTCACCAGACTTAGTGCCTTCTGCACCAATCATGTAAGCCATAACCTCGTTATCATCTTTTTTACCTACATAATCACCCTTCTCGTCCATACCGCCAGTTCTTTTGATAAGCTCCTCACGGCTCTTATGAACTTGTGCTATCACTTCATCTGTCTTCTTTTTCACTTCCTCTGCCAGCTTAATTAAAGCCAAATCTTTAGGAGTATTACCTTGCTTTTCAGCAGCAGCTTTACCACCTTCAATTTGATTTTCGGTAGCTTTACGTGATATATTAACAGAATACTTCAAACTTTCGTCGATGAAGACGAATTTGTCTAATATGGTGTTGCTAACTTGCAACGCTAAGAGAGCGGTGAGTACAAGGTACATCAAGCCGATCATCTTCTGACGTGGTGTTTCCTTACCGCCTGCCATGTTTCTTTTGTTTTAAGGTTGAATAAAAATTAAAATTATGAAAATGGTAGGGCGATTAGCCTTTCATTGCGGTAAGCATATTTCCGTAAATCTTATTCAAAGAAGTAATGTTACCAGTTAATTTGGTCATTTGCTCTTTGAATACTTGAGATTCTTTGCTTGCGTCTGCCATACTTTCCATAGCTGTTGTCAAGTTACCATAGAACTTGTTAAGAGCTTTTAAGTGGCTGTTAGCATCTTTCAATTCCATTTCGTACACTGCGTTCAAAGCACCTAAGTTCTTTGTAATTAACTGTACTTGGTCATGATAAGATTTAGCATCTTTAGCTGCATTTGCCATAGATTCCATAGACTGAACAGTCGTAGAGTAGGCTTTGTTCAAATTTACTAAAGACGTAGATGCTTGTTTTACGTTTGTAGCATATTCAGTAGTTACGTTCACAGCCTCTGTCATGTCTTTCATTTTACCCGCAGTATCATTCAAAGACTTGATACCTTGACCGAATTTTTTGAAAGAGTCTGGGCTAAGGTCTGAGCCACTTAATAATGCATCAATTGCTGTTACAGCACCTGCTCCTAATTTAGAAGTTGGGTCTTCTTTTGGTTTGTGTGAACCATGACCACCTGCTAATTCTGGATAAGCCAATTCCCAATCATAGTGCTTCTCTGGAGGAGGAGCAGGTTGGAATGCAAACATTAAGAACAAGGCTGCCTCAATAGACAAACCTACACCCAACATAAGACCTGCACCCGGCAAGTGAAGGATTTTGAACATGGCACCGAAGATAACGACAGCTGCACCAACACTGGTAATTTTTGGTGCTACCACACGGTAGAAAAAGTCTAACTTTGATTCTTGATGTAAAGCCATTTTTCTGTTTGGTTTTAATTAAGTGATTAGATTTATTAAAAGATTTGATGTTTGAAGTGCAATAATAGAGTTTTTTTGTTTTTTTCAAAAAACTAACTAAAAAATTTAATTTTTTTTTCTCTTTTTTTACACTTGGCACTGTTTTTAGGGTAATACCATAAAGAATATAAGGTGAACTGCACTGCAATTAGTGTGGTAAGCATCATTAAGTACATTTTCATAAATTAATAACAACTTATTAACAAATGTAACCAAATTTTTTAAATTTTTTTTACAAATTAGTAAAAAAAATTATTTCAGCTAAAATATAGCCAAATAGTATGCCAATATACTGTTTTTTCGAAAGTTTTGATTAAGAATTTGATAACAAAAAATTAACAAAAATCACTGTTGTATCTCCAACAACTCGCAAGCTCTGCGGGCTGCGTCTTGTTCGGCAGTTTTTTTGCTAAAACCTGCTCCTTTGGAAACTATCTCGTCGTCTATCAATACTTGTACCTTAAACTGTTTTTGGTGGGCAGAGCCTTTTTCCTCCAAAGTTTCGAACCGAACAAACTTATTATTCTTCTGCGACCATTCTATCAATTTAGACTTGTAATTGGTATCTGTTTCTATGACTGTTTCCAAGTCTATGTGTGTGTGCAAAAGTTTGTCGATAATAAACTGTTGGCATTTCTTAAAACCTACGTCCATATATACCGCACCAATAAAAGCCTCCATTGCATCGCCGTAAATATAGCGGAAAGAAGACATATTGCGGTTTTTGGAGTCATATTCTACCAAGTCATTTAATTTTACTTTCTTACAAAGTTTGTCCATAGACTCTCTACTTACAAGACGAGAACGGATTTCGGTTAAGAAACCTTCGTTTTTGTAAGGAAATCTTTTGAACAGATACTCCGCCACGACCATTCCCAATACAGCATCTCCCAAATACTCCAACCTTTCATTAGATACTTTGAAGCCTCCGTTTACTTCTTTGGCTACAGAATTATGTATTAAGGCTAATTTGAAAAGGTCTAAGTTGCTGGGGGTATAGCCTGTAATGTTACGAATGGCTGTACGCAGTTCTTTGTCTTCGGTAGTTTCTACTCGAAAAAGCCGTAAAAAAGATGATAAAAAGTTAATAATACCTGAAGGATTTAAAAGTGAAAAGGTTTACAAATGTAATAGCAATTTCTTTTTTTCCAAAATTCACGTTTTTTTCTCTAAGAAAACACTTTTTGCAAACGTAATAATTTTTTGTGAAATAAAATAGGCACTTAATTGCTTAAATGCCTAAAATAAGTAATAAAAAAATCAAAAGTATATTCGCCTAAAGGTAAATGTACTGCCTATTAGTTAGTCAATGCCATTAACAAGTCGTGTTGTGTGATGATATGCACTTTATTAAACTCATCTCTCACCAATAATGCTTTATTATTTTTGTCTATCAAAGATGACAAAGCATCTACCGTATTGTCTAAACCAACAAAAATAAATGGCTTGTCCATTATTTCACTTACTTTTTGTGATTTAGATTCGGGGTTTTCTATCAATAAGTTCAATACTTTGCTATCAGACACACTGCCCACGATTTCATCACCATCAGACACAGGGAGTTGAGAAATACCTGCTTGGCTCAATGCTTTTACAGCTTCGCCCAAATTCATGTCTTTGGTTACGGTAATCAATGCTGAATGTCCTTGTCTTTTGGCAATAATATCTCTGGCAGTAGCAAAGCTGCGTTGCTCTAAAAATCCATGGTCTTTCATCCAAGAGTCGTTATAGACTTTGCCCAAGTACCTTGTGCCGTGGTCTGGTAGGATAATCACCATTACATCATCTTCTTTCAAATGTTGTTTGGCGTACTCCAATGCACCATATACCGCAGAACCGCAAGACCAGCCTACAAATAAGCCTTCTTCTCTTGCCAATCTGCGTGCCATGACTGCTGCGTCTTTGTCTGTTACTTTGATGAAATGGTCTATCAAATCCATATTGACGTTTTTTGGCATGATGTCTTCGCCAATTCCTTCTGTCAAATAAGGGTAGATTTCGTTTTTATCAAAAATGCCTGTTTCTTTGTATTTTTTGAACACAGAACCGTAAGTATCTATGCCTATAGTTACCACATTAGGATTTTTTTCTTTCAAATACTTCGCAGTTCCGCACATTGTACCGCCTGTACCTACACCACAAGCATAGTGTGTAACTTTACCTTCGGTATCTCTCCAAATTTCGGGTGCTGTAGTTTCGTAGTGAGCCGCAGAGTTTGACTCGTTGTCGTATTGGTTCGGGTAGATAGAATTGTTAATTTCTTTGTTCAAACGGCGAGCCACAGAATAGTAAGAACGAGGGTCTTCGGGTTCTACGTTAGTGGGACAAACAACCACTTCTGCCCCTACAGCACGCAAAATGTCCATTTTTTCTTTAGACTGCTTGTCTGCCATTGTAAAAATACAACGATAGCCTTTTGCCACACCTACCAACGCCAAGCCCATGCCCGTATTGCCAGATGTGCCTTCTATAATCGTACCGCCTTGCTTCAATACGCCGTTTTTCTCGGCATCATTTATCATTTTGAGGGCTATACGGTCTTTTACAGAGTTACCGGGATTAAAGTATTCTACTTTCACCAAAATAGTGCCTTTAATGCCTTTGGTTACTTTGTTGAGTTTTACTAAAGGTGTATTACCGATAGTATCTATGATTGAATTGTAATATTTCATAACACTGTTGTTGTGAACTTGGTTAGGCTATTTTTTTGACAAAGTTAATGAAAAAAGTAGGGTGCATAGCAAAAAAGTTGCTTGTTTTATTATTCAACTTGAGTTGCATAATGCCTACTGTAGAACGAACTTTAGTCGGGGACACCTAGTCCGTTTGTCGCATTTGGCAACAAAAAAATATGTTTTACAATGCAATACTTTGGTTCTTATGTACAATAAACGGACTAAAGTCCGTTCTACAGGTTACTATACAAGCCAAGTTATTTACCCAACAAAAACAACAAAGGAATATGCAACCGTTGTTGCCAAGCCTTTTCGGTGTGGGCTTCTCCTACAAATTCTTTGGTGAGCCAATTCGTTGAGTCAAATCCTTTTGCTGCCATAATTTCATCAGCTTGTTTTTGAAAAGGTGGATACAAGGCATCTAAAGTGGCTGTACCGTAATCAAAATAGATTTTGTGGTTTTTGGGTGAAGGCAATTTTTTACCCAAATATTTCATAAAGGTAGCAGGAATAGGATTGTTCTCTGCCTTAAAAATGCCTACCCAATGCGTAGAAAGGCAAGCAGCCCCACCAAAAACTTTTGGGTATTCACAAATGGCATACATAGAAATTAATCCACCCATGCTTGAACCTGCAATAAATGTATTGGCTGCGTCTGTAAGGGTAGAAAATTTCTGGTCTATAAATGGTTTTAGTTCTTTAACCAAAAACTTGAGGTATAAATCTGATTGCACAGGGGCATTAAACAAAGGCACATCTTTGCTACGAAAAGTGTTGAGCAATGTATCTTGTTGGTATTGAGTCAAATACTTGAAAGGTTTTTGCGGAAAATACTCACTGTGCCGAAGTTTACCGCCATTCCACACCCCTACGACAATCGTATTGCGGATTTTGCCTTCTTTGATAAGTTGTTGCATGGTTTCATCTACGCCCCACTCTTGTTTGTTCCAAGTTGTTGCCGAGTCGTATAACATCTGCCCATCGTGCATATACAAAACAGCATATTTTTGTTTACTGTCATAACCTTTTGGTAGCCAAACATCTATGTTACGAGGGGCTACATATTTTGACGGAAAATCTGCAAACCGTTGCAAACTTCCTCCTGCTACTTTGGGCAATGTTTGAGCATACACAGCTGTTTGTAGGGCAATAGACAAAAAGATAAAATGTAGGATTTTCATATTTATTCTAATAATTAAAGTTTTCAAAAAGATAGAACTTAACGGAGGCTATTTCCAAATAAATTCAACAAAATATTAGACTATTCACACAATAGCCACTAAATTAGTTAGCCATAGCCTTATTTAAAGCTATTTTTGTACTTATGCGTTTTTTGGTGTTTTTTTTAGTGGTTTTTGTACCTATTTTAGTAACTGCCCAACAAAACATGGTGGATAGTCTGCACTATCTATCGAGACAACACGCCCAAATAGACACTACGCAAGTACGTTTATACTGTAGTTTGGCTTTTAATTATTATCGAATCAACCCTGATAGTACCCTTATTTTTGCCCAAAAAGCTCACAACATTGCGACTGAATTAGCATATACTTGGGGAATGGCAGAAAGTCTAAAAAATTTGGGTATAGGGCATTATGCCAAAGGAAACTATCAAGAGGCTTTGGGCTACTACAAAGAGGCTTTGCAGACCTATCAAAAAATAGGTAATCATAAAGGCATGGCAAGTTGTATGAATAATATTGGGGTTATTCATAACGATTATTTTTTGAATTATGACAAAGCCTTATTCTATTTTCGTCAAGCCTTAGAACAATTTAGGATATTAAAATACGAAAAAGGTTTGGGGCTTTTGTACGGAAATATTGGTGAAAGTTGTTTGCTCAAAGGCGAATACGATACGGCTTTGGTGTATTTGCAAAAGTCATTAGTGTTGAACAAAAAATACAAAGACCAAACTTTGGAGTGTTTGGATTTGTACCATTTGAGTAGAACTTTGGTTGGTAAAAAAGATTATAGCAAAGCAGAACAATATGCCAAAGAAGCATTGGTATTAGCTGGTAAAATTAACAGCAATAGAGATGTTGCCAATAGTTTGTTACAATTAGGCATTATTTACAAGACGACCAAAAGACTGCAAGAGAGTGAAATAAAACTATTGGCAGCATTGGAAATTTCTCAAAAAATAGGTAGCAAAGAAATAAGTAAAGATATAAGCTATGAATTGTATGATTTATACGAACAAAAACAGCAGTTGGCAGCAGCCCTAAAATATCATAAATTGTACGATAACATCAAAGACAGTATTCATTTAGTAGAAAAAGACAAAATTATTAAAACATTGGATTATGACTACCAAATCCATGACAAAGAACAACAGATTATTTTATTGGAAAAAGACAAACAAATTCGCCAAGAGGAAAAAGCCAAAGAAAGAGTGTTGATTATTTCTTTGTTAATTCTCATCACGTCTATGTTGCTATTAGGGGCTATTTTGTTTGGGGAAAGACAAAAACATATTCGTTTGAATCACTTGCTAAGACAAAAAAATGCTGAAATCCAGCAACAAAAAGAAGAATTAACCCTACAAGCACAAGAATTAGGTGAAACGAACCAACTCAAAGACAGGCTTTTTTCAGTCATTGCCCACGACCTTAAAAGCCCTATCAATACATTAAAAGGAATGTTGGTGTTGTTGTCATTAGATACTCTTTCGCCTGAAGATTTGCAGATGATTCGCCAAGAAGTAAACCGCCAATTAGGAAGTATAGAAAACACCTTACACAATTTACTACATTGGGCAAAAAGCCAACTTTCAGGGGAAATTTTGCACCCAGAACAAATAAATGTAGCAGAGTTAGTAGCCGAAAATGTGTCTTTATTGTACGCCACCGCCCT
>CANGYA010000014.1 GCA_947457925.1 Cytophagales bacterium | reverse complement strand
AGGAAAAGACCCCGAACTCCTTTTTCAGATATATGCACGTTTGGGAGATGCCTATAACAGCACGAAAGAATATACAAAATCGGACAAATATTTTGACAAAGCATTAGAACTGAAACCTACAGATGCTATTGTGCTAAACAATTACAGTTATTTTTTGTCTTTGAGAAAAGAGAAATTAGATATAGCTAAACAGTTGGCTAACAGACTGTTAGAAATTTCGCCTAATAACAGCACCTATTTAGATACTTACGGCTGGATTTTGTACGTAGCTGGCGACTATGCCAACGCCAAAACGTATTTGGAAAAGGCAGCCCAAAATTCTCAAAACCCAACTATCATAGAACATTACGGAGATGTACTGTTTAAATTAGGGCAAACGGCACAAGCCCAAGAACTGTGGAAAAAAGCTAAAACCCTATCAGGTAATAATTTAACAGACAAATTGGACAAAAAAATAGCCGAAGGAAAGTTGTATGAATAAAAATAAACTATTGTAGAACGGACTTTAGTCCGTTTGGGGAATTTCTCTAAACGGACTAAAGTCCGTTCTACAGTAGTTCTGGACGAAACTCAAAGTGCATGGTGTCGTAATGATACCATTTCCCACCCCAAACAAACCCATGTTTTTCAAAAATAGCTACAATTTCGTAAGGAATACGGTTTTTGTAAGGTATGCCTTTGTTGCTGGGCTTGTTCCAATGCCAATAATCCGAAAATTTTACGTTAATGTCTATGGCTATGCCAAAACTGTGCGTACTTAGCCGATTCGTCCCTGCTATAGTCCGCCAATAATATGTGCCTGCGGGTTGGTTAAAATAGTGGTGTAGGTGCTTCGGCAATGCCTCCAACTCCGCGGCTACGGCTTGTAGGCGTAAATGTACATTATTAATGGTTGTTACTTTCAAAGGAATATTTACAGATTTGGGTAGCCAACGAATTGTAGTTAGGTTTTTTTCTACTTCTTGGGGGCTATTGCCATACATTTTTCTAAAAAACTCTTCGCAACGAATACGCCCTGCCTCCTCATTTGCTAAGGGCGGATTTTTTGGCTGCCCTTTTACATAATTTTGGGCTAATTGGTCTTGAATATCTGCTTTGGCTAACTGTTGTTCATGCGTTTTTACTTGTTTGTCGTCTATCTGCCAAAGGCTACCGTCTTGCCAGCGTATTTGTGTTGTGTCTATTAAGGTAAAATGCTGACTATAAACTTGTTGCAGCTTTTGGAGTCTTTGCAATAGACTTTGTGAATAGCTGCCATAAGAGGCACAAACAAGGAATAATAGGAGAGGATAAGTTGTTTTTTTTCGCATAACACAAAGGTTTTGTATAGTGCAAAGTTTGCAGACCTTACACCATACAAAAATACAGGTTTGTAAACCCTATATTACGCAAAAAAGTGTCTTATTTTTTACAAAAAAATATGCCTCCGTACATCTCTTACGTTCTGCGGTGTTTAATTTGTAGTAGTAAAAAAGTTACTAAAAAATAGAGTTTATGAATAATTCCTTTTTAGCCCTCCCTGTGGGGAGGGTTTGGGTGGGGCTATAGCAAAAAATTATTCATAAACTCTAATATTTAATAAAAAATAATCAATAAGTATGTATTTTTGTCAAAAATAATCGTAACTTGCAGCAACAAAACATTATGAAAAACAAACCGTTTTTTGTATAACTTTCCAAAAAATATTTACATTTACATAACTAAAACAATTTAAACCATCAAATCAGTATGGCATCAGAAGATAAAGAAAAATTGGACAAACTTAAAATGTTGGAAGTAACCATCGCCAAATTGGACAAGGCGTATGGCAAAGGAACAGTCATGAAACTGAACGAAGGTAAAGTTACAGATGTTCCAGCTATTTCCACAGGTTCTTTGGGCTTAGACCTTGCGTTGGGCGTAGGTGGTTTGCCAAGAGGTAGGATTATAGAGATTTATGGACCGGAGGCTTCTGGTAAAACGACCCTTACGTTGCACTGTATCGCAGAGGCTCAAAAAGCTGGTGGTTTGGCTGCCTTCATAGACGCAGAACACGCATTTGACAAGACTTATGCCGAAAAATTGGGCATAGACCTTAATAATTTGTTTGTGGCACAGCCCGACAATGGCGAACAAGCCTTAGACATTGCCGAACATCTTATTCGTTCAAGTGCTATAGATATTTTAGTCATAGACTCCGTAGCAGCCCTTGTACCTAAAGCCGAATTGGAAGGCGAAATGGGCGAAAGTAAAATGGGTTTACAAGCCCGTTTGATGTCCCAAGCCTTGCGTAAATTGGCGGGTAGTATCAACAAAACGAACTGTTGTTGTATCTTCATCAACCAATTACGTGATAAAATCGGGGTGATGTTTGGTAGCCCAGAAACCACCACAGGCGGTAATGCCTTGAAATATTACTCGTCTGTACGTTTGGATATTCGCCGTATCGGTGCTATCAAAGACAACAATGACGAGAACGTAGGCAACCGTACCAGAGTGAAAGTACAGAAAAACAAAGTTGCTCCGCCGTTCAAACAAGTAGAATTTGATATTTTGTATGGGCATGGCATCTCTAAAGCAGGCGAAATTATAGATTTGGCTACAGAATTAGAGATTGTGAAAAAGTCGGGGTCTTGGTTCTCGTACAACGGTAGCAAGTTAGGGCAAGGTCGTGATACGGTCAAAAACATCATTAACGACAACCCCGAACTGATGGACGAGTTAGAAGCTAAAATTAAAGATTATTACAAAGCAACCATAGAACAACGCCAAGAAATAGAGGTAGAGGACGAATAAGTGCTTTGATGCAAAAATGACACCTTTATTACAAAATAAAGGTGTCATTATCTTTTTTACCCTTTACAGTACAACTATATGCCTTCTGAATAGGCTTTGTTCAAATAATATGTACCTTTGTAAAAAAAACTTCAATATATTTGGCAAATTCACCTTCAGTTTTCTACCTTTAATTTCAAAATATACGGCAACAATTTAACAACTCGATACAGAATATGAAGAAAAGTCATTGGATTTTTACTTTGGCACTTGTATTCCTTTTTGCCTGTGATTCTTCATCTGAAGATGACGGCAAGGACAATACAGATACAGGACAAAACAACAACACAAGCACTCAAGGCGAAGTAGGACCAGATATTATTGCAGACATTTTGCAGTCCATTCCTTCTCCTTTAGAAATTTCTCAACTCATCAAAGAGGTAAGTACTGAATACAACGTAGCAAACCTCAATGACCACAACAACGTGAACAACTACAAGAGTAGTTTTAGCCAATCATTGAATTTAGGGGTGTATAGTACCGACTTGGGCTACTGTAATTTGTACAATAAGAACCAAGATATTTTGAATTACTTAAATTCTGTAAAAAAATTAGCGAATGATTTGGGGATTGGTCAATATTTTGATTATGAAACTATCAAGAGATTGGCGAATAGTAAAGACAATCTTGATTCCTTGCTAAACATGACGCAGTCGAACTTTGAACGTATCAATAACCACTTGAAAGACGAGAAAAGAGAGTACCAAAGTATCCTTATTTTAGCTGGTGGTTGGGTAGAGGCTGTTCAACTGACGACTATCGTGTACCGCCAAACCAAAGACCAAGTAGGCAAAGGTGGTGCAGATGTAGCGAAGACTCAAGAAAAGTTGGCTAAATTGAAAGAGAAAATAGGTGAACAAAAACTAACATTGGAGCAGATTTTGTTGGTACTTGATATTTACAAGACAAGACAATATTTTGGCGGTTTGATAGAAGACCTCAAACAACTCCAAAAAGTATATGCGAGAGTAGAAATTACTGTAATCCAAAAACCACCAATTATTAAAGAAGAAAATGGTGAGTTGGTGGTAAAAGATGTTACAGAAAGTAAAGTAAACATCTCTGACCAAGACTTAGAGGCTATTACAAGTTTAATTCAATCTATTCGCAGCAAAATTGTAACAAGTACCATGTCTAATGCAGGTAACTAATTACAGTACAACACCTTGTTTTTATAAAAAATCAATTTAGACCACATTTTCGCAATCATTCATAAATTGCTTGTATATGAAGAAATTAATTTTCACTCTTACGCTGTTCTTAATGAGTACGGCATTGTCTTTTGCCCAATGTGATGCAGAGGCATACAGTTCTAAATGTTTAAAGGCTTTGGCTCCCGGTTTTACTTTTGTAAAAAGTTACAAAGTAGATGGTAAAAACGGTATTCGTAAAGTTATTGAGTACACTTGTGTATTCAGTAAAGATACGAACTACATGATTCGTATGGCTGGTAAAGATGGTGGGGCGCAAGGCATGATTGTTACATTGTACGACTCACAACGTAACGAGTTGGCAACCAGTCATGTAAATAACAAGTTTTTTCCCGGTTGGACTTACAAATGCAAAGCTACAGGGATTTACTATTTGAGTTTCTCTTTCAAAGACTCACAAAGCTATTGCGGTGCAGCAGTATTAGGGTTTAGAAGATAATTTTATTATTAACAAAAAAAGGCTACCTTGTGTAGCCTTTTTGCTTTATAGTGTCGTGCTATGAATTGTTATGCGTAGTGTTCAGCTATCCCTATAAAGATGTAATCTTTCTAAAAGATTACATCTTTATAGGGATAGCTGAACACAATCAAACTTATTTCGTTGAAAAAAGTTAGTTTTAATGTAGTCCCAGCATTACTTGTGTGGTACTACCGTTTTACTATAACTTTTTAAAGCACGACAATAACAAGCAAGAAAATTACTACTTTTTACTATTCAATGATATGCTTTTGTCTGTTATTGGTAGTGTTAAAATGTAATGCAAACGGTGTAATCTTTTCAAAAGATTACACCGTTTGCATTACATTAATTGTTTAATACAGTCCTTGAAGACGAGTGAAGCATATACAAAAAATGTTGTTCATATAAACTTGTTAATATGTAATCGAATGAATAACTTGTTTTAGCTCTATTCTTTCAATAAACAACCCTATGAAACTTTACTTTTTAGCTTTTTTACTTACTTGGCTATTTCTTGGGCAGGTGGCAGCTCAGGAAAGGGGCTACCCTATTATTCGCAATTATAGCCCGAATGAATACGAACAGCCCCCACAAGTATTTTCGGCAGTGCAAGCTGCCAACGGTGTCATGTATTTTGGCTTGAATGGCTTGGTCATGCAGTATGACGGCAAGACATGGACAACGCAGCCCATTCCGAACAACTCGTCTATTTATTCGCTGGCTTTTGACCACAAAGGAACATTGTTTGTAGGGGCTACAGGTGATTTTGGCTATTTGCAGCAAGCCGAAAATGGTAAGTTGAGCTATAAAAGTTTGCATCATTTATTGCCAAACCCTGCATTTAAATACACTTCTACATGGCAAACAGTGGCTTTAAAAGACGAAGTGTTTTTTAGAACATTTGAAGGGTTGTTAAAATATACCGCCCGTCCTACCCCCAAAGTAACTCTGTATGAAGCCCCAAAAAACTCTTTTTTTGGGGGTATCATTGCTGATACAGTTCACCAAAAAATATATGCTTACCAACAACACAAAGGATTGGTTGTAGTGGAAAAAGACAGTTTGCTAACTGTACCAGAAGGAGATTTTTTTATAGACAAGGAATTTTATGCGGGCATACAGTACCATGCAGATACGTTGTTAGTCGTTACGCGAAATCATGGTTTGTACTTGTTTCCTACCCAAAAACCTTGTAAACCTATTCCGTTTGTGGTGAGTGGTACAGATTTTTTTGATAATAACTCTGTCTATTTTGCCAAACTATTGCCTCAACAACGCATGGCTTTTGGTAGTATTCGCAAAGGCGTATTGATTATAGACCACCACAAACAAGTTTTGCAGGAACTCAATGAAAATTCGTTGCTGCAAAACAACTACACACGCAGTTTGTATGTGGACCATAACGGTTATTTGTGGATAACTCTTAATCAAGGCATTGCACGTTTTGACGGCTTGTTAGACTTGACGTATTGGAACAGACAAACGGGCATTCGAGATATTGTAGAAACGGTGTGCCGTTACAAAGGTGTGATGTATGTAGGCACACACCAGACGGCTTATGCTTTATTAGGTAATGAAATACGACACATAGACGGGCTACCTTCGGGGCAAATTTGGCAACTCTTGGCGTATCAATTTGAAAATCAATCACATCTGTTGGCAGCTACCGCCAAAGGTATTTATGAAATTAAAGATTTTAAAGCCTCGCCTATCTCTAAAATTTATACCAATGCTGCCAACAAAATTTATGTTTCTCATAAAAATCCACGCAGAATTTATAGCACAGACAACCAAAAGTTAGTGAGTCTTTTGTATGAAAATGGAAAATGGAAGGAAGAAGGGGTTTGGTTTGACCTTAAAAAAGACATTCGGGGTATTGCAGAAGCAGCAGATGGTACGGTTTGGCTGGGAACTTTTCGGCAGGGGCTTGTTCATGTGATACCGAACCCTGATGATGTTACACAACCTCGCAAAATTACTTTGTACACAAACGAAGCTGGCTTACCTTCTTTAAAAGACTTGATGCCTTTTAGAGTTAAAGATAAAATATTGTTTGGTACGGAGTTCGGTTTGTACCAATTCAATGAAAAAACAGCAAAGTTTGAGGTGTTTGATAGCCTGAACCAATATTTGAACAATAAAAGGCAAACTATTTTTAGCTTACAAGAAATACCTGATGGTAAAATTTGGGTATTGCCCTTATACAATCAACAACACGATATTGGCTATTTGCAACCTACATCTAACAGTAAATACCAATGGATTTATCAAGCATTGCGGCGTATTCCTACAATGATGTTACGGTGTTTGTATGTGGAAGAAAGTGGTGTGGTATGGTTAGGAGGCAGCGAAGGTTTGTATCGATATGATAGCCAAAAAGATTTACATAATTACCAAAAAAAATACAATACTTTTATTCGCAAGGTAACTTTGGAAGAAGACAGTGTGGTTTTTGAAGGCAATTATCCGATTAAAGAAAGTTTTAGTTTAGAAAATATTGATTACCAATATAATACCATTGCAGTTGAGTATGCTTTGCCTTTTATGGAAGGAGAACAGAGAACTGTTTACAGTCATTATTTAGAAGGTTTTGACAAACATTGGTCTGAATGGTCGCATGAAACTCGCAAAGAATATACAAATTTGAAAGAAGGTAATTATATTTTTTGGGTAAAAGCTAAAAATATTTATGGGCAGGAGAGTAGCCCTACGCAGTTTCGTTTTTCTATCCAAACTCCCTATTATCGGACTTGGTGGGCGTATAGTTTATATGCAATAGGCGTAGTATTGGTCATATTTTTAGTGGCTAAACTGAATGCGTGGAGAATAGAGAAAGAGAATGAAAAATTGGAGGACTTGGTACGGCAGAGGACAGAGGAAATTTCGCAACAAAAAGAGGAAATTTTACAACAGGCACAGTTTTTACAAACAGCCCACGATGAAATTTCTATCAAGAATCAAGAGTTGAGTTTGCAAAAAGAAGAAATAGAAACACAAGCCGAAAACTTACGCCATGCAAATTTGCAAATTCAGGAAACTTTCGAAAATATCAAGCTACTGAATGAAATAGGGCAAGAAATTATAGCCGTTCTGGACATGAAACTATTAGAAACGACCATTTACCAACAAGTCAATGCCTTAATGCCTGCACATTCTTTTGGTATTGGCGTGTTTAATGTTACAGGTAACTGTTTAGATTTTAACGGTTCTGTGGAAAAAGACAAATTGTTGCCTTACCATTTCGAGAAATTAGACAATCCAAATTCTTTGGCAGCCTACTGTTTTAACTACCGTAAACCCTTGCTTATCAACAATGTAGCTACGGAGGTGCATCAATACGTGCCTACCATTCATTTGGTTGGAGCAGCAGAACATAGCGAATTGCCCCAGTCTTTAATTTATGTGCCGTTGTTATTGCATGGCAAGGCAGTTGGCGTAATTACGGCACAGAGTTTTAGCCGAAATGCCTATTCTGAAAAAGACATTACCTTATTGGCAACCTTAGCTTCTTACATTGTCATTGCCTTAGACAATGCCAAAGCCTATAAGTTGATTAAACTCAAAAATGACCAAATTACGGACAGCATACGGTACGCAGAAACTATACAAAATGCTTTTTTGCCTACGGATAAACTGTTTTCGCAGGTTTTTAAAGACTATTTTGTGTTGTCTTACCCCAAAGATATTGTTTCGGGAGATTTTTATTGGTTGGCACAAAGCCAGCAACAGCAACGCACCTATAATTTTTTGGCGGTGGTAGATTGCACAGGGCATGGCGTACCGGGTGCTTTGATGTCTATGATTGGCAATACGCTGTTGAATGAAATTGTGCATCAGAAGGGAATTGTTCACCCACAACAGATTTTGCAGCAGTTAGACAGCACCATTCAGGCGTATTTGCAACAAAACGAAACGGAAAATACAGACGGTATGGACATTGTTTTGTGCAGGTTCGAGCAGCACGCCACCCATACGGAAGTGGTGTATGCAGGGGCAAAAAGACCTTTGTACCTTGTGCAAGAAGGTGTTTTTAAGGAAGTAAAGGCTACTCGGTATTCTATTGGTGGCACGTCTTTGAAACAGAAAAACTTTGAGGAAACGTCTGTACTCTTAGCACCCCAAACTATGTTGTATTTGTGTTCAGACGGTTTTACAGACCAAAACAATGTGGCAAGGCACAGGTTTTCGGTAGCACGCCTCTCCGAAATTGTGCTTGCCAATGCCCATTTATCGTGTGAAGCACAAGCCGAATTGCTCAAAAATGCCTTTTTTGAGTTCAAAGCCCACACAGAACAGAGAGATGATGTTACGTTGATAGGGGTGAGGGTGTAGTGGTAGGAAATTAGGTTTGTAGGTATTTACAAGGTATTTTTTTGGTAGCTACCCAAAAAAATTCTCTACGCACTGCGTAGAGAATTTGCTCATCAGGAAAAACTGTATGGAACTTACAACAATTCCAAAGCATTTTGCTATTTTATAACTTACTCACCTAAAAGTGCAAAATCTTTAACTTCTTTAATCAACATCAATTTTTCTAATAATTCCAATGTGCTTGGTTGTACTGGTCGGCAGTCCGATGTTTCTTTGTATAACATTTGCAATCTTCGGGTTTAATATCCAACCAAATACAACAAAAATTTAAGGTTTTATTATTCAGATAAGGGGCTTGTTTGACTGCCTCCACAATTTTTTCTTTTCCATAAAACTGCGTAGTTGTAATCAATTCTTCCCACAAACCATACTCCAAGACCCTCTGAATGATAAACAAAGCATCTTTTTGTTCATCTAAGAGGTGTAAATCTATATCCCAAAAAGGACGAGTAGAGATTTTTAGGTGGGTGAGCATAAGTGTTTAGTTTTATATCCTCTAAAATACAAAATAAAACCTCTCAATATGTTTTACTTATGTTATTTTGGCAATACAAATATAGTTTTTTAACACCAAACATAATTACCTATGAATAGAAAATAGTAGAAAATCTATATAATATTAAAAGATAAACTAAAAAATAGAATAATCTACTTTTACTAAAAATTTAGAGATAAAAAAGCAAGCTAAAATTTTGTATGTTTTTTTAGATATACCATATTGCTAAAATAACTAACCTAAAAAGTATAATGAATTCTCTTACTGTTTTTTGGATAAATAATATTACATATTTTTTGTTTATATTTTGGGGCTTATTTAGTATTTACAATCTCTATAAATATAAAAAGGCTAACCCTTATATTATACAACTTATACCATCTGTTTTTACAACATTAGGTATTTTTGGAACTTTTATAGGTGTGGCTTATGGTTTATGGGTTTTTGATGTAAAAGACATTACTAAGAGCATACCCAATTTATTAGAAGGTATGAAAACAGCTTTCATTACTTCTATCATTGGTATTGCTTTATCTTTTATTAGTTCACTTGTAATTGCAGAACTAAATAAACGCAAGGAAGAGGAAGTACCACCACCGCCTACGTCTGAATTTGAGGCATTAAAACAATTAATTCAAGTAATAGAAAAAAATCATATTGAAAATATAAAGCACACACAAGACTTGAAAAGTAGTTTAATAACTGAAATAAAACTACAGCAAGATTTGCACAATACAGCTAATGAGGTTCTTACAAATAATCACTTAGAAGGTGTAAATCTACTAACCCAAATTGTAGAAAACAGCCAACAAAATACTAAAGAAATTCAATCACTTCAAAAACAGCAGCAACTACAAAACAAAAGCATTAATGAGAATGCAAAAGCCATAATAGAAACTTTAAACACCAATCATATTGCTACAAGTAAAAAGTTTGATGAGTTTGGGGATTTATTGGCTAAAAATAATACAGAAGCCTTAGTAAATGCTATGCAACGGGTGATAGTTGATTTTAATGAAAAAATGAATCAGCTTATTCAAAGGCTTGTTAAAGAAAACTTTCACGAACTCAACAATAGTGTTAAGCAACTGAATACGTGGCAGATGGAAAATAAAGAACATATTGAAAAGCTAACAGCACAATTCAAAAATGTATCTTCTAATTTACAAATAGCATCTGATTTAATTAAATTAATTGCAGAGAACACAAACAAACTTACCAATGAAGAAAGTTTATTGGTACAACTTATTCAAGAATTACAATCTGTAATGATTGAAGATACTAAGTTCCAAGAAATGTCAAGCAAAATAGCTACTACGGTAGCAACTCTTGAAAATACTACAAATGCATTTGATGAAACAACTTCTAAACTTAACCAATGGATAAAAGGTGAACGTAATCTAAAAGAAGCTGTAACAGTTTTAATTAGTCGGTTAGAAGAAATAGAAAAAATCAAAGACATAAACGGCGAATTTTGGACAAATACTAAAAAGCAAATGGAACAAGGGGTTAGTTTGGTTGCAAAAGCTAATCAACAATTAGCCAATGATGTAAAAGTAATCAATAGTGAATTTTACAAAAGGTTAAATGACACTTTGCAAAGTTTAGACACTCTTATCCAGCAATTTATTTTGAACAGTAAAAAGAACTAAACAATGAAAAATCAACCTGTAGAAAATCATTGGATTTCTTTGTCAGATATTATGACAGGGTTAATGGTGGTGTTTTTATTTGTTTCCGTTGCTTATATGTCTGAAATACAAAAGAAACAAGCTGAAAGAGATATAATGTTTGAGGAATTTAAGGCAAGTAAGGAACAACTATACACAGAGTTAGACAGTGTATTTAATGAGGATTTTAAACAATGGAAAGTAGAATTGGATAAGGATTTATCTATTAAATTTACTAATCCAGAAGTGCTATTTGCATCAGGTAAATCTGAATTAAGACAGGAATTTAGGCAAATTTTAGATAAATTTTTTCCCAAGTATTTAGCCATTGTTACACAAGAAAAGTACAAGGATAAAATAGCCGAAATAAGAATAGAGGGACACACAGACCCAGAGCCTATTGTTCGTAAACTGTATAAAAACAGTATGTTAGTTCAAGATAGTACACAAAAAGATAGTTTACAACTTCCTAAAAATATTCAAAAGGTTTCGCCAACACAATTAGATGAACTTGATGATGCCTACATAGGAAACGTACAGCTATCGCAAGACAGGGCAAGAAGTGTGTTGAAATATATACGAAATTTGAACGAATACAGGGAATTGCCTAATGAGCAAAAAGCCTTGTTACAATTTTGGATAACTGCCAACGGCTTGTCTTATGGAAGAACTTTGGATAATAACAAAAAACTTTCATTTGAAACAGGCGAAACGATTAACAATGAAAACTCTCGTAGAGTAGAGTTTCGAATTGTAACCACTAGTGAAAAATTAGTAGAAAAAGTCATTAAACAACTACAATAATGTTATACTCTTTTGAAAAGTTACGTAAACTTCTTGATGAAATAGCACCCACAAAAGATAGTTTGAGAAAAAAATATCTTGTAGTGGAAGGTGAAACTATTGATATTAAAAAAATTAAGGATAAAGAAGTTTTATTTGAAGATGATGGTATTTATGCTATTTTTAATGGGGAAAAATTTAGAAGGTATCTTTATATGCCAAATTATAGAGTTGCTCATTATGAGAATACTTTCCCTGTTGCACATCTTATTAAATGCACTAAAGTAACTGAAATAGGACGTGGTTATTATGTATTAGGTAGTAAATCTTCTGTTGATGTTATAGATAGAGATACGGGAAAGTTATATAAAGCAAAGGTTTTAGCTATTTGTTCGTACTGTTTAACTGAAATAATAACTGATAATTCTATTCCTGAAAGTACCGAAGACTTTTTTAATAACCTAATAGCCAAAGAAATAGAAAATAAAGATTTACCCAAAGAAACAGATGTTTTTGGCTATACATTAACTCCACCTTTTGATTGGGACACCGTTAGCCGTAAGTATAGAGAAAGTAAAAATTATACTTGTGAGCAATGTGCTATCCAAATAACAGATACACAAGATTACAGATTTTTGCACGTACACCATAAAGACGGAAATAAGCAACATAACCACCCAAAAAATTTACAATGCTTGTGCGTACTTTGTCATAGTAAAGTAGATGACCACCATGCAGATAATTTTGATAAACCAAGAATGAAGCACCAAGTAGATAGTTTTGTAGCGAAATATGGTAAAAAAGATAAATAATGACTATTGTCAACAGTCATATAATCTTAAAATCAAATAGTTAAACTATATTTTGAACTCAAAATAATCTAAGCTAACTTGTGCTTACTACTTAAGTCTTTCATTCCTATAAAACTATTTTCACAGTAAGCATAACATTGTTAATATAGTTCATCAATGAACCACTTTGATAAACATATGTTATTGATAATCAACAATATATAAATAATTTTTCAACCATTCATAAACTTTGCATATAATTTTTTAGTGCCGTTAGGCACGAAATATTTATAGAAAACTAACCCACACAATACCAAAGTTCCGTAGGAACGAAACCTTTATTCAATCCATTCAAATAAATATTTTTCATCATATTCAATCTGAAAATTCTTTAAAAATATCAGGTATTCTTCTTTAAATGACTTAGTAGCATGATGATTTTCTTGGTTATCAATGTATTTTACCACTGCGTCAAGTTGCGAATGTGAGCAAGAAAAAGCACCGTATCCTTCTTGCCAACTAAACTTACCTTTTACAAACTTCTTTTCGTTTATAAATCTACTCGAATTTGATTTTATATCTTTTACTAATTCAGACAAAGCCATAGAAGGTTTCAAACCAATTAAAATATGAATGTGGTCTGCAACGCCATTTATAGCTATTAACTTTTGATTATTATTCGTACAAATCCCTGTAATATATTTGTAAAGCTCATCTTTCCAAGATTTGCTGATTAGGCTTTCTCTGCCTTTGACAGCAAAAACAAGTTGTATATAAATTTGTGAAAACGTATTTGCCATAGTGTAATTATTTCGTTCCTACGGAACTTTAATACAAATTATCAGTTCATTTCTATAACTATTTCGTGCCTACGGCACTATTGAGTATTTAGCAATAAGTACCAAGAAAAAGTAAATCTTTATTATTTTCTTAGTGAACTTTTGTCCTTGTGGTTCATTTACAAATGGTTATCTAAAATTGTAAACTACGTTTTATTATTTCTGATTACTTATGAAGGTAAGATATTATTCAGAAAAATTTACTTCATATTTCATTCTACCTTACCTATTTCCACGCAACATAATAAAAAACGCAAAACCTCCAAATATTCCTATATCGGGTCCACATTCACCGCCACCTCTATCTGCTTATACGTTTTGTCTGCCAATACGGTTTGTATCTCATTGCTTATCATCTTTTTAACTTCTTTCAGGTTAATTTTGTCCCTTTCCAGTTTCAGGTAGATGACCTTCAGGTATTGGTTGCGGATACGGTCTATAATCGGCGAGTCGGGACCAAAAACACGCAAACTGCCCAGTTTTTGCTTTAAATTCTCCGCCATTTGTTCGGCTACTTGCGTTACCAAATTCGAATTTTCATGTTTTAAGGTCAGTTCTATCATACGGCTAAACGGCGGATAGAAGTACGACTTTCTTTCTTTTATCTCAGTTTCGTAAAAATCCTTATAGTCATTGTCCAAAACTTTTTTGAACAACGGGTGCGAAGGGTTATTCGTTTGTATCATTACCAGCCCTCTTTTGCCTTTTCGCCCTGCACGTCCCGCCACCTGTGTTAGTAGCTGATACGTTCTTTCGTGAGAACGAAAATCGGGGAAATGCAACATTCTATCCACATCAAACACCCCCACCAAACTCACATGGTCAAAATCCAAGCCCTTTGTAACCATCTGCGTACCCACCAAAATATCTATGGCTTTGTTCGCAAAGTCCTGAATAATAGTCTGATAGCTTAGTTTAGACCTTGTAGTGTCCAAATCCATGCGTTGAATACGTGCCTCTGGTAGTAGGGCTGTGAGTTGCTCCTCTATTTTCTCCGTACCAAAACCAATCGTCTTAATTTTGGTAGAACCACACACGCCACAGCTTTTAGGCGGTGGCATTTTGTAACCGCAATAATGACAAGACAATTCATTAGAAGACAAGTGGTACGTCAAACTCACCGAACAGTTTTCGCAAGACGGTATCATGCCACACTCCTCACAGCTGAGTTGCGGTGCGTAGCCCCTGCGGTTTTGGAACAAAATTACTTGTTTGTTTTGGTGCAAAACCTTCTGTACTTCGTCCACCAAAGTTGCCGAAAAGTCGCCTTTCATGCGTTTAGACTGTTTTTCTATTTTGGTGTTAATCAACTGAATCGTAGGCAGTTGGGCATCTCCGTACCGTTTGTTGGCACTTACAAGGGCATATTTGCCTTGTTGGGCTTGGTAGTAACTTTCCAAAGAAGGCGTAGCAGAACCTAACAACACCTTACACTGGTGCAAATTAGACGTTACCAATGCCAAATCTCTGGCATTATAGCGAGGCGTAGGGTCGTGTTGCTTATAAGACGAGTCGTGTTCTTCATCTACAATAATTAGCCCTAAGTTATTGAAAGGCAGGAAGATAGACGACCTCACACCCACAACTAACTGAAAATGTCCGTTCAAAACACCCTTCCAAACTTCCACTCTTTCGTTGTCCGAAAATTTGGAGTGGTACACACCCATTTTATCCCCAAAAACCTTTTTCAAACGGATTACAATTTGCGTAGTCAAAGCTATTTCGGGCAATAGGAACAGCACCTGCGAGCCACTTTCTAATACTTTTTGGATTAAAGAGATGTAAATTTCCGTTTTTCCGCTGCCCGTTACTCCATGCAACAAAACAGTGTCTTTGTTTTGGAAATGTTGTAGAATTTCTCTTTCTTTTTCTGCCTGATAATCAGTTAGTTGTATCGTCTGTAAGGCTTGTGTCGAGAGTTCTGCAAAACGTGAAACCACTTCTTCAAACTGTTCCAACACACCGTTTTTAATAAGTGTATTCATAGCAGAGTCCGAAATGCCACTTAACAAAAACTGGCTTTTTTGCACCCCAAACTGGTTTCTTTCGTGCAGTTCGTGAATAGGCACTACCGCCAAATATTTGAGGATAACGTCTTGTTGCTTAGGCTTTTTTTGTAACTCATGAAACAGTCTTTCTATATTGTACGGCTGCGTGTAGTCTGCCACCAACCTAATTTTATTGACTGTTTTTGGTTTGTATTTATCTTTGAGTTCTTCGTAAATCAATATCACTTCTTTGCGAAGCAGAGATTTGAGCAAATTGTAAATGTTTTGCAGATTGACCAAAGCCGAAATGTCATCAAAGGTCAAACTCTGTTTTTCGAGCAGTTCATCTACAATTTTTTGTTCTTTTTCCGATAATTCAATGTCTTTTCTATCCGAAAATTCATAATCAGGGTGTAGCTGCACTCTCGACTGCGAACTTAGTTTCAGTCCTGCGGGCAAGGCTACATTCATTACTTCGCCTGTCGTACATACGTAGTATTCGGCTGTCCACTGCCACAAAGCCAACTGTTTTTCACTCACTACAGGGGCTTCGTCCATCAGTTCCAAAATGTACTTGGCTTGGTAGTTGGCGGGTGGCGTTTCGTGAATTTTCATCACCAATGCCGTTAGCACACGCCTTTGCCCAAATTGCACCACCACCCTACAGCCTACCTGTATCAATTCGTTGAGTTCGAGAGGCACTCTGTACGTAAAAAGTTGGGGTAATGGAATTGGTAACAACACATCTGCAAACAATGTGAGCCTTTCCTGAAAATCTTGCGTATCGTTGAGGGTAAGCATGGCAGTTATCGGAACTAAATCAATCTCTATTGACAAATATACTGCTTTTGTCCGTAAAAGAAGTATGGTGGTGGGCAGAAATAAATTTTTATGTAGGCTATAAAGTAAATTGCTTTTAGCAATAGACATTATTAAGATTTTGTAACATAGTTTAGTCGGGATGCCCAACCCAATGCTATTAAGCTAAGGAAGTAAAATTAACCCCGTTAGTGGTGCAATATTTGTAGAAAATAGTGAGGCAACTCTCTTTCTAAACCCCGTAGGGGTGTCATCTATTTCACCCCTACGGGGTTAATTAAATGCTTCTTAGCTTAATAGCACAGACTGAAGTCTATGCTACAAACCTCTAATGAAATTGCATAAAAGCAAATTTCCTATTTTTTTGGCTTAAATGTATATCTTTGCAAACTAATCATTGCTACCATGAACACATATTTTAGGGTTTTGTCCTACGCCAAAAGCTACAACTTCTTGCCTATTTATATACTTTGCGTACTGTTGTCTATTATTTTCAGTACGGTCAATTTTACTATGTTGATACCTCTTTTGCAGGTTTTATTTGAAACAATCCCCACAGACCTACAAAAATATGAAGTTTATCCTTCGTTTTCTTTGAGCATAGAGTACCTCAAAGACCTTTTCAACTACTATTTTGCCTTTATGATTATGAATTACGGCAAAATGTCGGCTTTGCAGTACGTTTGTGCTATTCTTTGCGTCATTACCATTATTGCCAATATTTTTAGGTATTTAGCCAATAACATTATTAACAGAGTAAAAGTAGCTATTGTTAGCAATTTGCGTTACCAACTCTACCAACATATCAACGAACTGCATTATGCCTATTTTACGAATGAACGAAAAGGGGATTTGGTGGCTCGTATGACCGTAGATATTCAAGAAGTAGAATGGTCTTTGGTGAATAGTATCAAACAAGTATTTATTGAGCCACTGAAAATTGTTACTTATTTTGCTTTGTTGCTTTATACTTCCTGGGAACTTACTTTGTTTTCTATCATCTTTTTGCCTATTTCTGGTGCAATTATTAGCCAAATTTCCCAAAAACTCAAAAAAGACAGCAAAGAAACCCAACATTTGATGGGGCATTTATTGGGAATCGTTGAAGAAACTTTGTTTGGTTTAAAAATTATTCGTGCTTTCAATGCCAATAACTACATAGGCAAAAAGTTTTATGACGTAAACCAAAGGTACAGTGATGTTTCTTTATCTATAGAAAACCGCAAAGAAATGGCAAGCCCTGTTTCAGAAGTAATGAGTGTTTTTGTGGTTATAGGTTTGTTGTTGTACGGCGGTTCTATGGTGGTACGTGGCGATGCCGACCTCAAAGCACCGCAATTTATGACCTACATACTTATTTTTTCACAAATTTTGCAGCCTGCCAAGTTTATTGCAGGACTTTTCAGTAGTATTCCAAAGGGAATAGCCTCTGCCCAACGAGTTTTTGCGGTTTTAGATACCGTCCCCACCATTCAGGACAAACCGCAAAGTAAAACTTTAACCGAGTTTAAAGATAAAATTTCTTTCCAAAACGTAACTTTTAGCTATGGCGATAAAACAGTCCTCAAAAACTTGTCCTTTGACATACCCAAAGGCAAAACCATAGCTTTGGTAGGGGCTTCTGGTGGTGGAAAATCTACTATAGCTGACCTCATTCCCCGTTTTTATGATGTAGAACAAGGCGAAATTCTGATAGATGGCGAATCTATACGCAATTTTACGCAAACTTCTTTGAGAAATTTAATGGGGGTTGTAACGCAAGACTCTATTTTATTTAATGATACAATTTACAATAACATAGCTTTTGGTGTAAACAATACCACACAAATCCAAATAGAAGAGGCTGCCAAAATAGCCAATGCACACGAGTTTATTGTCAAAACAGAACTAAGCTACCAAACACCCATAGGCGACAGAGGCGTGAAACTTTCAGGCGGACAACGCCAACGCCTAAGCATAGCAAGGGCAGTCTTAAAGAACCCGCCTATTTTGATTTTGGACGAAGCAACTTCTGCCTTAGATACGGAATCCGAAAAGTTGGTACAAGAAGCCCTGACTAATTTGATGCAAAACCGTACTGTTTTAGTCATTGCACACCGCCTTAGCACCATACAACACGCAGACGAGATTTTGGTACTGAAAGAAGGCGAAATTATAGAAAGAGGCACACACGACCAACTTTTAGAAAATAGTGGTGCATATAAGAAGTTGATAGAAATGCAAGGCTACTAATTGCCAATTTTTAATTAGCAATTAGTAAGTTGTTAAGTAAAACAAAGAAGTAAATCGTGATTATTTTCTTTGTGAACTTGTGTCCTTGTGGTTCATTTACAATTAGGGTTGTGGTCAAAAATGTATGATTTGTAATTTGTTGATAATGAGTTATTTAAAGGAACACAGATGACACGAATAACGCAGATAGGCACTGTTTTTGTTTTAGGCTTTACTATTCGTCTAAACTTCGTATTTCTTTTTTCGTAAAGCATTGATAATTAAGTATTTAATTATCATACATTTTTTACCACAACCTAAAAAAAGCTGTAGGAAAACCTACAGCTTTTTGCACTCTATATAAATTAACAAGTTATGGATTATCTTACTGCACGTGGGTCAGCAGGAGCTTGACGGTCATTTGTTACAGTACCACTTGTTCTCACAGTACCATTGTTTACTAATAAGATACCAGCTACGTGAGGCGTTGCCATAGATGTACCACTGATAGAACGGTAGCCACCATTTAACCAACAAGAATTTACAGAAACACCCGGAGCAGATACTTCAATAGGTGTATTGTTAGTAGAACCTGGATTTGAGAAATTAGAAAAAGAAGCAAATCTGTTGTTTACATCAAACGCAGATACTGTCCACACATTTGTAGCATTTGTACGAGCAGGAGATACGTTCAAAGCATTTTGAGATTCGTTACCTGCTGCAACTGCACAACGTACACCTCTTGCTGCCAATCTTCTTACTGCATCATCAGTTGCTGTAGAAGCAGGTCCACCTAAGCTCATGTTAGCCACATCACCTGGGTCTGCGTTAGCAGTTACATAGTCTATACCTGCAATGATAGTAGAGTTTGAGCTACCACCAGTAGCACCGAATACTCTTACAGAAACTACTGTAGCACCCGCAGCTACACCTACTACACCGATTGTGTTATTTTTAGCAGCAATAGTACCTGCAACGTGAGTACCATGTCCGTTTTGGTCATCTGCATTAGTAGTACCACTTACAAAAGTTCTTGAGAAAGATGTATTTACATTCAAATCTGGGTGGTCTAAATCAATACCAGAGTCAATTACCCATGCCCAACGGCTAGAACCTGTAGATTCTACAAAACCGCCTACTCTTGTAATACCCCAAGGAGTAGTTTGTGTACTCATAGTAGAGGCTTGTGTCAAATTAGGAACATCTTGTACTACATCTTCCAATTTCACTTCGTAATCTGGTTCGATATAAGCTACATTTGGGTTCTTCATCAATGCTTTTAATTGTGCATCATTTAATTCGGCAGCGAAACCGCACAAAGCATGACCATATCTGTTGCTAATAGCTTTCTCGTTTACACCTACTCTTTCTGCCATTAAGTTTACAAAGGCATCAACATTTTCTTTTGTTGAACGGAACACATCTCCATGTTCGCCGTTTTCGCCTCTTGCAGCTTTAGTAGCAACGATGCTTTCTAACTCTTTTTTTACTTCGTCTTTGAATACCACAATATATCTATTTGGTATTGCCCCAGCTACTGGTGATGCAGTTTTTTCATCTTGAATAAAACCACTTTTGTCAATACCAATGTCTTCTTGTGGACCACAACCAACAAATGTCATTGACGCACCTACCATTAAGCCAAATACGGCTTTGCTGAGAAAGTTAAAAGAATTTTTCATTGTAATTAAATAAGGTTTTAGGTTGATATTTTTTAATATTTGTCGTTGTTGTTACCGACATTACAAATGTAATATACAAACCTTAAAAAGCAAAAAAAACAACAACTTTTTTTAATGTTTTTTTAATAGAAATTAGGAATATATTTTCTGTTAAGTGTGTAAGATAAACTTTTAATTTTAAATAACTGATAACCAGTATTTTATTTGTTGATAACTACTCAATTTGATTCAACAAAACAACTGTTCTTCTCTTAGGCTTAGAATAAGATTAGCCACTTTTATTTTTCCTAATGTAAGTGATGTGATATTTATAGTTGAAAAGCAATTTTTATACCCTTGTTTACGCATATACAAATACGCTGTTCTTGTCTTTAGTAATGTATCTATATACTGTGCTCAACTTAGTGAGGCTTAGGCAATTTGACTATAAATTTCCTTTTTTTCTTCTCAAAAGTATCGTCTTGGTAACGCATAAAGACCTTGATAAACTCTGCTCCTAAGAACAAAATGACGGCTGAATAATAGAACCAAGTGAGCAATAAAGCTAATGAACCTGCTGCCCCATACACCGAACTAATATTGCTTTGGGCAAGGTAAAAAGAGATACCCCAACGACCTAAAATAAACAAGCCTGTGGTGAGTGCTGCTCCTGCCAAAGTGTCTTTCCAACGCAAATCTATGTCTGAAAGTATGCGGAAAATAAGTGCAAACAACAGGGTCATAAAAAAGAAAGAGGTGAGAGAGTGGGATAATTTGAGCAAAAAAGAGGGTTCTGTTTTAAAGACCTCTACGAAGTGTGAATAGGCAAAATCGGCAACGGTGTTGAAAATCAATAAACCTACTAATAATGTACCCAAACCTAAGAGGAGTAAAAAAGTAAGTAATCTTTGTTTAAGCACCGCCAAAGGGCTTTTTTCGGTGGAATAAACTTGCCAAATTTTGTTGAGAGAGTTGTGTAAGAAAGAAAATGCTGTAGATGCCCCCAACAAGGCGGTAAACACACTAATCACCCAACCAATCGTAGAATTGGCGTTAAGGGTTGCATTCTCTAACAATCCAGCTATAACGGTGGCTGCGTGTTCGCCTATAAAATTGTTGATTTGCAAGTAAATTTCGCCCCGAATGGTGGCTATATCAAAAAAAACACCTGCAAAAGACATTAACAAAACCAATAAAGGAGCTAAGGAAAAAGCTGTATAATAAGCCAAAGACGCACTCATACCCCAACAGCCATCATCATCAAATTCTTTGAGGAGTTCTATTAAGAAATTAAGCATTTTTTGGTGTTTTTTCGGGCTAATAACGACCAAATGACTGCGTATGATTGTGTTGTTGTCTTGCATAAAAACAAATTTGAAGGCGAAAAATAGTAAAACTTTGCTAATTTTGATAATTTAGACCTTACAGAGTTGTACCTTAAAGAATACAAAAGAACTAATATCTCTTTTAGTGTCGTGCTATAAATTGTTATACTTAGTGTTCAAGAAGTTCTATAAAGATGTAATCTTGCGAGAGGTCGCACCCTTCAAAAGATTACATCTTTATAGAACTTCTTGAATACAATCAACTTATTTCTTTGAAAAAAATTAGTTTTGCTATAAGTTTTTAAAGCACAACACTATAAGAATTGTTAGTTCTAAGAATTTTTAGCCTAACAATTCATCTTATCACTCTATAAGGTTTGATTATTATTTATAATATACGCATTAAAAACTTAATAAGATGCAACTCCTTGATTTTGAAATATTTAAGCCGTACCCACAAGTACAAACTTTCATCACGACTCGGCAAGGCGGCGTGAGCCAAGCACCTTTTGATAGCTTGAATTTGAGCTATGCAGTGGCAGATACGCCTGATAATGTGAATACTAATCGCCAAAGATTGGCTACACATTTGGGCATTTCGGTAGCTCAATTTTGTATTCCTAAACAGACGCACAGTGCCAATATTCACCTTGTTACTAAAACGGACATAGGTAAGGGGAGTAGTTTGACAGGTTCTTTTATTGAGGACACAGATGGTTTAATTACGCATGAAAAAGGGGCTTGTTTAATGGTTTTTTCGGCAGATTGCGTGCTTACGTTGTTGTACGACACTGAAAACCAAGTGATTGGAGCAACGCATGGCGGTTGGCGAGGTACAGTAACACAGATTGCAGCCAAAGCCGTAGCAGCTCTACAAACGAATTTTGGCACAAAGCCTGAAAACTTGCGGGTGGGTATAGCCCCTGCCATTCGTGCTTGTTGTTACGAAGTGGGCGAAGAAGTTACGGCAGCTTTTCGCCAGAACTTTAGTTATGCAGAGCAGTTTTTGCATTGGAATTCGACAAGTAACAAACACCATTTGGATTTGCACAAAGCCACACAACTGCAACTACAAGCTGTAGGCGTAGCTCCTGAAAATATAGAGGTAAAAGAATTGTGTACGTATTGCCACGCAGCTACGTTTTTCTCGTCAAGGCATGGCAAAGGAATTACAGGAAGATTTGGGGCGGGGATTTTTTTACGGTAAATGCTATCAAAACTATTGGCAGGGGTGTTACCCACTGCCAAAGTTTTGTTAAATTAATTTTTCCTCAAATATTTATCTAAACTCACTAATCCCGCCGCCACGTTGTTCAGAATAAAAAAAGTAATGACGGCAAAAGTAACTACGGCACTCAAGACTGCCCCTAAGAAACTTCCCACCACAGGAATAAGGCTAATACCTGAAGACAACAAGGTAAGTGTAACTATAAAGATTTGGTTCATTACATTCCATAAAGGTCTGGGCAAAATTAAGAGCCAAATGATGTAGTAAAAACTAAGCAACTGTAGCTGTACCCAAAAATAATCTATACTCGACTTGATTTTGAGAGGATTCCAAGAAAAATCGCCAAATAAACCCACACTGTCCAACAAACTCATCAGAACTAACACACCCAACCACGCTATTTTTTTGTACCATTCATTTTCAATCGTCTTGGCGAAAATGACTTGTAAGAGCAATAGCACTGCAAAATATTTGACCATTGCCCACAACATTTTGAGGACAAAAGGTAGAATTGCCCACAAGCCTTTCAACACCAATAAAAACAAGGGGTGGGCATACAGCCAATACACTGCATAGACACCAACCAATGCCACCACAATTTTTACGATTTGGGGGCTTTGCAAAAACTTTTGCTGCAAAGAAGTGAGGTAACTTAGCATAAATCAGATTTTGATAAGTGAAAATAGATTTTGTAGAATTTTCAGTAAATATGCTGTTTCTTTAGACAAAAAATTGTAGTCTTGTAAAGAAAAAATCCTTGTCATTTTCTAACCACCAACCTTTTATGACCTTAGAAGAAGCACAAGCCATTGTAGATAATTGGATTACTACGACAGGCATACGTTATTACAGTGAATTAACGAACATGGCTATTTTGACCGAAGAAGTAGGCGAAGTAGCTCGTATCATGGCTCGCAAATACGGCGACCAGTCTTTCAAGGCATCGGACAAAGAAGTGGATTTGGCTGATGAAATGGCTGATGTGCTTTTTGTCCTCATTGCCTTAGCCAACCAAACAGGCGTAAATTTGACCGAAGCATTGCAAAAAAATTTGGACAAAAAAACCAAAAGAGATGCAGACAGGCACGCCAATAATGAAAAACTGAAGTCATAGTTTTTTACAAAAAATTATAGCCTCTTGAAATAGAAATGTTGGATTAAAATATATTCCCTCTCCAAATGGAGAGGGTTGTGTTCAAACCCTTGTTAAAGAATGAAAAGAAAGTAACAGCATGATTGTTTTTATGCTACCTTTGCCCCGCCAAATACAATAAGATGTATGTCATTCATGAGATTCAAGCAGCCTACAATTACGTTTCCGTTTTGCGTAATTTTTGTGATATTATTTGTTTTGTTCGTTTTACAACCTAAAGTATATGCACAAGATTCTGTAAAAACACAAACAACGCCTACCTATACCTATAAAAAATTTTTGTTTTTGAAGTGGAAAAAGAAGGTAAAAGTAATAGACTCTACAGACCTTAAATTAGACAAAATGTTGGCAGAGTACGACAGTCTTACCTTACTCAAAAAACAATTAGCCGAAAAAACTCGCCAAAAAACCTTACAAGATTCTCTCAAAGCCTTAGTATTGGCAGATACCGTACTTACGCCATTCTACCAGCCCGAATCTATACGTTTTGGGGTAGATGGTGCATTTTGGTTGAAAGGCATAGCAAGTAAAGACCCTGTGGGTTATTATACTCAAAATAAATCTTATGACGGAAATGTAGAAATGAGTTTTAGGGGGAATAAATGGTTTTTAATTGGCGAATTTGGTTATTCAACAGCTTCGCCTCTTCTATCATCAACAACCAAAGCTACACAGGCTTCGCAATTAACCCCTGCTAATGGCTTTCAGTATGATGTGAGTGGAGGTTATTTTCGGGTAGGAGTAGAGTACAATTTCATGCGAAAATATTTTAATGATGAGGCTTTGGTGGCGGGTGTACGGTATGGACGAAGTTTTTTTAACCATTCCTTAGCATATAGTTTAATTGAAGATTCTCTATGGAATGTGAAAGAGCCAGAGAATGAAATTGTGCAAGGTAGTATGGAGCAAAGTGCTTTATCCGCAGATTGGTTTGAGTTGGTGGGAGGCTTGAAAGTAAATATTTGGAAAAATATTTTTGTGGGGACTACAGTGCGTATTTTATTACTCAATGGCATTTATGGTGAAGAAAAACCCTTAAATACATCTTTTACAAGCACTGTATTTGACCCAACTTCGCCTACACCTATCGTAAAACCTTTGCCCAATTACAAACAAAGTGGGGTACTACTGAGAGCCAACGAAATACCGGGATTTGGCAATACAGAAAGTTCTGCAAGATTAAGTTTTTCTATTACGGTAAGTTATCGGATTAACCTCAAAAAACGTCCTGCTGTGGTCATAGAACAGTATTAAACTTATTTTTATATGTCAAAATCAGTTTAATGGATTAGTTTTTGTAACTTTACAGTCATTAGAGTTTATGAATAATTTTTTTTGCTATAGCCCCACCCTTCCCTCCCCTGCTGGGGAGGGTTTTAAAGAATTATTCATAAACTCTATTCAGGAAAAATTATTTTAGGTATCAACTACACAAGTAGCAATATTTTTGTGTAACTTATCTAAGAGCAACAAAAATCAATTCAATAATCTACTTTCTCAATGAACTGTTTACGCCTTTGTGTACTCTTGTATTTGTGCATAGCCTTTCCATTGGCAGCCCAAGTAACGAAGACAGATAGTCTTAAAAAGCTATTGGCAAAGGCGAGCAACAACCAAGTCATTAACATACAAAATCAATTATCGGAACTGTACCGCAATATTGATGCAGACTCATCTTTGTTATATGCCAACCAAGCCATTGCTGCTGCCGAAAAAGACGGTTCAGAAACACAATTAGCCATTGGCTACATCAATGCTGGCGTTACACACCGCAACAAAGGCAACTCTAAACGTGCCTTAGAACATTTCTTGAATGCCTTGTTATTAGCCGATAAATTAGAAGATAAGCACATGGAGGCAGACGTATTACACAAAGTGGGTGTAACACATTTGTTTGTCAAAGAATTTAAAGAAGCCGTAGATTTTGCCAAAAGAGAGGAGGCTATTTGGAAAGAACTCAATAATCATTCGGGTTTATCGGCTGCCCTCAACTTATCGGGTTTAGCCTATTCAAATTTACAAGAATACGACCTTGCCTTCAGAAAGTTCAATGAGGCTTTGCAGTTGGGCAAAGAAATGAAAGATAATGAATTGATATACAAGCCATTGGTAAACTTAGGAGATTTGTATTACCGCACAGGAGATGCAGCCAAAGCCATAGAGTACATCAAAGAAAGTAGGGCAATTTGTGAAAAAACAGGCAACAAAGTAGGCATTGCGGCGGCGGCGGTCAATATGTCAAAAGCCTATTTGTTGATGAAAGAGTATGACAAAGCCATTCTTTCTCAAGAAGAAGCCATTAGAGTAGCTACCGAAATACAGTCTTTGCCTCTTTTACGAAATAGTTACGGCTTGTGCAGCCAAATTTATGAGGCATCTGGCAATTATGCAAAGGCTTTATCTTACCATAAATTATACAAAAAAATAGAAGATAGTTTGGCAGACAAGAACAGTCGCCAAAATGTTACTTCCTTAGAGGCAAAGTACCAAAACGAAAAGAAACGCCAAACAATTTTATTGTTAGAAACACAAAACCAAAATAAAGAATTACAACTATACGTATTATTTGCTGCGGTGGTAGGGGCTATTTTTTTGTTGTTTGGACTCTACAATCGTTATCAATACAAAAACAGATATAGTAAAAATCTAAGAGAAACAAACCAAGAGTTACAGAAAAAATCACAAGAAATTACAGCACAAAGGGACATCATAGAGGCTCAAAACCGCAATATGGTCGAGAGTTTATACGCAGCCAAGAGTATTCAAGAGGCTTTGCTGCCTGTGAGTGTGCCTGAACTAAGTGCTTTTAAAGAATCTTTTACCGTTAATTTGCCTCGTGATGTGGTGTCTGGTGATTTTTGTTGGTTTGAATATCTACCCAATACAACAGACAAAAACCAAATTGTCTTTGCCTTAGGCGACTGTACGGGGCATGGCGTACCTGCTGCCTTCCTTACGATTACTTGTAATGGGCTGTTGGTAGATATTCTCAAAGAATTTCCAAGTAAATCTCCTGCTTTTTGGTTAGAAGAATTGCACCGCAGATTTGTGCAGGTGTTTCGTCAAGCACAATCTTTCCAACATCAAGGCGTTGATTTGGCTTTATGTACTTATAATGTGCAAACAAAAGTTTTAGTCTATGCAGGTGCAAAAATTCCTTTGTATTATTTCAAAGACGGTATAATTCACACGATTAAGCCCAATCGCCAATCTATAGGCAGTGATACACAAGTAGTTACGCCAAGCTATGATGAGCATACGATTCAGTTCAATGAAGGAGAAACTTTTTACATTACTTCTGATGGTTTCCAAGACCAATTTGGCGGAGAACGTAACCGCAAATTTATGATTACGCAATGGCGTGATTTACTGTCTAATGTGCAACCTTACGCCTTTCATTTACAACAAGATATTATCATGGCAAGTAAACGTAACTGGCAAGGTAATAACCCGCAAACAGATGATATTTTGGTGTTGGGGGTGAGGATTTAAAAAAATATTGGTATAAAATTAACCATCGGCAGTGCTTAAAAAGCCTGCCGATGGTTATTACTTGCTTTTACCCCGCCACAGACTCTACCGTTTTCACTTTGTCGGGCATCATGCGTTTAAACAAGTTTTCTATCCCTGCTTTTAGCGTAACCGTAGAAGAAGGGCAACCACTGCAAGAACCTTGTAAAGTTACCTTCAATACGCCTTCAGTTTCGTCAAAAGAACTGAAACTAATAGCACCGCCATCACCTTCTACGGCAGGGCGAATGTACTCGTCTAAAATCCCTTTGATTTGTTTGATAGTTTCTGTATCTGTGGTGTTAATGATGTTTTTGCTAATCGGCTTGCCAAATTCATCTTCCTCGTCTTCGCCCAAAATCACTACTTTGTTTGCCTCAAAGTATTCTTTCAAGTACGTTTTCATGCCAGCTACAATATCTTCCCAAGGAATTTGCTCTTGTTTAGTAATCGTAATGAAGTTTTTGGTCATAAAAACTCTTTCTACAAACGGAAACTGCAAAATTTCTTGTGCCAAAGGCGAATCTTCCGCACTTTCTACAGTAGTATAATCTCTCAAAAAGTTTTCGTCTTTAGACAACATTCTGTTCAAGACAAACTTCATAGAGTTGGGGTTGGGACTTGCCTCTGTATAAACGTACAAATGAGAATCGTAGAGTTTATCTACATTATATTTTGGAGAACTTAACATAATGAACAATGATTAGATTTTGATAAACAACCCAATTACATATTAAAAAGTTTGTTTAGAAAAGAACTATTTAGTGGTAATAAAAAACTAACTCCACAAGAGTTTTAATTCCTTGTAGGGTTACAAGCAAATAAGTTGTAGCAGAAAAAGATTATTCACCTTCAAAGTAGTTGGCAATAAAAGTTTTTTTTCTTTAATTAGAAGTTATTAAGATTTTGTAGCATAGACTTTAGTCGGGGATGCCTAGTCTGTGCCTTTAATATATTGATAATCAAATAATTAATTCACAGACTAAAGTCTAATCTTATTAAATAGGAAAGCAAAAATAAATTATCTATAATTATTTGATAATCAATTATTTAATTTTTTTTAAGTCCGTAGGACTGCAATATTTATAGTAAAAGCAAGCCCCAAATCCTTCAAAGTGCCGTAGGCACGAAATATATCGTGCCTACGGTACTTTGAAAGAGGAGAAAATGGCATTACTATAAATATATTAGGCAGCCCCAACTAAAAACCACTGTTCTTAGCTGAACAGCATTGGACTAAAGTCTATGCTACAGACCTTAATAATCATTGAACCATAAAATTTTGTCTTTCAAGCTACCATGAAATATATTCTCACCATAGACCAAGGCACAACGAGTTGTCGGGCTGTTATTTTTGATGAAAACGGCTTTATCAAAAGCATTGCCCAAAAAGAATTTACACAATATTATCCACAATTAGGCTGGGTAGAGCATGATGCCAATGAAATCTGGAATATACAGTATGACATGATTCGCCAAGCTGTGCAAAAAGCCCAACTCAAATTTACAGACATTGCAGCCATAGGCATTACGAACCAACGAGAAACGACAGTAGTTTGGGATAGAAATACGGGTGAGCCTGTCTGCAAAGCCATAGTTTGGCAAGACCGCAGAACCGCAGCTATTTGCGATAAACTGCGTTTTCAGCCCAATTTTGAGCAGCATATCCGCAAAACTACAGGCTTGGTCATAGATGCCTACTTTTCGGGGACAAAACTCAAATGGATTTTGGACACGATACCCAATGCACGCAAACAAGCCGAAGCAGGCAATTTACTGTTTGGTACGATAGACAGTTGGTTGATTTGGAAATTGACAGGTGGTTGGCTACACGCCACAGACTACTCCAATGCCTCACGTACTTTGTTATACAATATCACAAAGTTAGATTGGGACAATACCATTTTAGATACCTTGGACATTCCAAGAAATATGTTGCCCGAAGTCCGCAATTCAAGTGGCTTTTATGAAAAAACAGACAGAAAACTTTTTGATGGTGTAGAAATTCCGATTACAGGCGTAGCAGGCGACCAACAAGCAGCCTTGTTTGGGCAGGCGTGTTTGCAGGCTGGTATGGTCAAAAATACCTACGGAACAGGCTGTTTTATGCTCAAAAACACAGGTTCGCAGTTGGTACAGTCGCAAAAAGGCATGGTAAGTTCTATTGCGTGGGGTGTTGACGACAAAATAGAATATGCTATGGAGGGCAGTGTGTTTATAGCAGGGGCAGCTATTCAGTGGTTACGGGACGGCTTGAAAATGATAGACGAAGCCAAAGATTCTGAATATTTTGCGAGCAAAGTGGCAGATTCGGGAGGCGTGTATATTGTCCCTGCGTTTAGTGGCTTGGGTGCGCCGTACTGGGATATGTATGCACGTGGGGCTGTTTTTGGTTTGACCAGAGGCACTACACACAACCATTTCATACGAGCTACCTTAGATGCCTTAGCCTACCAAACCAAAGACGTTTTGGAGGCAATGCAGCAAGAAACAGGCATTGCCATTAAGAGTTTGCGGGTAGATGGGGGAGCTACCGCCAATAATTTGTTGATGCAGTTTCAGGCAGATATTTTGGGTGTAGAGGTGCAACGCCCCGAAGTGATAGAAAGCACCGCCAGAGGAGCAGCATTTTTGGCAGGTATTGGCATTGGTTTGTGGAAAAAAGAAGACGTTACCAAGTTATGGGCTTTGGACAAAACTTTTACGCCGAATATGCCCGAAGAGAAACGTAAAAAGCTGTATAAAGGTTGGCAAGAAGCCATTAAACGGAGTATGAAGTGGGAGGAGGCTTGGAATCCTGAAATGTAGTATTGAAATAAAAATGTTTAACACCCCATTGGTTTACAAAAGTTGGTGTTAAACATTTTTATTAAGAGAATACAATGAGCCACAAAAATAAAAAACTTCTTGAAAATTAATTCAAGAAGTTTTTGTGTTCTCGGCAGGACTCGAACCTGCAACCTTCTGATCCGTAGTCAGATGCTCTAATCCATTAAGCTACGAAAACATTTGCGTTGAATTGCGTTGCAAAGGTAGGGACTTTTTTTGAATTTGCAAACCATAACGGATTTTTTTTCAAAAAATTTATTAAAAGTCTTTTACTTTGATGTCTGCTGCGGTGTGTTCTTCGTTGTAGTACCTTTCTATGTATAAAGTGTCTATTTGCAAACCACTTTTGCGTGCAAAATCTCGGAGTTCTTCATTGATTTTGTCGGCATTGGGCGTTACAGACACATGGGCTTTGGTTTCGGCTCTTACGGTTCGCATGGCGGGGAACAGCCGTAATTTGTAGTCTTTGGGTAATTGTAAACCTGCGGTGTCCTCTACAATTACGCCCACCGTTGCTTTGATAGGTTTATTGGCATCTGGGTTGCCTTCATAAATAATGCTCAAAATACCTTTCAGTTGCTTGTTTTCCAAGTATTGGTGTGCTTGGCGAATGACAGCTTGTAAATTTTTGTCCGTAGATTTTCCTTCATAAGAAGTGCCTGCTATGTAGAAAGCTGCGGTTTGGACTTTGTAGAGATTGGGTTTTACGCCCCCGCCACGTTGAAAATAAACAGCAATAAGCCCTAAGAAAACAAGTAAAATAGCTGCTAAAACAATTTTTTTATTCATAAAATAAATACTTTTTAAAACTGCCTGCAAGATAAATCAGTAATTTCAAATACATCATAGATACGTAAAACTATGTTGTAAATTATTATTTAAGAAGTTATTTAGGATTAACTCTTAATCTTATAGCTATACTTTCATGCAAAATTAAATTTACCACAAGGACACGAAAGGTTAATAGTAAAAACTTGTGTCCTTGTGGTAAAACATTAGTGGAGTTCCAACAAATTAATCAAACTATTTTGGGTAGTGCCACACAAGTAATGCTGGGTTTACATTAAAATTAACATTTCTTTGAGAAATGTTAGTTTTCTTAATCACATAAATATTTTACATTTGCTACATAAAAAATAAAGCTATGATTTTTGAATTTAAGAACTTAGGCAGCATCAAAGAAGCCCAAATAGAAATGGGAAATTTAACCGTCATTTGTGGAAAAAATAATACGGGGAAAACGTATTTGACGTATGCGGTGTGGGGAATGTTGGAGTGGTATAATTATAGCGAATTTAAAATACCTGAACAATACATTAATGAAATAAATGAAAAAGGAGAGTTAAATATTGATTTGAAAAATATTTCTAAAGAATTTTATAATATCAAAAATAGAAGTTTATTAAAGCCTAATAAATTTATAGCCTCTGTTTTTAGTGCAAATGAACTTTTGTTTAAAAATACAAAATTTAAGGTAGATAATATTCAAATAGATTACCAAAGTGCATATCTTATGAATAATGAAAATTGGTATGCAAAAAGAGATAAAAATAGTAGTCTTTTGCATATAAGGCTACAAAAAAGAACATCTCACATGACTTCTATAGATATACAAGTAAGAATATTTTGGATAATAATGGAAAACTTTTTTAGTAGAACTTTTTTATTAACAGCTCAAAGAGATAGTGTTTCGTTATTTTATAAAGAACTTACGATAAAAAGAGCCTCTTTATTTGGTCGTCCCATAATAGATAATCAAAGAGATATTTTAAATATTTTTTCAAAACCTATTGAAAATAACTTAAACTTTGCTCGTGATTTAACTTCCTTAGTCATTAAAACTAATAGCTTTTTACAAGAGGAATACCCAGAACTATTAAAAGAAATTGAAAATATTTTAGGTGTGAACTTTGTAGTAGTCGGTGATGATAGTGTTTCCATTATAGACAACAAAACCGAAACCACTATTCCCGATTATATGGCTTCTACGTCTGTCCGTTCTTTGCTGTATTTGCATTTTTGGCTAAAACACCAAGCCCAAAAAGGAGATTTGTTGATGATAGACGAACCCGAATTAAACTTGCACCCCGAAAATCAAATAAAAATGGCGAGGTTATTCGCAAAGTTGGTAAATGTTGGGATAAAAGTGTGGATAACGACACATTCGGATTATATTGTGAAGGAGTTGAATAATTTAATTATGCTTTCGCAAAGCAAAGAAAAAGAACATTTATTGGAGGAGTTAAAAGAATATGGCTATACAAAAAATGACTTTTTAGCACCTGAAAATGTGAGTTTTTATACCGCAGTAGAAGATAAAAACTTAGGAGGTTGTACTGTTATTCGTTCAAAAATCGGTAAATATGGCATAGAAACACCAAGTTTTGATGAAACTTTGGATAATTTACTATATGTTTCTTCTAAAATTGAAAACTCCCTTGATGACTAATGAAACCAAAAATAGAAACCACAGCAGCAATTATTAACAAGTTGCGTGAAATTGTAAATTTGGGCAAGTATTTTTTGCCAGAGGTTGATAATCAATGGTTATTACAAGAAACAGGTAAGGAAGCTAAACTAAAAAAGATATTTATTAGAGAAGTTACAAACCCAAATTGTGCTTTTAAATTAGATGGAGAAAACCCCAATCATATTTGTTTGTACTTTAGCAAAAGTGCGGAGTTTGTAAATCAAGGTTGTGATGGAATTATTTTTACAGAATTTGAAACAAAACCGTATATCATTTTTTGCGAAATGAAATCAGAGTTTCCCAAAGAAAAAGATTATAAATCGCAGTTTATCAGTGCTTTATGTTTTGTAGAGTATCTCGAATTGTTATTAAAAAGATTTTATGATTGTGATTTTAGCAATTTTAAAAAGCAATTTATTCTCTTTTACTATTCAAAAGAGAATACACCTATGCAAAACTTCGGTAGCAAACACAAACCTGTTGCTATTGATGAAAAATATAAAGTAAGAAATTTTCCCAATAGCAAAACAGAAGAAAACTATCTTACTTTGAGTGAAATTTTGCGACACTAACGATAGAGGCGAAACTTGAACCCACAACCTATGGATTATCAAACGAAGTAACTTTTTTCAACGACACCCAAAAATATTTTCAAATACTACCTAACTATAAAACAGGCAATACGCACAAAGGGACGTAGATTAAGAGGTCGAAGTAATCCTCTGTTACGGCACTGTTTTATTGTTTTGATGTTACAAAATTGGATAGGTGCTACGCAAGGTATATGCATAATGAAAATTATTTTTAAAAATTCCCTTAAATCATATCCAACAACAACTTCGCCACCCCAAAATAAATCCCCAAACCTACCAAGTCATTGGCAGTAGTGATAAAGGGACCAGAGGCAACGGCAGGGTTAATACCGAAATAATCTAAGATTAAGGGCGTAATCGTACCCAAAATAGAAGCTAAAACGACTACTGTAAACAGTGCTATAGATACAATAAACGCCAAGTGAATGTTTTTGAGAAATAACATATTGAACAGAAAAACAAAAAGGGCAATAGCCAAGCCATTCAACAAGGCGACAGAAAGGGCTTTGGTTAGTCTTTCCCACCAAGTAGTCGTAAATTCGTGGGTTTCTGCCAAACTTTGCACCACAATCGTAGAAGACTGAATGCCCGCATTGCCACCTGTAGCCGTAATCAATGGAATGAAAAACGCCATTGCAGGAATGATACTTAATTCATGTTCAAAAGTACCCAAAAAAGTAGCTCCCAACAGTCCGCCTATCATACCAATCAACAACCAAGGCAACCTTGCTTTGACTAAGGCAATGGACGAGTCGCCTTCACTCACATTGGCAGAAAGCCCCGACATAGCTTGTATGTCTAATTCGTTTTCTCTTTGGATTAACTCCAAAATGTCATCTACCATGATACGCCCCAACAATTTTTTTTCCAAATTGACCACAGGCAAGGTTTCCAAATCGTATTTCCGCATGATAGCAGCTACTTCTTCTTGCGACTGGTGCGTTTCTACACACAATACGTCTGTTAAATAAATTTCGGAAATTTTAGTGTCATTATCCGAAATAATAATGGTTTTGAGGGCTACTCTGCCCAAAAAGTTGTCTTCTTCATCTACTACATAGACCGAAAAAACCTTTTTCACTCTTTCGGCTTGTTGCTTAATTTGTGCCAAACATTGTTTCACTGTCCAATTTACATTGACTTTTATTAATTCTCTGGACATCAGCCCCCCCGCACAGTCTGGCGGATAGTGCAACAAAGCCCGAATGTCATTGGCTTTGTCTTTATTTAACAAGGGCATCACACTTTCTGCAAACAAAACATCTTGTTCATTCAGTACATCAACGGCATTGTCTGACTCCATTTGGTCTATGATAACCGCCAATTCTTCGGGGATAAAATTTTGTAAAAAAGGCTTGCGAATTTCAGGGGCTAAATCTGCCAAAATAGCTGCTGCCAATGTAGGCGGTACTACGTCTATGATAAAATGACACTGTGAGGTATTCAATTCGTCTAAAATTGTACTCAAATCGGCAGGAAGTAATTTTTGTGCAATTTCCTGCACAATGGCTGTGTTTTGGTACTTGGCTGCCTCTCCTAATTGTTGCGTAAGTTGTTTGATAGTATCTTGTTTGAGCATAAGATAAAATTGCGAAGTGCTTAGATAAGCAAAACTACAATTTTTTAGTGTAAATTCATACCTAAATTTACGCATTTACAAAGTCGTGCTTAAATAACTAAGTAGGCATAAGTAAGTTAAGTAAGTTGTACCCAAGCAATAGAAACTTAGTAGTTGCCTTAAAAACCTACGCATTTTTACGAGAAATTCATTGAATTTTGAAAATACTTGCTATTTTTGAAAAAATAAAACCATACCAAACACAATGGCAGAAGTAATCAGAATGCCAAAGATGAGTGATACCATGTCTGAAGGTGTCATTGCAAAATGGCTAAAAAAAGTAGGAGATACGGTAAAATCTGGAGATATTCTCGCAGAGGTAGATACAGACAAAGCCACTATGGAGCTTGAGAGTTATGAAAGTGGCACTTTATTGCATATCGGCGTGCCTGAAAAAGCTGCCGTCCCTGTAGATGGCGTAATAGCTATTATTGGCAAGGCAGGCGAAAATATAGAGGCTTTATTGGCTTCTTTGGCAGGTGGCACAGCTACGCCTACCAACACGCCAAGCCCTGAAAAACAAGCAGTTACCCCTGTAACTCCTGCGGTAACGGCTGCAAAAATAGATACAAGCCATGTAAAGGCTGCGGTAGTGCGTATGCCAAAATTGAGTGATACCATGTCTGAAGGCGTGATTGCTAAGTGGTTGAAAAATGTGGGGGACAAAGTGAAATCTGGAGATATTTTAGCCGAAGTAGAAACAGACAAGGCGACTATGGAGTTGGAAAACTACGAAGATGGCATTTTGTTGTATATTGGTGTGGAAAACGGTAAATCTGTACCTGTAAACGGTATTATTGCCATTATTGGTGAGGCAAATGCAGACTACAAATTATTGTTGGAGGCAGACAAACAACCTGCCGTAGTAGCTGCCACTCCGCAAACACCTATCACCACTAACACTGTGGCAGCCTCAACACCTGCACCTACAACTACCACCACAGCACATAATACCGCAGACGGAGGCAGAATAAAAGCCTCGCCTTTGGCTAAAAAATTAGCTAAGGAAAAAGGCATTGATATTCAAGCCGTAGCTGGTAGTGGCGAAAATGGTCGTATTGTGAAGAAAGATGTGGAGCATTTCCAACCACAAACCGCCAAAACAACAACTAACACGCCAACCGTACAAACCACAACGGGCAAAGAAAGTTATACAGAAGTGCCTGTGTCGCAAATGCGTAAGGTCATAGCTCGCCGTTTGAGTGAAAGTATGTACACTGCACCACATTTTTATCTGACAATGGATATTAATATGGACAAAGCTATTACGGCTCGCAATGGTATGAATGAAATTTCACCTGTCAAAATTTCGTTCAATGACTTAGTGATTAAGGCTTGTGCAGCAGCTTTACGGAAACACCCTGCGATTAATTCGTCTTGGTTGGGCGACAAAATTCGTTACAATGAACACATTAATATAGGTGTGGCGGTAGCTGTGGAAGATGGGCTGTTAGTGCCTGTAGTTCGTTTTGCAGATACAAAATCTTTGTCGCAAATAGCTGGCGAAGTAAAAGATTTGGGCGGAAAAGCCAAAAACAAAAAACTACAACCTGCCGATTGGGAAGGTAATACCTTCTCTATCAGCAACTTAGGTATGTTTGGGATAGAAGAATTTACGGCTATTATCAACCCGCCAGATGCGTGTATTTTAGCTGTTGGGGCTATCAAAGAAGTGCCAATCGTGAAAAACGGGCAGTTAGCCGTTGGTAATATGATGCGTGTAACCTTGTCTTGCGACCACAGAGTCGTAGATGGGGCAAGCGGAGCAGCCTTTTTACAAACCGTAAAATCTTTGTTAGAAGACCCTATTCGGTTGTTGGTATAGTGTTTTCAGTAGTTAAAATTTTTAGTACCTAACGTAAGTTACGTAGTGCCTGTAGAACGGACTTTAGTCCGTTTTTAACAATAAAAACGAGGAGTTTTTCCTATAAAAATCAATTTTTTCATAGGAAAAACCTAAAAACGGACTAAAGTCCATTCTACAGTTAGGTATTACGCAACTTACGTTACCTATTAAAGTTTATGAATACTTGCCGAAAGATGTAATCTTTCAAAAAGATTACATCTTTCGGCAAGTATTCATAAACTCTATTATCAAAATATAAGCAATATTTTTTAAGCCTTAAAAGCCTAAAGAATATTGCTTATATTTTTGGTACATTCACCTTTAGGCGAATTTTGCATTGCTAACGACAAAAATCATTCGCCTAAAGGCACATGTACTGTTGTAAATAGCTTATTTTTTCACCCCTCTCAACTTCAAAATCAAGTTGGTTTTCATTTCGTGCAAACCTCTTTCCAAACCTACAGGGTATTCGTGAGGGTTCGTAAAACGCAAAATACTGTTGTGTAAAGACTGTACACTTTGTTTTGCAGTTTCTTTAATGGTATGAATATCAGGAGTTTGATACACCAAATTGCCTTTAGAGAAAATAGGTTGCAACAAGTCTTTGTACTTGGTCGTAGGGCTTACCGTTTTTCTACGGGTGCTGTCTAAGGGGTCGACAATTACCAATTCGTCTTGTGGCTTGTTGTCCTCGTCGATAATCATATCGGCAATACACTGCCCTTCGTCTGTAAAGAAACGCCTTACTTGCAAAATACCGGGGTTAGACACTTTTATAGCTTGTTCAGACAGTTTCACTTTGTAGTCCCACTGTCCGTTGTTGTTTCGCACCGCGGCAATTTTATAGACACCGCCCAAAGCTGGTTGGTCGTATGCCGTAACCAATTTTGTACCTATGCCCCAAACATCTATTTGAGCTTCTTGTTGGTTCAAACTGTTTATAATATGTTCGTCGAGGTCATTACTTGCAATGATGTTGGTGTCTTTGAAACCTGCCTCGTCCAATAGCTTACGAGCCTGAATACTTAGGTACGCCAAGTCGCCAGAGTCTAACCGTATGCCCGCAAATTTATGCCCCTTACTTTCCAATTTATGCCCTACTTCTATGGCGTATTTCACCCCGTTAATCGTGTCATAAGTATCTACCAAGAAAATGCAGTTGTTGGGTAAGGCTTCAGCGTACTTTTCAAAAGCCTCTGTTTCATTTTCAAAAGACATGACCCAGCTGTGTGCGTGTGTGCCACGTACAGGAATCCCGAATAGTTTACCCGCCAATACGTTAGATGTGCCATCACAACCGCCAATATAGGCAGCCCTACTTGCAGCCAAACCGCCATCTATGCCTTGTGCCCTTCTCAAACCAAACTCAAAAACATCTGCTCCTTTGGCTGCTTGCGTAATACGTGCAGATTTAGTAGCTATCAATGTTTGGAAATTCATAATATTGAGCAAAGGAGTTTCGATAAGTTGCCCTTGAATAAGAGGACCCCGAACACGAATCAGTGGTTCTTGTGGAAAAATCACTGTACCTTCGGGTACTGCGTCTATATCACAAGTAAACCTCATGTTTTCTAAGTAGTCCAAAAAGGCTTTTTCGAACAGAGGTTTGCCGTCATTGCCTGTGAGTGTGGCTAAATAGGCGGTGTCTTCTTGGGTAAATCTTAAATTTTTGAGAAAATCTATGGCATATTCTAATCCGCAGGCTATTGTATAGCCACCCTGAAATGGGTTTTTGCGGAAATAGAGATTAAAAACAGCTTCTTTTTCTACAATCCCCGTTTTCCAATAGCCATACGCCATGGTGATTTGGTACAAATCGGTAAGCAAGGATAGCGAAGTTCCGTAAAGGTCTTTGGTAAGGTGCATAATTAATCTGAGTGTTGGAAATAATGAGATTTTAAGATGCTAAAAAAAATAAATCAAAAGCTACTGTTTTATACGATACTTATACTACAAATAAAATTGGTTTTAGTTAAAATTAGATAAATAGCTAACCCTACAAGGGCTTTTAGTGTTGTGCTTTAAAAACTTATACTAAAGTTAATTTTTTTCAAATAAATAAGTTGTTTGTGTTCAACAAGCCCTATAAAGATGTAATCTTTCTTAGGGTCGTGCTTTAAAAACTTATAGTGAAACTAATTTTTTTCAAAGAAATAAGTTTGATTGTCTTCAAGAAGCTCTATAAAGATGACATCTTTTAGAAAGATGTCATCTTTATAGAGCTTCTTGAAGACTACGTATAACAATT
>CANGYA010000013.1 GCA_947457925.1 Cytophagales bacterium | reverse complement strand
CTAAGTCTGAAAAGGGCTTAGAAAGTCTTTAAAAAAATTGCACTATTTTTTCTTTTGCTTAGTTCTTTGAAATTCGTACACCTTACTACTTTGATAAACTTTTTTTAAAGTATTAGGGAAAAAATAGTAAAAAACCTTACAATAGGCTGTTTTTACGTATTTTTAGGGTACTTTTGAAAAAAAGGTTTATCACAGATACATAGGTAGTAAGAACCTAACTTATTGAAAATCAATACATAAAGTTTAAGGGATTACGGTAGTTTACTACACAATTTTCAAGAAGTCATTAGTAAAAGTACAAAAGAATTTATGGAGTTTTCACGCAAAAAAGCAAAAGAAGCACAGAGTAGGGAATTTGTAACCATACAACCTAAAGAAGTCTTAGCAACTTTGACAAAGGCAAAAATTACTATCACGAACTTTTTAGGTGGCGAATATTTTTTAACTGTAGATGAAGTCAAATTAGAAAATGATAAAATTTATTTGATAGAAGGAAAACACGCTGGGAGTATAGCCAAAAATTCAAGTATTTTACCAAATAATAGTGATATAAAAGACGGCTTACTAAAAATGATTTTATACACCAATTTGAAAAATACAGTAGTAAATAACATACCCAAAAATGCAATTCCTGTTTTACTTTTGAGTTCTTCAAAACTCAAATCAGTAATCAATTCAGTGGCAAATGAAACAGAATTTGAACATTTTTGTAAGGAAAATAAATTAAAGCAGGCACAACAAAATTATCTGAAAACCTTATTTGAAGAAGCTAAAACAAATGGATTTATGGTAATTTTGAAAGAAAGATAAAACAATGATAAAAAGCCCATTAAGATACCCTGGCGGAAAAAGTAAGGCATTAGAGCAAATTTTGCCCTTAATCCCTCATTTTGAAGAATTTAGAGAGCCTTTTGTGGGTGGCGGTTCAGTGTTTTTAGCATTGAAACAACTTTATCCTCATAGAAAATATTGGATAAATGACTTGTATTTTGAGTTATACAAATTTTGGGAATATTCACAAAAAGATTTACAAGGTCTTATCAATCAAGTAAATGTCTGGAAAAAAGAATTTGAAAATGGTAAAGCATTACACAAATTCTTGGGCGAAAATATAAATAGCTTTGACGATTTGAAAAAAGCAAGTGCCTTTTTCGTTTTTAATCGAATTACTTTTTCTGGTACAACCGAAGCAGGCGGGTTTTCGGAGCAAGCCTTTCAAAAACGGTTTACAGAAAGTAGTATCCAACGATTAGAGCTTTTAAAAAACGTAGTAAAGAACACAACAATTACAAATTTAGACTATGAAGAAGTTGTAGGCACAACAGGCGAAAATGTATTTATTTTTCTTGACCCACCGTACTTTTCTGCAACAAAATCTGCCCTTTATGGAAAAAAAGGTAAGTTACATAAAGGTTTTGACCACAAAAGATTTGCGGAAGTAATGAAAAATTGTAATCATAAATGGTTGATTACTTATGATAATTGTGAATATATAAAGGATTTATTCTCGTTTGCAAATATTGTGGAATGGGATTTAATGTATGGAATGCGTAATCAAGCAGAAAATTCAAATGGAGCATCTCGTCAATTAGGAAAAGAACTTTTTATTACAAACTTTAATCTTGACAATAAAAAGACAGTGAAAAATACTTTTGGGGTGCAGTTACAGCTTACAATTACGTAACTTAAAATGAAAAAACTCTTACCATATCTCTTACTTTTCGGGCTTTGTTTCATCACAATTTCCAAAGGGCTGGCACAACAAAACAACCCTACCCAATGGAAACAAGCCTTAGCCGAAGCCGAAAAACAAGGTAATAACAGCCAAACGGCTGATATTGCCCATCAATTAGCTGTTTTTTATGTGCAGCAAAACGACTACGCTACTGCCTTGCCCTATACTTTGACTGCCTTAAAGAGTGCTGAAAATCTGAAAAATGAACCTGAAAATGATAAAAAAGCAGCAACTATACATTTTTTGTTAGCTAAAATCTATAAAAATCAAAAGGCTTATACACAAAGTATTGTGCATTTGCAAAAAGCACAACCTTTTTACCAAATTTCCAAGCCAACAGAATGGACAAAGGAAATAGCAGAATGTTATGCTTTGCAAAAAAATTATGCGAATGCCGAAAAAAATTATGCTGACTTACTGCAAATAGCTTTGCAAAATAAAGACCTTGCTACCGAAACTTTGGCTTTGTCTAATTTGCTTAGTCTTTGTTCGGCACAAAAAAAGTATGTTGCAGCCTTAGATTATGCCCAAAAATTGAGTGCTGAATACGAAAAAGTCAAGGCAAGTAATCCGAACAGCAAAGACGCAAAAAACACCGAAAATTTAGCATTTGCCTATCAAAATACAGGCTATTTGTTCCGCCAACAAGGAGATTTAAAAAATTCTGCCCTTTATCTGAACAAAGCTATTGAGGAATTTAGTAAGCTAAATCAAGAAAATCTTGCTGTTATCAATAATATGGCGGTTACTTATTCTATGTTGGGTAATTTTCTAGCCGCCGAAACTTACTATAACAAGGCAATAGATTTGAGCAGTAAAAGCAAAAATCCAGAAGACCTTGCAACGGCTTATAATTTATTGGCAGGAAATGAGTTGCTTCGTAAACACAGTTTTAATGCGATTGCATTAGCTGAAAAAGCTATTGAAGTGGCTACGCCTATCAATGCTTACAAGGCTTTGGCTGATGCTTATTTGGTTTTGAATAATGCTTATACGCAACAAAGTGATTTTAAGCAAGCACAAGAAAACTTCAAAAAATCGGAGGAATATCGTCAATTATTATCACAACAAATAGCAAAACAGAAAGAAGAAACCCAAAAAGCACAAGCAAACGTACAACAAACTGAAAATGATTTGTTATTAGGTTTAGCAGAAAAAGAAAAACAAAATTTAACTTTGAAACAAATGGCTTTGGAGGCACAAAAGCAAGAACAAACTTTGCAAATTTTGCAACAAGAAAAAAACTTACAAGCTGTTAAGTTAAAAAATGAACAATTAGCTAAAGAAGCTACTGAACAGCAACTAAAACTTGCCCAACAACGACTAGAAACAGAAAGAAAAAACCAAGAAATTGCAAGTTTAGAACAACAAAAACAATTACAAAGCCTTGAAATAGAAAAGAAACAAGCTCAACAAGAGGAGCAGAAAAAGGCATTGGAGTTAGAGAAAAACCGTAATCAACTCTTAGAAACCAACAAAAGAGTCCAAGATTTGGAGCTAAAAGAGGGAAAAAATCGTGAACAGTTGGCGTATTGGATTATCATAGCAGCTTTTTTGATTGTACTCATTGTGGCGGTGGCTGCATAGCGAAACCACCAACAAAACAAATTACTAAGAAAACAACAAATAGAAATTGCGGAAAAAAATGCTGAATTACAAGCCTCCGAAGAAGAATTAAGGCAAAACTCTGATGTATTGGTCGAAATGAATGAAAGTTTATCGGCTACTTTGGGGCAAGTACAAGAACAAAAATTGATTATTGAGAAGAAGAATGACGATATTGTGGCTTCTATCAACTATGCTCTGCGTATTCAGAAAGCCATTTTGCCTACTATTACGCAAATTAGGGAGGTGTTTCCAGAAAGTTTTGTGTTTTACAAACCTCGTGATATTGTAAGTGGTGATTTTTATTGGTTCAAAGAACTGCCCAACTGCACCATTTTGATAGCAGTGGACTGCACAGGACACGGCGTTTCGGGGGCTTTTATGACAATGATTGGCAACACTATTTTGAACCAAATCATTGAAGAACAAGGCATTACTGCCCCTAATACCATTATTAACCAAGTGCCTGTATTATTGACTAAAATTTTGGCTGCCAATGACGGAAAGGTAAGGGACAGTATGGATTTGGCGGTGCTACGAATACTGAAAGCACCTAAAACGGCACTGCAATTAACAGACGTGAAAGAAGTAAAAATAGAGTATGCAGGAGCTATGTTTCCTTTATATTATATTCAAAATCAAGAGTTTAATGAAATAAAAGCCGATAAAATGCCGATAGGTTTGAGTATTGAAAAAGACTTTGCTTATACCAAACATGAATTAATGATAGATAAACCAACTATGATTTATTTGGCATCAGACGGCTACCAAGACCAATTTGGGGGCAAAGACAACCGCAGATTTATGAAAAAGCAATTACGTGAATTGTTACAGTCTATTGCTCATCAAGACGTGGCGACACAAGAAAAAATAGTTGTAAAAACCATTACAGAATGGCAAGTTGAAGCCAACGAACCGCAAACAGATGATATAACACTCATAGGCATACGCATTGCATAGTAAAGAATTGGTTAAATGAAAAACTACAATTTTGTAGCTTAAAATTGTGTGATAGGGTAGAAATTATAGTAATTTGTAACATTTGAAGATAACTAAAACCTATAAGGTTTAAAAAACCTTATAGGTTTCAACTATACAGACATTTCGCCATGATATTTACCACACTTGCCAATCTGTTTTTTCGCCAAAGAATGCGAAGAATAGACCAATTCAGATTGTTTCCGCATGACGTACAAGCCCAACAGTTTCAAGGGCTTATTCAAAGTGCCAAAAATACGGAGTGGGGCAAGTTGTACGACTACAGTAGTATCAAAAACCCCGAACAGTTCCGCCAAAGAGTGCCTGTATCGGCGTATGAACAGTTGTATCCATACATAGAACGTATGCTACGCGGAGAACAAAATGTATTATGGGCTTCACACATCGACAAATTTTCGAAGTCTTCAGGTACGACCAATGCCCGTAGTAAGTTTATTCCTGTGTCCAACGAAGCCTTAAAGGAGTGTAATTACAGAGGTGGGCAAGATATGTTAGCCCTTTACATAGACAATTACCCTGATACAAAGGTTTTGGCAGGGAAAACTTTGTCTATTGGCGGTAGTCTTAGCCCCAATCACCTGAACCCCAACAGCTACTACGGAGATGTTTCGGCAGTTTTGATGAAAAATTTACCTTTTTGGGCGGAATATTTAAGAACTCCCAGCCTGAAAACTGCCCTGATGGACAAATGGGAAGAAAAAATAGAGGCAATGGCACAAGAAACCCTCCGCCAGAATGTAACAAGTATGGCAGGCGTACCTACATGGACGGTGGTTTTGTTGCAAAGAATTTTGGACATTACAGGCAAAAGTAATATTTGTGAAGTGTGGGAAAATTTGGAAGTATTTTTTCATGGGGCAGTGGCGTTTCACCCTTACCGCCAACTTTTCAAACAGCTAATTCCTTCGGACAAAATGCACTATTTGGAGGTTTACAATGCTTCCGAAGGTTTTTTTGGCTTGCAAGACCAGAAAAACAGTGATGAAATGCTGTTATTATTGGATTACGGTGTGTATTTTGAGTTTTTGCCCGTAGAAGAATGGGACAAAGAACAGCCCAAAGCCATAGGTTTAGACCAAGTAGAATTGGGGAAAACGTATGCCGTTTTGATAAGCACCAACGCAGGACTTTGGCGATATAATATTGGCGATACCGTAAAATTTACCAGCATTTCGCCTTACCGCATCAAAATTGCGGGACGTACCAAGCACTTTATCAATGCTTTTGGCGAGGAGGTCATGGTAGAAAATGCCGAAATAGCTATTACAACGGCTTGCGAAGCTACGAATGCTATTATCAACAACTTTACGGCTGCCCCTATCTACTTAAGTTCGGACAAAAACGGCAGCTACAACAGAGGCGGACACGAATGGGTAATAGAGTTTGAAAAACAACCCGAAAACCTAACCACCTTTACCCAAATTCTCGACGAAACCCTCCGCCAACTCAATGCGGACTATGATGCCAAGAGATACCAAGATATTGCCTTAGTAGCTCCGTTGGTACACGCAGCCCCCAAAGGAACATTTTTTGAATGGCTCAAACGCAAAAATAAATTGGGTGGTCAAAACAAAGTCCCTCGTTTATCCAATAGTCGGGAGTATATAGAGGAGGTTTTAGCGGTGATGCGTTAAAATACATCTTTGAAAAAATGCCTTCATTTCCAAAGAATTACTTACCTTTGCGGAAAAATTTTTGGTATGATAGAAAAATTAGAAGCTATAAAGCAAAGATACGACGAAGTAGCAGAACTTATCGCACAGCCCGAACAAATGGCTAATATGAAAAGTTATGCGAAACTGAACAAAGAATATAAAGATTTGGGGAAAATAGTGGGCTATTATCACCAATACAGCAATATTTTAAGTAATATCGACAATGCCAAAGAGGTACTGAAAACCGAAAAAGATGCGGATTTTAGGGACATGGCAAAGGCTGAATTGGAGGAGTTAGAGCCTAAAAAAGAGGAATTGGAAACCATTTTGAAAGACTTGTTGATTCCAAAAGACCCCAACGACAGCAAAGATATCATCTTGGAAATTCGTGCTGGGACAGGTGGCGACGAGGCTTCGCTATTTGCAGGAGATTTGTACCGTATGTACCTCCGTTATGCAGAAAGATTAGGCTGGAAAATGTCGGTGATGGAAGAAACAGAGGGGACAGCTGGTGGGTACAAAGAAGTCATTTTGTCTATCACAGGCGAAGATGTGTACGGAAAAATGAAGTATGAGGCTGGCGTACACCGTGTACAACGTGTACCTGCTACCGAAACACAAGGTCGTGTGCATACTTCGGCTGCGTCTGTGGCGGTATTGCCAGAAGTAGAAGAAATTGACGTGGATTTGCGTGAAAGTGATATAGACCTACAAACATCAAGAAGTGGTGGTGCTGGTGGACAGAACGTAAACAAGGTAGAAACCAAAGTGATTTTGACACACAGACCCACGGGTTTGGTCGTGATGTGCCAAACAGAACGGACACAGTTGGGCAACAGAGAAAATGCAATGCGTATGTTACGTGCTAAATTGTATGAAATTGAGTTGCAAAAACAACAAGCCGAAATTACGCAACAACGCAAAAGTATGGTAGGCAGTGGCGACAGGTCGGACAAGATTCGTACTTACAACTACCCACAAAGTAGGGTTACAGACCACCGTATCAACTATACGGTTTACAACCTGAATGCCGTAATGGACGGAGATATTGGTGAGTTTATAGAACAGTTGCGTTTGGCAGAAAATGCAGAAAGATTGCAGGCTGGCGGAGAAAACTAATAAATAATGTTACATAATTAGAAACGGTGTAATCTTTTCAAAAGATTACACCGTTTAACACTATATCTATCCAAAGAACAAGTAAGTGCTAATGCACAATTATTAATTGGTAAGTAAGAGTAACTAATTAATTGATAATATTGTACCACAGACTTTAGTCTGTAATCTCTTGATAATCAAAGACGCACAGACTAAAGTCTGTGGCACATTTATTTTTCCAATTACTTATTAACAATTCTTTGGGAACTGTTAATGCTTGATTATGAAGTAAGTGGCATTATTAAACCCTTACAATTTTCTCTTCCAAAAATCAAACATCATTTGGTACAAATGCAGACGAGTGTTGCCTCCATAAATACCATGATTGCGGTTAGGATAATAGAAAGACTCAAACTGTTTATTGGCTTTGATAAGGGCATTTTGTAGGTAAACGGCATTTTGGAAATGCACATTGTCGTCGCCTGTGCCATGTATCAAAAAGAAATTGCCTTTGAGTTTGTCGGCGTGCATGATAGGCGAATTGAGGTCGTATCCTCCTGCATTTTCCGAAGGTTTCTTCAAAAATCTTTCGGTGTAAATCGTATCGTACAAACGCCAAGTAGTTACTGGGGCTACTGCCACGCCTGCTTTCCACACATCTGCCCCCAGCATCATAGACAAAGAAGTCATGTAACCGCCGTAGCTCCAGCCCCAAATGCCTATTCTGCTTTTATCCACATACGCCTGACTGCCCAAAAAATTAGCTGCTGCTATTTGGTCTTGTACTTCGTATTTACCCAAATTAGCATAGGTAGATTTTTTGAAAGTTGCACCTCTGGCGGTTGTGCCTCTGTTGTCCACACACGCAACGAGGAAGCCTTGTTGTGCCAAATAATGGTGGAAATACAAGTGTCCATCTGCCCAAGAATTTTTTACAGATTGTGAGGCGGGACCTCCGTACACATACATAATGACAGGGTACTTTTTCGTCGCATCAAAGTTTTTGGGCTTAATCCAATAGCCGTACAAAGTTTGCTTGTCTGTAGTCTGGAAATTGAAAAACTCTTTGGGTTGAAGTTGGTAGGCTGCAATTTGTTCACGCAAGGCTTTGTTGTCTTCTCTTACTGTAACCAATGTGTTTTTGGCGGTTTTGAAAATACTTACCGTTGTTGGGCTGTCGGCTGCGGTATGAAACAAAATGTAATGACTAAAATCTGGACTCATATTTACGGTATGCGTGCCTTTTTGCGTAGTCAATTTTGTTTTCTTTTTGCCATCTAAGCCAATGCTATAAAAATGTCTGTCCAAAGGTGAATCTTCGGTAGAAGTAAAATAAATAGTGGCAGGTTTTGTATTTTCGTTAATACCCACAAAATCAGCTACTTCCCAATTTCCCGAAGTAATTTGGCTTACCAAACTGCCATTGATGTTGTATAAATAAAAATGTTTGTAGCCATCTTTTTCAGAAGTCAAAATAAACTGTTTGCCATCTTTCAAATAAATCAAGTCGTCTGCATATTCCACATCTACATAGGCATTGTCTTCTTCTTTCCAAATTACGGTAGCTGCTCCAGTGGTGGCGTTATTGTGCAGAATTTCCAAACGGTTTTGTAGGCGGTTCATGCGGCGGATAGACAAGACATTGCTGTCTAAAGTCCATTTTACTCTTGGAATATAAATGTCTGTTTCTGTGCCAGTGTCCATTTTTACGGTTTGTTTGCCCTCTATTTGATAGACAAAAATATTGACTACTGAGTTAGCTTCACCAGCTTTGGGGTACTTGAAACGGTAATCCACAGGGTACAACTGTTTTTCGTCCCAATACTGCATATTGTATTCTTTCACATTGCTTTCATCAAATTTGTAGAAGGCAATTTTTTTGCTGTCTGGCGACCAAAAAAAGGCTTGTGCAAAACCTAATTCTTCTTCATACACCCAATCCGTACTGCCGTTGATGATGTGGTTAAATTTGCCATCATTAGTAACTTGTGTAAGGGCATTGTTATTTGCCAAATCTACTACAAATAAGTTATTCTCTCTTACAAAAGCCACTTTGCTGCCGTCTGGCGAAAAAGTAGCATACGATTGGCGACCTTCTGCTGCCAAAGGTTGTAAAGTCTTGCTTGTGAGGTCATACACATAATAATCTGCCCGAAAAGAACGGCGGTAAATCGGCTCGGTGTTAGTGGTGAACAATAGTTTTTTTTCATCACTACTAAACGCATAATCATCTACGTCTATGCGTGGGTTCAATGTCCCAAAATCTACGACAGTTTCCACAGCTTTGCCCGTAGTAATGTCGTATTTGACCACTCCGTTTTGCTCTAAAGAGGTGTAAAATTGCCCGTTTTTTGTCCAATTAATCCCCTGAACGGATTTTTCGCGAAAGACACCAAATTTATAAATGTCTTCGAGAGTAAGTTGCTTTTGAGCTTGTAATGGCGTAATGGTCAGAGCCAACAAGCAAATAAAGGCGTAATAAAATGACTTCATTGTGGTTATAGACTTAAAGTTTTAGCCCAAAAATAGGCACTCACAAAGATTACAGTTTATTGCAGGCATTTAAAAGGATTTAAGGGTTTTTAACATGAAACTTACTTAAAAAGTACCTTAAAACTTATACCCTATTGGCTTTACTCCTTAAATGTAGTTATCTTTACACAATAATATTCGTATAAAACCATGATACAACCTATCTTTCGGCTCTTTGTCGTGTTATGTTTGCTGCTGCCTTTCATAACACAAGCTACCCATATTGTAGGTGGCGAATTTAACTTACAATACTTGCGTGTCAATAATCAGTATAGACTAAGTTTAGTCATGTATTTTGATGCTGTGAATGGAAATGTAGATGCTATAGACCCTACCATTCGTGTTCATGTCTTTCAAAAGTCTAATAATGCTTTTATGCAGACATTTACACTACCAAGAGTTTCAGATGACAATGTACCTTATACCAATCCTGCCTGTGCTACGGGGCAACTGCGTACTCGGCGGATTGGTTACAGTTTAGATATAGCTCTTAATGCTAATGTTTATAATGATGCAGGTGGTTATTATATGGTTTGGGAAAGATGCTGTAGAAATGGTGTCATCAATAATATCACTAATCCAGGGGGAGCAGGGCAAACCTTTTATTTAGAGTTTCCGCCTGTAGTACGTAACGGACAACCATTTTTTAATTCTTCGCCCACACTGTTTCCACCTTTGAGTGATTATGCGTGTGTAAATCAACCTTTCTTCTTCGATTTTAGTGGTAGAGACCCAGACGGAGATGAATTACGTTATTCTTTAACCACCCCACTTAACGGTTTTAGTACAGCTAACGAACCTGCCCCTGTAAATCCAAGACCTGCTCCATATCCTTTAGTACAATTTACGGCAGGTATTGGGGTAAACAACATGGTACCGGGTACACCACCATTAACAGTGAGTTCTACTACAGGTGTTTTGAATTTGACAGCCAGCCGTAGTGGTTTGCACGTTTTTGCGGTGCGTTGTGAAGAATTTAGAAATGGTATCAAAATAGGTGAAGTACGTAGAGAATTTCAATTAATGGTCTTGAACTGCCCTAGCACAACTCCACCTAATATTGTTGCACAAACGACTGCGGGTGTTAATTTAGGTGCTTCAGATACTTTAAAATTTTTAGTATCAGATGCGAATCGTTGTGCTAACATTGTGATTACAGACAGAGACCCCAATACACAAGCTCGTGTACGTTTCAGAGCTGTAGCTCCCAGCACTTTACCGCCATCAGTTGCCCCATTATCAGGTACATTGGTCAATGGTCGTTTAGTGTTGCCTTTGTGTTTCAATGAATGTCCTTCAAGTCTGCCAGCTACTTATATTTTTGATGCTATTGTAGAAGACAATAGTTGTGCAGTACCCTTGTTAGACACTACACGCATTAACGTAAAAATTTTACCAGCCCCTAACCAAGCCCCTACCATAGTGGCAAATATGCCCAGAACTACCATAAGAACCTATGACACGACTATACAAGCAGGCAGACCTATTAGTTTTACATTGACAGGCGATGACCCCAACAAAGACGTGATTACAATGGCTATGCAAGGCATCGGCTTTAATCCTGCAACAATCGGCATTAGTTTTCCTACAACTTCAGGCAATCCTATTTTGACTCGACAATTTTCTTGGACACCTGCCTGTAATCTTTTGCTACCTACTGAAAAAGAAAAAACGTATGAATTGAAATTTACTTCGGTAGATACTCGCCGTTGTCAGGTAAGTTTAAGAGATTCTATTACAGTGCGTATTAAGGTGATTAACCCACAAACAGAAAACGCACCACCAAAAATTACGACTTCTTTACCTAAATTTAATGCTACTAATAAGACGTACTATGATACTGTTTTTGTAGGTAAAACTATCAATTTTGATGGTTTGGGAACAGACATAAATGGTGATACAATTAGTTTTAGTTTGTCAGGTACAGGTTTTAATCCAACAACTTTGGGCGTAAGATTTACCAATGCCGTAGGAAAAGCCCCGCAAACCGCCAAATTTTCTTGGACACCACCTTGTAATGTGCTAAGTGCTACAGACGTAAACGGCAAAAATTTTAGGTTCAGTATGATAGTACAAGACAGAGGTACTTGTCGCAACCCTACGTTTGACACTACATATTTTGAAATTTTTGTAAAACCTGTGGACAATAAAAAACCAGCTATTACAAGTACACTGCCATTTGACACTGCCAAAAAGGTTTATTATGACTCTATTTTGGTAGGAAATACTTTTACTATTCCGTTCAGAGGTACAGACCCCGAAAATGACTCTATTGCCTTTACGCTATTGGGACAAGGTTTTGATGCAGCAGGTTTAGGTATGCGTATCAGTCCGCAAAGTGGAAAAGCCCCACAAACAGGCACGTTGAGTTGGCAAACTTTGTGTACCCACTTGACAAATAACACCACTGCCAAATCATACGATTTAAGAGTATTGGTAAATGATTTTGATGCTTGTGGCAATAAAAAATTTGATACCGTAACTGTACGACTAAGAGTATTGCCTCGTAGCAATTTGAAACCAAGTATTACGGCAAGTTTAGCCTATGATATAAGAAACAAAATCTACTATGATTCTGTGGTTGTTGGGCAAGCCTTTAACTTTACCGTAACGGGAGATGACCCTGAAAAAGATTCGGTAATTTTAGCTTTACAAGGCATCAACTTAGTGCCTTCGGCATTGGGTATGCGTTTTACGGCTCGCAATGGCAAAGCCCCACAAACAGGCACGTTTTTATGGCAAACCAACTGTACTTTCTTGCCCGATACGGTAAAAGCTGCCGATTATTTTGTCCGTTTTATTGTGAATGACTTTGATTTTTGTGGAAATAAAAAGTATGATACCATACAAGTTCGGTTAAGAGTATTACCAAACCCAGAGGTAAATTTCCGCCCTGTGGTTTCTACCTTGCTACCTCGTTACAATGCAACTACTCGTACTTATACAGATTCTGTAAAAGTAGGCAGTTTGTACCAAGTAGATATTTTGGCAGATGACCGTAACAGAGATAGTTTGTTCTTAAATGGGGCTGGCGTTGGTTTCCGTTTGGCAGATTTTAACATGAACTTCACACCTCGCAGGGGCAGACCTCTACTAAGGTCGCCGTTTGTGTGGCAAACCAACTGTAGTATGTTGAATATAGCAGGGGGACAGTTGAGCCGTACTTTTGAAATACAATTTGTAGGCAATGATTTTAGAGATTGCCAACGTAGTTTGAGAGATACCATTAAACTACGTTTGATTTTGTACTATGACAACAAATCTAACGCAAGACCTGTAGCTACTGCCAATAATTTGACACAAAACAGTAGCAAAGTGTATTCAAGAACCATTACAGCAGGCGAAGCATTGACTTTCAGAGCAACTGTAGATGATGCAGATAAAGACAGCGTAAGCATTATGGCAGTAGGTTTGGCAGATGGCATGACTTTCAGTACGGTAAAAGGCATAGCTCCTATTCAGTCCGATTTTAATTGGAAAACAGATTGTTCGTTGCTAAGAGGCAGCCAAACGCCAAAAGATTATATGGTGTTATTGGTATTCCAAGACTATAAAGGTTGTGGATTGCCGATTAAAGATACAGTAAGGGTTAATTTGCGTTTGATACCTCTACCAAATCCTAACAAGCCAAGAATTTTTACAGATGTAACTGGTAATCTGCAATATGATGCTGCTAAACGTGAATATACTCGTACCGTAACATTGGGCGAAGTAATTAACATGGACATTAAGGCGGAAGACATAGACAAAGACATTATCAAAATTACAGGGGTTGGTACAGACTTTAGTTTACAAGATTACCGTTTTGTGTTCAACGAGGTAACAGGCGTAGCCCCACAAACTGCCAAATTGCAATGGCAACCCGACTGCGAAATTTTGAAACGCAAAGGTGAGTTTAGGTTGAAATTTACGGTAGTCGACCAAAATCCTTGTGGTAATCCACAAACAGATGAAATTTTTGTGGTGTTCAAACTCATAGATATTTCAGCACCAAAAGATTTTGTACCTTACAATGTCTTTACGCCAAATGGAGATGGCAAAAATGATACTTTCAAACAAGATATTCCTGTGGATAATTGCCAAGATAGTTTCATCAAAATTGTTATCTACAACCGTTGGGGGGCTTTGGTTTATGAAAGTAATGATAGAAACTTCTCTTGGGACGGGGCTGGTTTCCCCCCGGGGGCTTATTTCTACCACATTCTTTTCAAAAACAAACAAGTAAAAGGTACGGTAACTTTGTTGAGAGGCGAATAAATTACTAAAACTAAATTTAAAAAGCTATGTATCTATGTTACTATGTGGTTAATTAACCACATAGTAACATAGATACATAGCTTTTTGCGTAAATTGTAAACACTTAAGTAGCATAGAAAATATTTGCCACCCAAAACCTACCATAACAAGCACATAAATCGTAAATTGCAGCCTCATTTCATTTAGCTTTACATTGAATATGCAAAAAAAGATTGTTAAAGTTGGTAATATAGACTGCGGAGCAGATGAGTTATTCCTTATTTCTGGTCCTTGCGTCATAGAAGAAGAAAGCATTATGCTTAAGACGGCAGAAATGCTTAAAACTGTTTCAGAAAGACTAAAAATCAAAATTGTTTATAAATCTTCGTTCCAAAAAGATAACCGTAGCACCGCCCAATTCTATCAGGGACCTGGCTTAGAGGAAGGTTTGAAGTTATTGCAACGCATTAAAAAAGACTTCGGTTTTCCTATTTTGTCAGATATTCACTACCCAGAGCAAGCAAAACCTGCTGCCGAAGTGTTGGATATTATCCAAATTCCTGCGTATTTGTGTATGCAAACTACTTTGGTTGTAGAGGCTGCCAAAACGGGAAAAGTAGTAAATTTGAAACATGGACAGTTTTTAGCCCCTGAAAACATGGCTAAACCTGCTCAAAAATGTGTAGATGCAGGCAATGACCAAGTGATTTTGACAGAAAGAGGCTATTCTTTTGGTTACAATGACTTGATTGTCGACCCTCGTAGTTTCTACCACATGAACCAAACGGGTTTCCCTGTAGTTTTTGACGTTACTCATGCTATTCGCAAGTACGGTATTCCAAGTGCAGACCCGAATGGCGGTGCAAGACAATATTTGCCTGTGCTTTCTCGGGCAGGTGTGGCTTCGGGCATAGATGGTTTGTTCATAGAAACACACCCAGAACCCGCCAAAGCATTGTGCGATGCTGCCAGCCAACTTTGTGTGTATGATTTAGAAGAATTTATGAAACCATTGTTGGAACTACACGCAGTAGAAGTGAAGTACCGCAAGAAATAGTTTAAGTAATAGATATTATTAAGGAATGTAGCATAGACTTTAGTCTGTGTATATAATACATTGACTTTCAATTTATTAGGCACAGACTAGGTGTCCCCGACTAAAGTCTATGCTACAGAACTTAATAATGTTGTTTCACAAAAACTCCACTATAACCTTTTGATTGTAAAATAGGAATTAAACTCCGAGCCACACTTACATCTCCCTCACCTAATAAAATTCTATAAACTTTTTTACCGTCTTTCGCCCCTACTTGTAAATAAGCTGTTGCTATTTTATGACTTTGTAGTTCTTTGGCTTTGCCTATTGCCACCGAAAAATCTGTAAAAGAACCAATCTGCACGCCATAGCCATCAGGGAATTTTTCGGTTGCCCAAATAGTATAGGTACTCATTGCCTCAAATTTTTCTTCTCCAATAGGAGTAGGCGTTGGTGTGGGAGTTACATTATTGTCGTCTGTGGGTAGTTGCGTAGGTCTTTTAGGTTCTACTACCAAAGGTTTTTCTTGTGGTTTTGTATCTTTTTTAGGTAAATTATCTGTTTTATTCTCTATGGTTTCTCTGCGTTTAGGCTCAATAACCAAAGGTTTATCTGGCGTTTTTTCTTGTTGCTTAGGTGTAACTACAGGTGGCGGTGTGTTTTTGGGTTCTTCCACAGGTTCGGTGGTCTTCTTACGCCCACCCAAAGCATCAGCTATCTTTGACAATAAACCACCTATTTTGCTTTGTTTTTTCTCTTTGTTGTTGTCTTCTTTCCGAATATCAGGTCGTTTTGCTACGTCCTCTATGCGTGTAGTTTTACCAAACTGCTCCACAGCTATTACCTCTACCTTAATGTTTGCCGTACCGTTTTTTACCATATCTACTTTTTGGGCTGCTGCTCTCGACAAATCCAAAATTCTCCCGCCCACATAGGGACCTCTGTCATTGACACGCACTGTAACTTCTTTGCCATTGTCCAAATTGGTTACTTTTAATAAAGTATTGAAACGGATACGAGGGTGTGCAGCCGTAAAATCATTCATGTTAAACTTCTCTCCGTTGGCGGTTTTTTTGCCATGAAACTCCTCTGCATAATAAGAAGCTACTCCTTTCTGCACATACCCGACTTTATTGTAGCTGGGTTCGAAACTAAAAAGAGCCGATAACAACAAAAAAATAAAAGCCTGAACTGTCATAAAGCTATTGGATTGAGTAGTTGTCGATTTGATAAATGGCAATATAGGAATTTTTGTAGGTTTGTAGCAAGTAAAAGACTGTTTTTGTAAAAAATAGAAACTAAATAAAGATTATTAAGGTCTGTAGCATAGACTTTAGTCTGTGCTTGTAATATATTGCTAATCAAGTAATTACTACACAGACTAAAGTCTATGCTACAAAATTTTAATAATGTCTAATACACCTTTATCAATAAATTTTGACCCTAAATATGCAAAAAGGTGTAATCTTTTCAAAAGATTACACCTTTGACATCATATTTTTACCACTGCCTTAAACTTTATGCTACGCCTTTCATCATTTTTTTCAACCAAGGCGAAAGAGCTAATAAACATAAAGAACCTATGACAGAAGTACCTGTAAGGAATGGGAACAAAGGCAAATTAAATGTGTGTAAAACAGCCTCTAAAATACCCGCCATGTATTGAGCAAAAGCTATACTTGCAAACCACATACCCATCATCAAAGATACGATACGAGGCGGAGATAATTTGGTAATCATTGACAACCCTACAGGAGATAAACAAAGCTCACCCAACGTATGGAATAAATACACCATTACCAACCACATAGGGCTTACCAAACCATCTTTTGCATTGACATCGCCAAAGTGCATAATTAGAAAACCTACGCCTAATAGTGCCAAAGCCAATGTGAATTTCAAAGGAATGTTAGGTTCTTTTCCTATTTTATTTAAGGACACCCACATAGCTGCAAATAAAGGGGCTATTGTAAAAATATACATAGCATTGATAGACTGAAACCATGCAGCAGGAATCTCATTGCCAAAAACCATACGGTCTGTATTCTCTGACGCAAAAAGGTTGAATGTACCACCAGCTTGCTCAAAACCAGCCCAAAAGAATACGTTGAAAAACAGCAAGATAAAAATAACGGCAACTCTACTCCATTCGTCATTACCTTTTGTATTAGTTGCTAAGGTATAAATCAAGAATCCAACCCCACCCACAGCTAAAATAACTTTGATGATGCCTCTGATACTATCGGAAATAGCCGTCCAAAACTGTATAATACCAAAAACTAAGGCTGCGGACACAGCTATATATACCACAATATCTATAAAATCTTTGGCTACTAATGTATTTCTATCTTTTACAGTTGGCGGCATACCTGCATTATTTAAGATATGGTTGCCAAAAAAGAAAATAGCTGTACCAACCAACATACCCACGCCTGCCGAAGCAAAACCATAACTCCAAGCAACTTTTTCACCTAAATAACCACAAATCAAAGGAGAGAAGAAAGCCCCTAAATTGATACCCATGTAGAAAATAGTAAAACCGCCATCACGACGAGGGTCATTTTCTCTGTATAAAGCCCCCACAATCGTAGAAATATTGGGTTTGAAAAAGCCGTTACCCACACAAAGTAGCCCTAAGCCCAAATAGAAGGTTTCGGTGCTTGCTGCCAATGCAAACTGCCCTAATGCCATCAAAATACCGCCAATGAAAATAGCTTTTCGTTGCCCCAACACTTTATCGGCTAATAAACCGCCAATGATAGGCGTAACATATACCAAGCCAGTAAAAATTGCATAAATTTCTAAGGCTGCTGCTCTTTCAAATTTGAATTGACTCACAAGGTACAAGACTAATAATGCCCTCATACCATAATAACTGAATCTTTCCCACATTTCTGTAAAGAAAAGTAGGTAAAGCCCTTTCGGTTGTCCTTCTTGTGTCGTTGGTTTGTCTAATGTTACCGACATATTTATATGATTTGATTAAGGTTAAAACATTGAAAACTATTAGGTTGTGAAAAAACTTTGTCAATTTACAAAATATATTTACGCTGCAATAAAACAATCACAAAAATTAATCACTTTAACGCAACCTATACAACTTGTTTTTCGTAACGAAATTCCTTTTAGCTATCGAGTCTTGGTAGCTACTAAAATAAAAGGACTTTTTACTTTTTTTATCAAACAAGCTATATTTTCGCCTTTTTAGGTAAAAAAAAGGCGTTGAGGACTTAAAAAAATAGAGTTAGGTTTTGAAAACCTGAAACATTGGCGTAACTTTGCAGTCCTTTCATGGTGAAAGGCTTTGTTATTTTTAACCCATCGACTTCTTGTCATGCGTCAGACGAGAGGGCGTATAATAGACGCATTTAACAATTATGAGTAATTCTCAATTCCCAGAGTTCGACTGGAGCAAATTCAGCGTAAAGAAAAAAGGTTCTAAAGGTTTTGGTGATGGCTACAACGAAGCAGAAAAAAACACTTTGCTTTCTTTGTATGCACAAGCACAATCTCAAGCAGTTAAGAATGAAGTAATTACAGGTACTGTAGTAAGTATCACAGAAAGAGAAGTAGTAGTAAATATCAACTCAAAATCAGATGGTTTAGTGCCATTGTCTGAATTTAGAGATTTAGTGGATTTGAAAATAGGTGATAGCGTAGAAGTGTATGTAGAAGGAGTAGAAGATGCTAACGGTCAGCTTGCGTTATCTCGCAGAAAGGCTCGTATCGTAAAAGCATGGAAAGCTATAGAAGATGCCTTAGCAAATGACACAATTATTGAAGGTGTTGTAAAACGCAGAACAAAAGGCGGTTTAATTGTAGATATTTTCGGTTTAGAGGCTTTCTTACCGGGTTCTCAGATAGACGTGAAGCCAATCAGAGATTTTGACATCTTTGTTGGTAAGAAAATGGAAGTAAAAGTAGTGAAAATCAACTATGCTAATGACAACGTAGTAGTTTCTCACAAAGTATTGATTGAAAAAGACTTAGAACAGCAAAAAGCTGAAATCTTGAATAACCTCGAAAAAGGTCAAGTATTGGAGGGTGTTATCAAGAATATGACTAACTTCGGCGTGTTCATCGACTTAGGTGGCGTTGATGGTTTGTTGCACATCACAGATATTTCTTGGGGCAGAGTAACTCACCCAGAAGAAGTATTGAAATTAGACCAAAAAGTAACAGTAGTTGTTTTAGACTTCGACGAAGATAAAAAACGTATTTCTTTGGGTATGAAACAATTACAAGCTCACCCTTGGGACAGCCTACCTGTAGAAATTCAACAAGGTTCTAAAGTACGTGGCAAAGTAGTAAACGTAGCAGATTATGGTGCTTTCATTGAGGTAATACCGGGTGTAGAAGGACTTATCCACGTTTCTGAAATGTCTTGGTCACAGCACTTGCGTAACCCACAAGACTTTATGAAAGTAGGTGATGAAATCGAAGCAGTTGTTTTGATGATTGACCGTACAGAAAGAAAAATGTCTTTAGGTATCAAACAATTAACTGAAGACCCTTGGACTAAAAACGACTTCGTTACAAAATACGGAGTGGGTACACAGCACGCAGGTACAGTACGTAACTTGACTAACTTCGGCTTGTTCTTAGAATTAGAAGAAGGTGTTGATGGCTTGGTTCACGTTTCAGACTTGTCTTGGACTAGAAAAATCAAACACCCATCTGAATTTGTAAAAGTTGGTGATAAATTGGACGTAAGAGTATTGGAGTTAGACGTTGAACAACGCCGTTTAGCTTTGGGGCATAAACAATTAGAAGAAAATCCTTGGGATACTTTCGAAACTATCTTCACTATCGGCTCAATTCACAAAGGTACAGTAAACACTAAAAACGATAAAGGTGCTACCGTAGAGTTACCTTATGGCGTTGAAGGTTTTGCGACTCCTAAACACTTGATTAAGGCAGATAACGGTAAAATAGAAGCTGGCGAAAACTTAGATTTCAAAGTAATTGAGTTTTCTAAAGAAGAAAAGAAAATCATTATTTCGCACACAGCTACTTTCAAAGAAGTAAAAGAAGAAAAGAAAACAACAAAGAGAAAAGATGACGAATCAGATGTTCAATTAGAACCTGCTTCTGAAACTACTACTTCTTTGGGTGATTCTGAGGCTTTGGCTAAATTGAAAGAAAACGAAGGCAAATAATTTGACTTTATAAATAAACGAAAGGCACTCTTTTTAGAGTGCCTTTTTTGTGTTAATATGATACAATAGACTTAGAGATGTAATCTTTTCAAAAGATTACATCTCTAAGTCTATTGTATCATTACTTGGGCATACCACATAAAAAACAAAGGCTTATGCTTTGAATATGACTTTTTGTCTTAAAAAAGCATGAATAATCATGTAAAAAGCCTATAAAAATGTCATTTTGTCGCATTTTTCTTACCTATACGGATTGGTACATAGCTTGTTAGTATTGTTCTGAAAACAATTCAGCACTACAAACAAAAACGTTAAACTTTTTTCGGTTATGAAACATTCAAATTGTAACACAGGCGTAACACAGCCAGCCTACAGACATTGGGCATACGAAACAGCTACTTCTTTCACCCGTCCAGCAGCCAATATTATAGAAACCACTACGGCTTATGTAGTGCAGTTGGCAGCACCAGCTTTTCGTAAAGAAGACTTTAAAATTTCAATAGACAAAAATAATTTAGTGGTTTCGGCAGCACCCACCGCAACAGACGACAAATTGAATTTTACGCATCAAGAGTTTCTGTATGGTAAGTTTAGCAGAAAATTTGTTTTGCCCGAAAATACAGATAAACAACAAATTACGGCAAAATATGAAAATGGAATTTTGGAGTTGAACGTACCAAAAGTTATTCCTTTTCAAACTAATATTGAGATTCCTGTGTTGTAAGTAAAAAACATTCCAAGTTTCGGCTTGGAATGTTTTTTTATTATTTTATGAAAATCATTGATGATGTTATTCAAAAATCCTAATGATGCCGATAACAAAGCCATTCGGCAGGCTATCAAACAATGGTTGGTAGCACTCAAAGGCTTGTCCGCAGACACCACAATCAGCGTTGTGGAGCTAAACTGTTGTGGCGACCAATGTCCACATATAGAAACAGTGATTAGTATTTTTCACGAAAACTTAGCCACAGAAATACTCAAAGTCAGCAAGCCTTTGACATTTGTACGCAAACATGACCTTATAGCCCTTTGTTCAGTTGCCAAATAGTGAAGGTAAGAAAACTTGCAAAACTTACCCACAAGATATACGGAACAAATAGTAAACTTGCCCATTTTTGCGTTTTATAGGATATTAATGTATAGGCAATCATGGTAGCTAACAAAGCCATGATTTCGACCAAAGCCCAACCTATGGCGTGCCATCTAAAAAATACAATAGACCACAAACCATTGAGGAATAACTGTATAAAAAAGAGGCTAAGTAGTAATTTTTTAGGTGCTTCGGGATTTTTATTTGTCCAATTTAAGAACAAGGAAACACCCATACAAATATAAAGGCAAATCCACACGGGACCAAACAACCAGTTGGGTGGATTCCAAGAAGGTTTTTGAATAGTTAGATACCAGCCATATACTTCATTGCTACTAAGATAGCCCGAAAAGCCTCCTACACTCAAACAAAAAAAGACGCAGAATAACAGAGGAATGATTTGCGTACTTGACAGATAGGTTTTCATAGTTACAAGAGGGTTTACAAGAAATTGGTACAAGAACCAACCTAAAGCAAAAATAGAAAACTTTGTGCAAGTCTTCTATTTTTGTAATTTAAGATAATAAGAAATTTTTGTATGAATAGCTGAAGAGAACAACTATGCTTTTCGCATTTTATCAAATGCGTCCATTACGTCTTTTACGTGCTTGCGAGAAGTTTCTAACAAGGCTTTTTCAGCGTCATTTAGTTGTAATTCAATTACTTTTTCTACGCCATTTTTACCTAAGATAACAGGTACACCTAAGTAGCAATCTTTAATACCATATTCGCCTTCCAAGTTGATACATACAGGCAATATGCGGCGTTGGTCTTTCGCTATGGCTTCTACCATTTGGGCAGCAGCCGAACCGGGTGCATACCAAGCCGAAGTACCCATTAATTTCACTAATTCGCCACCACCATTGATAGTGCGTTGTACGATAGCATCTAATTTATCTTTTGCGATTAACTCTGTAACAGGGATACCGCCTACAGTTGTGTAACGAGGAAGTGGCACCATTGTATCACCATGACCACCCAAAATCATAGCTTGAATGTCTTTTGGAGATACGTTTAATTCCGTAGCCAAGAATGCACGATAACGAGCTGTATCCAAGATGCCCGCCATACCCATTACTCTTGTACGAGGAAGGTTGGTAGTCAAGTGTGCTGCATACGTCATTACGTCAAGAGGGTTAGAAACCACAATGATGATGGCATTTGGCGAATACTTGATGATATTTTCTGCTACACCCGTAACGATTTGAGAATTGGTAGAGATAAGGTCATCTCTGGTCATACCCGGTTTGCGAGGCAAGCCTGAAGTGATAACCACAATGTCGGAGTTAGCTGTTTTAGAATAGTCGTTAGTAGAGCCTATAGTTCTTGTGTCATACAAGTCGATAGGGGCTTTTTGCCAAATATCCAAAGCCTTGCCTTCAGACAAACCTTCTTTGATATCTACTAATACGATTTCATTAGCAATTTCTTTGTACGCCAATACATCGGCACAAGTTGCTCCTACATTACCAGCACCTACTACGGTTACTTTCATGAGATTTATGTGTTAAGGGGTTGAGGAAAGAAAACTAAATTTGATGCTGCGAATATACGAAGGATTGTATAAATACAAAGCATAATTTGTAAAACTAAGTGCGTTATCGTGTTTGGTAGCATATTCTTGTATTCGCATATTGTATATTTTACACCCAAAAATAGTAATATTTAACCTAATATTACATACCTTTGTAGAAATAGTTGTTGCAACAACTATTTCTACAAATTGAATTACTCACATACAACACCTATTTTTGTATCATCTATTTATCTTATGAAACTCAAAAATTTTAACTTGACTGTAGGTACGCAGATTTTCAAGGCATTTTCGGAGGAGGCTCGGATTCGTATCTTACACCTAATTTACAAGAAAAAAGAAATGTGTATTTCAGACTTAGAATTGATTTTGGAATATACACAAACCAAAATTTCAAGACATTTGATTTACCTCAAAAACTCAGGCTTAGTCAATTCTCGTAAAATAGACCAATGGACATTTTATAGTTTGAAGGAAGAAGTAGAGGACTTTTCTAACAGTATGTTCAGTTATTTGAGCAAAGATGCCACACTGCAAAAAGATTTAGAAACTTACAATACTCTCCAATCTAACAGAGAATTAGCTGCTAACAAAATAGTCAATAAACAATATATTGCAAAATAGTACAAAGACAGTGTAAAGGTATCCGTTAGCCTTTAGACTGTCTTTTGCTATTTCTTACTTTGTAGTGGCTACGGTTTTAGTTTTTTTATCTATTTCTGCCAAAATTTCGGTAGGATTAGGCACTTCTTTGAAGTTAAAAGCTGTGCCTGTATGCGATATTTTGAGGACTGCATATTTGCCACTATCACCATCTACTACGGCATAATACTCAAACTTAGAGAGAGGTATCATACGAATAGCCACGTTTTTCCACCGTTGCCCTTTGGCTATATTACGTTTTACCAATACGCCCAATGTCGTTGTATCATTTTCTGGATACCAACCATTGTCTTTATGCACCACTAAATTGAGTTGCTCACCTGTTTTCAACATAATTTTTCCGTCATAATACACACTATCCTTTTGCTTAAGTACAACATCAGTACATTGTACCCCCACAAAGTCTTGGACGTAACGACCCGTTACAGAGTTCAATGTTTCTTGGATATTGAATTTGCCTTCTTCGGGTTCGCCTAAAAAAACAGCCTGAACGTGGCTGGGTGGATTCCCCACAATGTCTGCCTCCACAAAATACTGCTTGTCTTTTTCTTTCGTTATTTTCACCGTAGTACATTCCAGCCCTAATTGGTCTTTCAGTTGTTGGCGAAAAGCCCTTTCTACTTTGTTGTTAATGGTTTTTTCGTCTTCGGCACAGCCCCATAATAAAGCTACACAACAGAGGCTAAGCAATGTTTGTTTCATATCTTCAAAGATTATAGTTGTATAAATTTTTGTGCAAATTTACACAAAGTATTCATACCTTACAGTATTCATACAGCCAAATCAGGTGTAGAGATTATTTTTGGAAAATAAGTTGTATAATTATTCAAAGGTGTTTATATTGAAACCCTAAAGCATCAACCTTAACCACCAATTCTGTTAATTCTTTCAACTGTATGCACATTGCTATTTCTTTATACGCTAAAAAGTTGCTGACTTCTTCTTGTCTTTTTCTTATGATGTTCTTATGCTTATGGCTCTGGGGGCAAAAAGTGCAAGCACAACAGGAAGGCGATGAGGAAAGAGATACTTTAGACTATGGAAATCCGCATTTAATTGTGCTTAGTCCTGAATACAAAACATACAAATTGGCAAAACAAGTTTTTTTCTTGGAAGACAAAGAAAAAACATTGATTGTAGATGAAGTAGAAAAGCCCAACTATCAACATAGATTCGAGCCATATCCCAAAAAAACTATTAATTTCGGTTATACCACTTCTGCCTTTTGGCTTAAATTTCAGGTTAAAAACTTACAACCCGAAGAAGCATGGTTTTTAGAAATTAGTTACCCTCTATTAGACCACATAGAGTTTTATAGCCAAAAGCCCGACAGCACTTGGGCAATGATAAAATTAGGTGATATGCAGTCTTTTGGAGAACGTGAAATTAACTACCGTAATTTTATTATTCCTCTCCACCAAGACGATACCCTCACCCGTACTTATTTCGTGAAGGCTTACACCAAAGGAGCTTTGCAAGTGCCTATGGAAATTATTAAGGCAAGGGATTTTTACAAGCAAAATGCAACTTCTGAACTGCTCTACGGTTTGTTTTATGGTATCATGATAGTCATGATATTTTATAACACTGTCTTGTATTTTGCTCTAAACGACTCCAATTATTTATACTATGTACTCTCTATTTTAGGTTCAACCCTCTTTATTGCGACTATTACGGGGCATATTTTTCAGCACATCTTCCCGAACCAAGTCAATGTAGCCATGAACATGATTAATATGTCTATGGCATTATTCATCATTGGTTCTTCGTTATTTGCCCGTAATTTTTTGGAAACACGCCGTTCTTCCAAACTATTCCACCGTACTTTCAATGTTACCTTGGTGGTAGGTTTTATAATGTTTGCCCTCATTTTTGGGGTAGATTATAACATTATGATTAGGGCTTTTACGGTCATTACTATTTTGTGTTGTGTCGTATTGATAGCAGCAGGCGTATATATGTTATACAGAGGAGTCCGTTCTGCCAAATATTTTGTCATGGCTTGGACTTTCTATGTATTAGGTTTAGTTTCTTTGGGGCTAAAAACTATAGGTTTATTTCCTAATAACTTTGTTACTTCGCATGGGGCAGAAGTAGGCTCTGTTTTAGAAGTTATCTTATTAGCCTTAGCATTGGCAGACAAATATGCTTTGATGCGTACAGAACGTAAAAAAGTACAAGACCAACTATTGGCACAACAACAACAAGAGAATATTCGCCTTGAGAAGAAAGTAAAAGAAAGAACTGCCGAAATAGAACAGCAAAAAGAAGAAATAAAAGCCCAAAGGGACTATTTGGAGGAGGTTTACAATGAATTGGCGAATAAAAACGAAGAAATTAACTCTAAAAACAACGAAATTGAAAGTAAAAATAAGTTTTTGGAAAAAGCCAAAGAGGAAATAGAAAAAGCCTACGATATTATTCAAGAATCTACACGCAGTATTACAGACAGTATTCGGTATGCACAGACGATTCAGTTAGCTATTTTACCAAGTACCAATGACTTACAAAAGTCATTCAAAGACTATTTTATTATTTTTAAACCCAAAGACATTGTTTCTGGCGACTTCTATTGGGTGTCAAAGGTCAAAGACTTTACTTTCTTTGCCGTAGTAGATTGTACGGGGCATGGTGTACCGGGTGCATTTATGTCTATGGTAGGCGTAAATACGCTGAATGAAATAGTGAGCCACCGCCGTATTTTTGAACCTTCTATGATTTTAGACAGCCTACACGCCAATATTCAATTAGCTTTGCACCAAGAAGACAAGTCTAATGATGATGGCATGGATATTTGCTTGTGCCGTTTGGAATATGAGCATGGACAACCAAAAGTCATGTTTGCAGGGGCAAAAAGACCTCTGTTTTTCGTGAAAAAAGATGAGCCTACGCTGTTTGCCGTAAAAGGAGATAGAAAGTCTATTGGTGGTTTACAGAAAAAACAAGCCGATTTTACGAATCAAGAATTGGTATTGGAGGCGGGTAGTCGGTTGTATTTGATGACAGATGGCTACGTAGACCAATGTAACCCTAACCATGACAAAATAGGCATAGACCGTTTAGCCAACCTCATACAAACACAACACGAGGTAACACTGATGAAGCAACGCCAAGCCATAGAGCATTTCTTGACGACTTTCCAAGAGGATTTCCCACAAAGAGATGATATTACGATAATGGCAGTGGAAATTTAGTTGAACTTTAAAAAGTAATCACTTATTTGCCCGACACAATGAATTGTCGGACAAATTTACATGGATACTTATTTCAGCTTTAACCCCACCACCAAAATATCATCAATCTGTTTTTCATCACCCTCTTTTATCCAATCGGTAATGGTGGTATCCAAAACTTGTTTTTGCTGTGCCAAAGGTTGATGGTTAATAGCAAGTAGGGTTTCTCTGAACCTCTTAGCCATGAATTTACGGTTTTGCTGCCCGCCAAATTGGTCGCAATAACCGTCTGAAAACAAGTACAGTGTGGGGGCTTGTTGGGCAAAATGTACGGTGTGGTATGCAAAAATTCTTTCAGTTTCATTGTCAAAAGTTCTGCCCCCAATCGGCTTTTTCGTAGCTTTTAGTTCGTGTAAAGTAGGCTGTTCTCCTTGTACATAATACATTGGGTTCATTGCCCCTGCATATTCAAAATAAGCCTCTTGGCGGTAAATTACCACTAAGGCGATGTCCATGCCGTCTTGTGTGCCTGTTTGTTCTTGTTGCAGCACTCTCCGTATTTCAATGTGCAGTTTGTTTAGCACAAGGTCTGGACGATGAACGGCATCACGCACAATAATTTCGTGTAAAAGTTGGTTGCCAATCATGCTCATAAAAGCACCCGGTACGCCATGCCCCGTACAGTCTGCTACGGCTACAAAGAGTTTGTTGTCTATTTCCTCAAAAACATAAAAATCTCCCGACACGATGTCTTTGGGCTTATACAAAATAAAGAAATTTTCTTTGCCTATACTCTCCGCAATACGCCCCTCAAAAGGTAACATAGCAAACTGAATACGTTGGGCGTAGTTGATGCTGGCTACAATGTCCTCGTTTTTCTTAGAAATTTCATTGTTGGCTACTTTTAAGTTTTCTGCCGTTATCAAAATTTCTTCCCTTTGCATATTAATTTCTTCATTCATTTCTGCCAAATTATCACGTTGGGCTTCTATTTCTGTCTTTTGTTTTTCTATTTCGGCAGTACGTTGCACAACCATTTCCTCCAAACGTCTTTGGGCTGCTAACAAACGGCGTGAGTTGGCATAAATCAAACCCAAAACGACAAAAATTGCCCCCAAAGTATAGCCTGTATAAGCCCACCAAGTCCGATAAAACGGTGGTAAAATCGTAAATTGGTACGCAACTATGTTACTTTCTCTACCAAATACATTGCGGGCTTTTACTTTAAAGGTGTAAGTACCTTCTCGCAAGTTGGTATATTCTTTCTTACTTTCGGCTGTCCATGCAGACCATTCGGTATTGTCAAAACCTTCTAAAAAATAACTGAATTGTGTAGCTTCTTCATCTATAAAGTACGGGGCTGCAAACCTAAATGTAAGGTCGTTTTGGCTATAAGGCAAGACCATTTTGGCGTGTTCGTCTTGTAGGTATTGGGCTATTGAGTCCTCTTTGCAAAAGGTAACGCCACAAACCAAAGTCTGATTATTTCGCAACTCACGAATGTACGCCTTGAAATCCGCAGGCAATACCGTTTGTTTTTTGAGGTCATAATGCAATAAATAATCATTCATGGACACCCAAATTGTACTATCTTGTTCCAAAGAAGTACTCAAAAGTAATTGTTTAGGGAAATATTGGTGTGTGGTAGAGTCTATGCTAATGGTTTGGTTAGGCAACATTTTAATCACATCAAACCGTAAAAAATTATTTATTTGTCCTTTTCTCGCACTAATAGGCACAAAAAATTGTTTGTTAATAGTGTCTGTTTGCACTGCACCAATGATTAATTTTCTGTATTGATAGGCTTGCAGAGGTTTAAAAGGCTCAAATTCTCCTTTTTGATGATTATAGGTAAAAAATTGATTAGTGGTATTCTGAAAAACTACTTTTCCTTCATATAAAAAATTTATAAAACTTATTTTCAATTTTTCACTTGTTGGCACTTGTGTAATAGTAGGCTTATTAATGGCTTGAGTTGCCCACGTAATCATATCAACGCCTTCATTCGGTTTTACTCCCCATAACACACCACTCATAGGTTCATAAATAAAGCCACGCCCCAAACCATTATTCCATTTTGCCTCTGACAAAGTTTTGAGAGAAGTATTGTCTTTTATCCATTTGCCTTGACTGTAGGTAAGTAGTGTAAATCCACCTCTATCAAAAACAAACAAATTATTAGGAAATTTTGGGTGTTTAAAAATTTGATAAATAGGCTGCCCTTGTGAAATAGGTATTGTTGTTTCACCTTTTACCTCTACCACGCCATCGAAAGCACCCACTAAGAATTTGTTTTGCCCTTCTATGTTCATTTCCACAAAAGAAAAAGGTTGGATAGGCGAATTAGGTATTTTTTCAAAAACACCATTTTTCAAAATACTTAATCTGGACACACCGCCCCCATACAGTTTTCCTTCAAATCTATGTAACCAATTAGGCATTTGATTGTCCAATTCATTTAAAGTCCATTGTTTATAAGGTGAGCTAATATTTAAACGAATAGCTCCGTTTTGGCTTGTGCCTAACCACAACTGCCCTGTTTTGTCCAAATAACAAGTGGTAACAAATTCAGAAGTTTGGTACACCCAACGCATAAACTGACCTTCTGGAGTTAGTTGTGCAACGCCTCCTGTAAATAAGTTTATCAGAATAGTTTTATCGGGTAGCGTAGTTGCATCATAAATACTATTGGTATAAAACGTAACATCTATAGAGGTGCGTAAAGGTGTAAAAGCCTTTGTACTATCTTGTATCGTGGGGTTATATAACCAAATGCCTTTGCTACGAGTACCAACGAGGATATTGCCTTTTGAAATGGGCAACATAAAACTAATTCGTTCTATACCAAAAAGTTGCTGGCTACCCTTTATGTATTCAAGTTTTTCATTCTTGAATACATAAAGACCTGTATTGTTTTCACGCATATATACTTTTCCATGTGCCTCAAAACCACGAGTGAAATTACTTTTGGGAGGATACCATAATCTGAACTCTTTGCCATTCCAACGAGCCAACCAATCCGTAGAAGCAAAGTACAATCCATCTGCCGTTTTCATAATGCGTGTACCTATGGCAAAACGGCGTGCTTTTTCTGGAAGTTGTGGAATAAGAGATTTGAAAATCAATTCATTATTTTGGTTAGAAGAAAAATAGCCCAACGTGCCATCTCCAAAGGCATAGACCTTGCCATTGTTATCTTCGTAAAAATGCCTTGCTGTAAGACCTATCTGTACACTGTCTTCTGTTTTAGCTATCCTCCACGTTTTGCCGTCATACTGTAGCAATGAGCCAGATGTACCCATGTATAAAAAGCCATTACGGTCTTGTGTAAAACTCCAAACATTGGCAGGAGCTTGGTAGTCTTGGTAAGAAAACTTTTTGACAGGCAAACTTCCTTGTGCAAAAGTCTGTAAGGAAACTAAAAAAATAGAAAGGGCTAAAAGTAGTTTTGTTTTCATCTGTGGTAAGCATAAGACAATGTAAATACGCAAATATTACACTAAAAGACAACGGTAGGCTGTTAAAAGTTGCAAAGTTAATTAGCCAACCTATAAGGTTTTGAAAAACTTTATAGGTGCAGGGCTTTTTATAGAAAAAACTTGCTTTTTAAGCCCAAAAAATAGATATTCCACTGGAGTTTATGAATAATTCCATAAAACCCTCTCCAAATGGAGAGGGTAGGGTGAGGTCATAACAAAAAAATATTCATAAACTCCACTACTTATTTCCACTTTCTAATTTTTTAGGGTATGCAAAGACTGTTTTTGATAGCTATTTTTTATGCTTTATTTTCGGCTGTGCCACTGTTTGCACAAGTAGAAAACGAAAATCATGGGGTTATTTATATCAAATTGGGCAATTTATTGAGGCGAGGACACCAGCACACCTTAGCCGAATACTACATCAAAAAAGGTTTGCCTTTGGTCAAAGGGAAAGACAAATTTTGGGAAGCCTCTGCCTACGAAGCCTTAGGCTTGGTCTATAAAAACATAGGTGTAGAAGAATTATCCCAAAAATTTTTCTTAGATGCCCTCAATTTATACGTGGCAGAAAAAAATGTCTTGGCAGAAAAAGCCTTGAGTGATATTTTGGAAGGGGACAACCCGAACACTGCCCTCTTTTCAGATGTAAAAGTGCCTACGCCTGCCCACGCCAGAGATGCCTTTATTTTGATGAAAACAGGGGCTGTATTGGTAGAAGCCAAACAGTACGATTTGGCACAGGCTTGTATAGAAAAAGCCCTTGTCTATGCCAAAGATAAAAACCTGTATTGGGAGGCAACAGCCTACGAATATTTGGGTATGTTGGGTTGGGACAAAAACAATAACCAAATGGCTGCCCAATATTACAATATGGCACAAAGTCGGTTTGAAAAAAATAAAAATTTCATTAGTGCAGCCTTAGTTCGGCACTTGCTCAAAGCCGTACAAGAAACAGAAGAAGTATATGGCGGTATAGAAATAGGAGCAAAAGGCATAAAAGCCAACGTTATTGGTATTGTTTTGACCAAAAAAGGCGACTATAAAGTGAAAGTAAAGTACACAGAAGTAGATAATAACACCAATCTATCTATTTTGCATACAGGCGATATGTTAGCTGCGGAAAAATTAGACAAAACAGCGAATACAGTTAAGTTCTATTATGACAAATTGATGGCAGAACAAGGCGTAACTGCGGACAGAATTTTTGTGGTAGCAAGTAGTTCGGTGGCTGCTGCCAAAAATGCAGAGGCTTTACGCAAAAAAATATTGGCAGCTTTTACAGTGGCAGACATTTCGCCTACGGTGAATTTTACAACTACCGAAAAAGAAACGGAATACGATATTTTGGGCGTAGTGCCAGATAATATGCTTTTTCAGTCTGCCGTTATAGATGTAGGCAGTGGCAATACCGAAGTAGGTTGTTTGTTGCCAGAAGGCGAAAAAAGAGTGAATTATTTTGCTGTGCCGTATGGGGCAGAAAATCTGCGTGCCTTAGTGAAAGAAGAACAGAAAAAAGGTGGAGATTTTAATAACCTTGCCAAAACGACTATTCGCACCAAAGTAGAACCCGAAATAGTGAACTATATCGCAAAAAGTGCAGCCCTCAAAAGTCGCAAGGAAATTTATTTGTTAGGCGGTGCTGCGTGGGCATTGGTTACGTACTTATACCCACAACAAGCCGACCAAGCCACAATTACCCTGACCACTGCCGACATTGGAAAATTTAGAGATATGTCGACCTTGCTCTATGACAAACTGACCAACCCCGACCTCTCGAAAATCACAGATGCAGCCGTCAAACAAAAAGCTACTGCCGATATTCAACAAGTAAAAGAGGTTTTTGACAAAGAGAGTTTGGCTACAGGTGCTTTGTTATTGGCTACTGCTGCCAACAACCTCAACGGTACGGCTACCGACAAAAAATTTATTTTTGCTCGCAGTGGCTTGTCTGCATGGATTTCGGGCTATGCCGTTCAGTACATTACAGACGGGTACAAGAAGTTGAAGGAAGTGGAGGAGTAGGTTTGAATGAAAGTTTTTATGGATAAGTACAAGATTAATTAACGATAAATAAGTTAAAATCTTGTACTTTTTATTTTAAGAAATACCTATATAGTTATTAACAATAAACTCTTTGAAGTTAATATTGAGGGCTGAACAATAAATTTTAATAGCCTTAATGCTAACATCTTCTTCTTTATTTTCTATTCTTTCTATGGTTTGCACATCTAATCCCGTTAATAAAACCTTTTCTGATAATCCAAAACCATTAATAGCTGTATTAATAGTGGGCAATTTTGGGGTTTTAGGTAGTCCTTTATTAAATGATTGATTAGTAGTAAACATTGTTTGTTTAATTACTATTTGTTCTTGTGATTTTGCTTTTAACTTCATAGCAAATTGATAACAAACTTTTAAAGTTTCTTCGCCAATGCCTTTAGCTTTATGAAATTGAATAAGGTTATGTATATTTTCTTCTTCTAAAATAGCTTTTATTCTTTTTAAAGTATTAGTTTTTAACCCAGTCAAAGAAGTAAGACTTTTCAAAGATTCATACATAAAAGCATAACGAAAATTCTCTATCAAATCATCTTGAGCTTGTCCGTCATATTCGTAAACTTCAATTGGTATTTCACAAGCACTTAGGTATTTTTCCATTAAAATTATGACTTTTTCAGGCTGCAAACCGCCATTTAATGCCCCCAATAAAGGAAAAGCTACAGATGTAATACCTTTTTCTTTATAAGTTTCTACAAACTTATTCAAACCTTTTTCCAGATACTCATATTTACTTGGTTGTTTCCAATTGAATTTAGTAGGAAAATTAAGAACTTTGGTGTTGGTTTCAGGAACATTATAAATCCAAAGTTTTCCTATCTGAATGTATTTTTCCTCGCAATACTTTGTGTATTGCTCAAACATTGCAGGATAACGATATTTAAATTCTAATGCAATACCTGCCCCCATTACACCCATACAATTTACAGTATTAACAAGGGTTTGTGCCTTTGATGTAAAGATATTGCCTTTAATAAATGTAATTTCGTTCATAGCTGTAATAGTTTTTTGAGAGTAATAAACTTTGTTTCAAGTAATCGAGAAAACCGTAGTCTTTCTTCAACTACATCTAAAAATTTAATATTATTTTGATATTCGAATAAATATTCTAAATATCTCAAACCACCTGCATCTGCTGTGTAACTACCCACGTCACATTGATAGTATAAAGTCATTAACTTGAAAAACGCAACGATTGATAAATTAGTTTTACTAACAAGATTTATTATTTCGTTTTTAGCTTTATCACAAGTAATTTTATTTTGCATATATAAGCCCAAAATATCATTATTTACTAAATTAATGATAATGTTATTTTCAGCTGCTTCAATAGGCAATTTATGATTAAGTTCTTGAATAATTACAGGCGTATATTGATGTTGGTGCTTTATATTACCTTGTTTCATTGCTTGCGGTTTACCAATATCATGAAGAGCTAATAATAAACGAAACGTTGCTCTTTTGATGGGTAAATCAATCTGAAAAAAATATTTTTCAAACTCATTCATTACCAATAATGTATGTTTTTCTAAGGTATAATGTCTTATTTTTTGCTCATAAGTATCTTTTAATGACAAACTATACTTTAGAAAGTTAATTAATTCATGTGGTTGAAATGGAGTTTTATATAATATATCTTGTAGTGTCATCATTTTAGAAAAAATAGGAATCTTGTACCTCTACATTTATATGTGCTATTTTACTACCAAGACTACTTTGTAGGTTTGTAACATACTCATACATATCATCATTAGGGCAGATTATTTTAATGATTTCTTGTACTGAAATAGAAGGATAAACTAATACTTCTGAACACATTTTTCGTACATTTTCTCGTTTAATATCTGGGTCTTCATCATTCCAAGAGCCACTAAATAGAAGCTCAAAATCAACATTAAAAAGTTTATTTACGCCACTAAAAAAACGAGTATCTTTACTACCAGCATTACCATCAGAAAAAATGGTAAACTTATCATCTGTTAATGTACTATAGTGAATTATATCTGCACTAACTAATAATATAACTAATTCAGGTTGTAACTCTCTACGTTTGTACAGCATTGGATTTTTAGAATTAAAGTATAACGGCACAAAATCATGAATACCAAGAGTTAAGTCATTATTAATTTTTAGCTCTTTCTCTTGTCTTATTTTTTGTACTTCGCTCATAGAAATATCTTCTTTAATTATGCCTCGTCTATATACTTCATTGTGAGATAAAATACCATATTGAAAGACATTTTCTAAATTTTTATGATGAAGCATATGCTCTAAATAGTGCAATTCAAAGTCTTCATTATTCTTATTTACTTTAATCATAGATTAAATGTTTTTTTAAGTTGTTTGGACTAATTTATCTCAAAAATAAAATACATTTATCTTTCATAAAAACACTAATAGTAGTATTTTTGTTGCTAATAATATAAATCTACCTTATTATGGAAAGTATTGGAACAAAAATTAAAATTTATCGAGAAAAACTAAATCTTACACAAGAAGATTTAGCGGAACAATTAAATATGTCTGCTTCTGGTTATGGAAAAATAGAAAGAGATGAAACAGATATTCCATTTTCTCGCCTTCAACAAATAGCCTCTTTACTAAAAGTTAAAATAGGTGATTTAGCCGATTTAGGTACAATGAAAAGTTTAGTAGAGAATGTTAATAATAACAGTGGTAATAATGGTGTTGTGTTTGTAAATGGCTTAGATAATAATGAAAGGCAACTATATACTGAACAAATAAAGGAATTGAAAGAGCAAGTAGATTATCTAAAAGGTTTAATAGACTTTTTAAAAGAGGAGATTAAAAAAAGGTCTTACTAATTTTTCAACTCTCAAAAGAATGTTATAGCTTTACTTTCATGTATCTTAGCGAAGTGATTGTGCTACAAAAGAATAGCCAATGATGACCTTCCAAACCCAAGCAAACACCCATGAGTATTCGTCAATCTATTTTAGTTAGAGTACGCATTGCCTTTTTGTGCATGGCAGCTATTTCTTTGGCTGTGGTCGCAAAAATTTTATATATACAAGTTCTGACAGGAGATAAATGGCGGAAAAAGGCACAAGCTAATGGCTTGGCTTTCAAGTCGGTAACTGCTATGCGAGGAAATATTACGGCAGAGGACGGCAGTTTATTGGCTACTTCTACTATCTTCTTTCAATTAGCCATAGACCCTACCGTAGCCGAAGACGAAGTTTTTAACAAAGGTATAGATTCTTTGTCTATGCTTTTGGCTAAACATTTCAAGGAAAAACAAGCCAAAGAAATTAAAACCGAATTGCTATTGGCACGCCAAGAGAAAAAAAGGTACAAGATTTTGGTCAATGAGCCTATCACTTTCCAACAACGCAATATAGCTCTTACATTCCCTATTTTGAGGGAAAAACGCAAAGGCGGATTGATTTTAGAAAAAACACAACAACGCCTAAGACCTTTTGGCGACTTAGCCAAACGTACCGTTGGTTTTATTCAAGAAGATACTGGTGGCGTGGTGCGAGGCAGAGGCTTAGAAATTTCTTTCCACGACCAACTGGCGGGTACAAACGGACAGGCTTTGTTCCAACGCATGGCTGGCGGTGCATGGAAACCCGTAGGAGATGGCGAACAGATACGTCCCGAAGACGGTTTAGACGTTGTTACGACCATAGACATTCATTTACAAGAAATTGTAGATAAAGCCTTACGCAAAGCCTTGATACAACACAACGCAGACAACGGCAGTGTGATTTTGATGGAGGTACAAACAGGCGAAATTAAGGCAATGGCAAACTTGGGCAAAGATGAAAACGGCGAATACAGCGAAATTAACAACTTTGCAACAGGCGAAATAGGCATGGCAGAACCGGGTTCTACCTTCAAATTAGCCACTTTTACAGCATTGTTAGAGGAGGCAGATGTTTCTTTGGAAGACACCGTACAAACAGGCAATGGCACGTATAAATTTGCCGAAAATGCGGTAATGACAGACGTAAAAGAAGGTGGTTATGGCAAAATTTCGGTAAAAGAAGTATTTGAAAGGTCGTCTAATATTGGTACGTCCAAAATGGTGTTCAAGTATTTCAGGGACAAACCGCAGAAATATTATGAATATTTGGAGAAATTTCACTTGACACAACCTCTTAACTTCCAAATGGCGGGTGAGCCTACGCCTTTTATCAAAAAACCAAGTGATAAAACATGGAGTAACACCACATTGCCTTGGATGTCTGTGGGTTATGAGCTAAAAGTTGCCCCTATTCATACCTTAGCTTTTTGCAATGCTTTGGCAAATAATGGCAAGTTGATACAGCCTATCATTGTGAAAGCCGTAAAAAAAGGCAATAAGACTGTACAAGAATTTTATACAAAAACCTTAGTGCCACAAATTGCCTCTGAAAAAACCTTGCGAACTATGCGTACCCTTATGGAAGGTGTAGTAGAAAAAGGTACAGCTACGAATATTCGCACCAAAGAATACAAAATTGCAGGTAAAACGGGTACAGCCGAAAAAGTAGAAAAAGGAGTTTATACAGAAAAACACTACTCGTCTTTTGTGGGTTATTTCCCTTCGGACAATCCGAAGTACAGTTGTATTGTAGTCATAGACAACCCAAAAACAAGTAGTCAATACGGTGCGTTGGTGGCTGCCCCTGTGTTTAGAGAAGTGGCAGATTTTGCCTACAAATCTTATTTGATGAACAACGAGTTTAAAAAGACGGTAACTATTAACAAACCTGCCTTGATTCGTGCTGCTTACAAACCCGATATTCAGTTGATTAGCAATGAATTAGGTTTTCAATACGAATTGCCAAAAAGTAGTGATGAAAATACAGATTGGTTATTGGGACGTGTGCGTGGCGACAGTTTGTTGTTTGCTAATAATAAAATGCTGAATGCCTTAGTACCCAATGTTACAGGAATGTCCTTGCGAGATGCTTTGTATGTCTTGGAAAACAGAGGTTTACAAGTCGTTTTTCATGGCAAAGGCAAAGTAAAACACCAATCTCTGCGTATAGGAACGAAGGTGCATAGAGGAGATAGAATTGTTTTGACGTTGTATTAAAAAGGTTTTTTATAGTAAAAAATGATTAACTTTGCTATAAAAATAATAAAAAACTAAAAATGGAAGTTTTTGAACAAAATATAATAAACAACAAGGTAGTTATTGGAGATAGTTTGGCAGTCTTGAAAGAATTGGACAACGAAACTATTGACTTAACGATTACCTCGCCACCTTATTTTCAACAAAGAGATTACGGAAATGGAACATTAGGAGTAGGTAATGAAGCCACAGAAGAAGCCTATTTAGATAATGTATTAGCTATTTTTTTTGAATGTGTCCGAGTTACGAAACCCACAGGCACAATAGTTTTTAATTTGGGCGACAAATATATCAATGGGGCTTTGTCTTTACTTCCTTATAAGTTTGCGATTAAGGCAATCGAAAGTAAGTCGGTTTTCCTCATTAATCAAGTGGTTTGGTCAAAGTTAAACCCAACACCACGACAAGATAAACGTAAATTGATACAAGCCACAGAGCCTTTTTTTATTTTTGCAAAGTCTAAAAATTATCACTTCAATTTAGAAAATTACCTTAAACACTTAGACGACCAAAATAAAAGTAATCGGAATAAACCTACTGACAAGTTAGGTAAGCAATATTTTGAGTTAATAGCCAAGTCTGATTTGACAGACATACAAAAAGAAAATGCCCGAAAAGCCCTGCAAGAGGCAATTCTATTGGTGCAAAATGGTGAGATAGATAGTTTTAGAATGAAAATAAAGGGTATTCATAAAGAGGCTTATGGAGGCATGGAAGGCGGTAGAAATAACCAAATACGCCACAATGGTTTTACAGTTATCAAGATTTTAGGGAATAAACTCAAAAAAGATTTGATAGAAAGCCCCGTAGAAATTACCAAAGATAATGCTCACCCTGCGGTTTATCCTCTGTATATTGTGCAAGAGTTAATCAAGCTATTGAGCAAAGAAAATGATTTGGTTTTAGACCCGTTTTGTGGAAGTGGTACAACTTGTCTTGCAGCTAAAAACCTAAAACGCAATTATTTAGGTATTGAAATTAACCCCGATTATGTAAATTTGGCACTTGAAAGACTAAAACAAACAGATTTTACCCAAGAGTTGTTTTTATGACAGAAAAGGAAATTTTGGAAGAAGCCTATAAAGTTGCTGAAAACTTAGATTTTAGCACCGTTTCAAACTTGATACAACAAGATGTTGATGTACTCATTGACAAAATAGATAGCAATAAATCATTAGTTTCGGCATTGGTAACAAGCCTTGTAAAGAAAATTCACGAGCCTAAACAAGACATTCGTTTACACAGAGAAGAGTTTAAAAATGGTTATTCAGCACGAGTTTTAGACACACAAGTTACATCGCCTTTTTTCAAAGATAATTTTCCTAAATACGCCAATAAAGAAAGTGCTTTTCTTACTTTATCACTAAGGGCAAATATAAAATGGAACAAGAAAGACGGGGAAAAACTAAAAATACAACCTAAAATACTAAAAGAACCATTTTTAAATATTTTTGAGCAAGTTCAGGTTCATAAAGTCAATCCAAAAGATTATCTGAATTACATTTTGGCAAAACTAATAGCACTTTCTAAAATAGAACAAGCACTTTTTAAAAGTACAAGTTTGCAAAGTGAGCATTTAGAAACTTTGAATATTCATTTGATTATCAAAATGTTACAAGAACATTTTGATACCAAACAAAGTTCACGTTTACCTGTGGTGGCTATTTATGCCATTTATGAAATGCTGTTACCAAAATTTGAAAGGTATAAAAATAAAAAGTTAGTTCCTCTACAAGTTCATACCTCATCAGATAAACACAGTTTTGGAGATATTGAAATCTATACAACCGATAATCAACCGTTTGAAATTGTAGAAATTAAACATAACATTCCAATAGAAAAGTATTTAATTTTTGATATTGCCAAGAAAACGCAACATATCAAAATAGATAGGTACTACATTTTAACTACTTTTGTCAATAGTTTTGCAAATGAGGACAGCGAAAAAGAAGTTACAGCATATATTTTAGACCTCAAGAAAAAGCAAAACATCGACATCATAGCTAATGGTATTATTAGCACACTAAAATATTACTTGCGTTTTATTGACGACTATCAAGACTTTATAGACGTTTATACAAAAAACTTGATTAAAGATGCTCAAATTTCTACTGAAATTAAAAACTTTCATTTAGAAAAGTGGACAACAATATTACAAAAGTACAATGTAGCAACTGAATAAATGAAAAGCTGATAACATACTATTCTCTTATTGAAGCACAAGTCATATCCCCATGAAAAAAGTTTTAGTCTTAGATAATTACGATTCATTTACCTATAATCTGGTACACTTACTCAAAGAATTAGGGGCAGAGGTGCTTGTTCGCCGAAACGACCAAATCACCTTAGAGGAAGTCAATGAGTTTGAAAAAATTTTGTTGTCCCCTGGTCCGGGAGTGCCTTCGGAGGCGGGTATCATGCCTGAAT
>CANGYA010000012.1 GCA_947457925.1 Cytophagales bacterium | reverse complement strand
TAAATTGTTATACTTAGTATTCAAGAAGTTCTCTAAAGATGTCATCTTTTCAAAAGATGACATCTTTAGAGAACTTCTTGAATACTATCAACTTTTTTCTCTGAAAGAAATTAGTTTTGCTATAAGTTTTTAAAGCACGATACTAAAAACCCTTGTGGGGGTAAAAAATGTATTACGTTTGATATAAATATTTTGAAAACAACCCTATGAATAGCAAATATCTTTTTTATCTCTTGCCCATTATTTCAGGGGTGTTTGTGGCACTACAGGCAGGAGTTAATACACAGCTTCGCCAAACAATAGGCAGTCCTTTGGGGGCTGCTTTTCTTTCTTTTTTGGGTGGTACATTGATTTTGGGCTTTTTGGTATTAGTCTTTAAACAACCTCTGCCCTCTCCTCAAAGTTTTGGCGAAATAGAATGGTACAAACTCACAGGCGGACTGTTGGGGGCTTGTTTTGTTACAATGGCTATTATTACTGCCCCGAAAATTGGTGTAAGCCACATGACTGTTATGTTGGTGGCAGGGCAATTAGGCATGACTTTGTTAATGGATAATTTTGGTTGGTTGGGTTTTCCTAAAATAGCTATTACTCCGTATAAAATAGTAGGTATGGCAATGGTCATTGCAGGAGCTTATTTGGTGGTAAAAAAATGAAAACAAAAAAGGCATCTATTCTTAGATGCCTTTTTTGTTGATAAAATATGACTACTAATAAAACTTCGCAATATAATCCTCTGTCTTAGTCAATTTCTTAATAGCTTTCAAGAAGTTGTACTTAGACATATTCTCACGTTGTTTTTCCAATTCAGACTTGTAAGCTGCATGGTCGGCTACTTTTTGAGCTTCCTCTACATTCACAATTTCCAATATCAATACACCGTTGTCATCTTTGTAAGGGGCTGTTTTCGCACCTTTCGCTAAGGCATTAGCTTTGCCGATTGTTTGATTAGCAGAACCTACACCTGTCAATGATAATGAATTGATGTTGAGGTCTTCGTGAGTAAGTACCGTTGCACCTTGTCCGTACTTTTGAGCTATTTCCTCCAATGTACCTGTCATGCCTTTTAACTTATCCATGATTTGTTGAGCTTTCATTTCCTCACGAACTTTGGCAGTAATCAACTGTTTCACGTCTTCAAATTTCGCCTCGCCCTTGTCTTTCTTATCTCTCAATAAAGCCACGATATACATATCGTCTAACTCAAATACAGGAGATACCATGCCCAACGCTGTTTCTTCGTTGTATGTCCAACGCACCACTTCACGTACTTTTGCACCTGATAAGTTGTTGATGTACTTCGCATCTGGCGGAATAGTCAAGGCTTGTAAACTCAATAAGCCCTTGATTGCCTTTACATTGTTGAAGTATTCATCTGAATTAGTAGCTTTGGCAAAGTTAGCTGCATCTGCGTAAGCCTTTTCTCTTGTCGCCTCACTTGGTACAATGTCTTTGGCTACTGTAGCTATTTGGATTTGCTGTTTAGTCTTAGTTTCTGTTACTTTCAAGATATGGTAGCCAAATTCAGTTTCTACCAATGTAGGTACTAAACCTTTGGCAGTTGCATTCATTACGGCATCATTGAAAGGTTTAACCATTTGTTTTTCCTTAAACCAATTCAAATCTCCACCACTGTTTTTAGTTGCGTCTGTATTGTAAATAGCTGCCAATGCCTCAAATTCAGATGCGTTTTTCTTAATACGGTCTAATACTTCCGTAGCTTTTTTCTTTTGTTCTGCCTTTTCTGCGTCAGATTTGCCTCTTGTTTCAAATAAAATGTGGCTTGCTCTTGCAGAAAACACTGTATCATCTTTTGAACCTACTACTTTATGGATTTTGTATCTGCCTTCAGACAAGAAAACACCGAAAACTTCGCCTTTTACCAATTTAGCAGCCTCTACACTTTGCAATTCTTTGGGTAGTTCATTCATACGATAAGAACGTACTGTAGTAGCATTATCATCTGAATTAGCTTGCACAAAAGTAGTGTCATCTTGAAACTCCTTGAACTTAGGCATCAAATCTTCCAATTCCTTTTTAATAGCTGCCGAGTCATTACCAGAGGCTTTGAAAGAGAAACTTACGTACTCTATACCACGGTTATCTTCGTTAGTATATTTGCTCTTGTTCTTATCAAAGTATTCTTTTACTTGGCTGTCTGTAACCTGAATGGTAGAGTCCACAATGCTATTGAACGGTACATACAAGTATTTTGCATCTACTTTGTTGTAACGGTTGTGGTATTCGTTTTCTGCTTCCAATTTAGTTACATAAGTAGAGTAGCCCAATAGCTTTTCGTACTTTTGTCTTAATCTCTCCGTTGGTAATTGGTCTTTAAATGCTCTTACTTGCATTTGCGACTCCAACGGTAAGTTTTTGAAGTTGGCAAAAAACTGTTTCAATCTGTTTTTGTCAATGTTACCTTGCTCGTCTTTGAACTCCGCAGCTAATTGAGGGTGAATGTTGTTGCCTTGCAACATATCCACGATTTCCTCTTTCGTAACCATTAAGCCCAACTTTTCATATTGTTTGGTCATAATAAGGTCAGTAACAATGGCATTCCACGCCTCTTGGCGGATATAATCCATTTCAAAGTCATTTGGTGCACGTTGTAGTCGCACACGATAGTTGGCAGTCAATTCTTCTACCTTACGAGAATACTCCTCTAATCCGATTTCGTTACCGTCTATTACACCGACAACATTCTTTTTGCTACCTAATAGCTTTGAATTAGGAGAAAGTAAATCACCGCCTACGATAAAAAGTATCATACTCACCGCTATAAAACCTACGGCAATGCCTGCTTTTTCCCGAATCTTGTTTACAATAGCCATAAAATTTGTGTCTAAATTTTTAGGCTGCAAATTTAGGGCTTTGTATCGGATTTACAAGTAGATATATCTAAAAAACTACTAACTTTAATTATACTACCAAATAAAGTTCGTCAAACTTAACATTTATTTCAATTTATTGCGTAAAGCCTCATATTCAGGTGTTTTGGGAGCTAATGCTAAGGCTTTATTGATGTCTTGTAGGGCTTTGTCTTTTTGGTTCATCACTCGATAGATTTGTGAACGGTAATAATAGGCTTCTGCAAAATCTTTATTCAAAGCTATAGACTTGTTTACTTGTGTCAAGGCTTGTGCATTTTGACCTGTTTCAAACAAAGCTAAGGCGTGATATGCCAAAATTTCTGAATTTTGCGGTTGTAGTTCTGCTGCTTTTTTCAAATCTTTTTCTGCCTCCGCAAACTGCTGTGTATCAAAGAGTAACATCATGCCACGTTGATAGTACACTTCTACACTTTGCGGTTTAAACTGCAATACTTTGTTGAAATCGGCTAAGGCTTCTTTGAACATCGCCATAGACATTTCTACATTTGCCCTATTCAAATAGGTATCTACTTGTTGCTTGTCCAACTCAATTACTTTGTTAAAATCAAACAAAGCCAATAATAAGTTTTTGGTTTGTCCATAAGCAATACCTCTGTTGTTGTAGGCTTTGACAAGGTGTGTTTTATTTAATTCTTTGTCTTGTTTTTCCAAAGAGTCAATCGCAAAAGTATAAAGGCGAATAGCCTCTTTAAATTGCTGTTTATCAGCCAATTCATTGGCTTTTTCGTAAGAATACAAGCCGTCTTGAGCCACAACAAAACTGCTATACAATAGTGTCAATAAGTAAAAAAATAGTTTCATAAAATTTTCAGTATAAAGACTCAAAGTTAGACGTTTTGCAACTACAAATGGTAGCTTTACAAGATTATTTCGATAGTAAAAAACAAAAAAGCCTATATGAAACAAAACAACTTGTATTGAGTTTTCATATAAAGTTTCAACGATTATGCGACCTAAATTTGTCAAAATTGCCTTTATTTTTGCTTTGCTGTGGTGGACAAGCACAGTCATAGCCCAAGATTCTCTGTCTTTTCAAACACAATTCAAAGATTTTGCTAAAACTTACCGCCAAACCAATCAAACAGGTATGTGGATTTTAGGTAGTTGGGCAGTGGGCAATCTATTGGTAGGCGGAATAGTGATGGCAAGCCAACCACAAAACGAAGCCTATTATTTCAACCAAATGAATGCAGCATGGAACATTGTCAATGTAGGTTTGGCGGGTATGGGTTTGTACCAAGCCTATACACTTGACGTAGAAGGACTTACATGGCAAGCCACACTAAAAAATCATCATCAAATACAAAAAATTTTGCTAATCAATGCAGGGCTTGATGTGGCATATATGATGACAGGTTTGTATTTAATAGAAAAATCTCATAACACCGCCAATCTTCCCGAAAGGTTATCAGGTTACGGTAAATCTTTGTTGTTACAAGGTTCTTTTTTGCTACTTTTTGACTTGTCTATGGTCTTTGTGCATCAAAGCAACGGAACAAAAATGCAAGAAGTTTTGGAAAAAGTGCAGTTTACGGGCAATGGGCTGCGGTTTAGACATCAATTTTGAGGTTAAAATGTCAAAAAAACCTCTCCAAATGGAGAGGCAACTGAGTTGGAAGATGTGGGTGAGGTCATAAAAACAGAACCAATCTATCCTAACTTGCAGGGATAAAACCCTAAATTAACGATATATCATATTGTCAATACATTCACCATGTACGCCACAGGCTTCATCAAAGCATAATTTTTATTTTTTAGAATTTGCTGGGCAGCATTGTTTACATCTGTAGCCGTTTGGTAGTTTTTCAGTTGTTCAGCACAAGTGAGGCGAACTTTGGCTGCAAAAGTCGCATCTACTTTTAAAGTGCGAATTTGCTCCGTAATATCAGAGTCTGCATTGACCATAAACAAATTAAGCACAGCATCTTTACTGCTCATAAAATCCGCCCTATCATCAGCATTTGCAGCCAAAATATTGAGAGGCACTACAAAATTCCATTTTTCTTTGACAAACTCTACCAACAAAAACGGAATATTCGCCTCTGTATAAACGCCATACGACAACGCCGCCGACTTCCACGTAGCTTTTTGTGCTGGCGTAGGGTGCTGCAAATAGTACAGTCCATCAAAAAAACTCACATTAAATTGAGCTATATAGTTTTGCATACCCTTTAGTTGGTTTGCAACAGGGTGGGTTTGTCCAATTAAAACAGCCATATTATTTTGTGTTTGAATAAATGCTTAGATTGTTAAAAGAAAGACTTTCCAAACTGTTTAGGCTTGGAAAGTTGAAAATGTAGTGAAGTGAGTTTATTTATTTTTCTTCTTTATCCTCTGGTAATTCAATCGACTTCGTTTTTTTAGCAAGTTTAACGTCATTTTCGTCTATGTCGCCATCTCCGTCCTCGTCTTTTACACCATCTTTGGTAGAATTGGCATTAGCAGTACCTAACCATTGGTTTTGCTCACGAGCCAAAAGCCCTTCTATCCGTTCTACAAACAAGGCATCCCTGCGTTTTTTGTCTGCATAGTCTCCTACACAGGCTTCGTACAAGAATTTTTCACGGTTAATCATTTCACAAACAGCCCTTGTCGTAGTCCAGTTTTCTTGGTATTTGAATGTCTTTAAGGCTGCTGCCAACACACTTACAATAAAAGATGTAGCTAAGGTAATGATATAAACAAGATTATGTACCAAACCATCTCGGCTGCCTAAAATACTACTTTCTGAAACAGAAACTAAGATAGGTGTGAGAGAAGAACAAATAATCAATGTCCATTGGTAATTAAAGTATTTTGTCTTTTCTGAGGAAGATTTACCATTAAAATATTCTAATTGTCCATGTATGCGTTTATTCAAGTAACGTTCTATGTCAAAACTACTTGGCGATACATACCAATCTTGTACTTTTTCGTCTGGCTGTGTTTGAGATGTTTGTTCGGGCATAATTGTAAGGAATAAGTTTGATTTGAGTAGTAAAATACAAGTTTTGCAAACAAAAGGCAAAAATTTACGATTTTTTTTTGCTTTCAACGTATATTCGCAAGTATGAAAAGACGCATATTATTTATTGTCAATCCCAAATCTGGTACTACCAAAAAAGAAAACATGGAGTTTTCTATTGCACGTTGGGTAGATAAGCAGCAGTTTGAGCCAGACGTACACTATACGCAATATGCAGGACACGCCACCGAAATTGCGTTTCAGAACAGACACCGTTTTGAGGTTATTGTGGCGGTGGGCGGAGATGGTACGGTAAACGAAGTAGCCAAAGGACTTACAGGTTCGGATACGGCTCTGTATATTGTGCCTACAGGGTCGGGCAATGGTTTGGCGAGGCACTTGGGGATTCCAATGGGCATTATTCCTGCATTAAGACGGCTCAATCAGGCGGAAGAATTGACTATAGACTCTTGTAAAGTGAATGAAACGCCATTTTTTTGTACTTCGGGCATGGGTTATGACGCATTGGTAGCCCACGAATTTTCTTTGCAAAAAACAAGGGGCTTGTGGACATACATGATGACAAGTTTTAGATGTTTTTTCTCCTACCAACCCGAATGGTATGAATTGGAAATTGACGGCAAAAAACAAGAAAGGCAGTCGCATTTGATTACTTTAGCCAATGCAGGACAATACGGCAATAATGCTTACATAGCACCACAAGCAGAAATTAATGATGGTCGTTTTGATTTGTGTATTGTCAATCCGATTCGTTCTCCCTTACAAGGCATGGTTTTTTCTTGGCGGTTGTTCACTTATTCTTTGCACCGTAGCCGAAAAGTAGAAATTATACGGGCAGAAAACGTAAAAATACGCCGTAAAGCTGCGAATTGGTTGCACGTAGATGGTGAGCCTGTGGGAATGCCTGCGGATTTGGACTATCAAATTTTTCCAAAAAATTTAAAGGTTTTGCGCTAAATAATACTGTAGCATAGACTTTAGTCGGGGACGCCTAGTCTGTGCTATTAAGCTAAGGGAATTAAATTTATTTTTTAACTACTTAATAATCAATAATTTAAAAATTTAAATAAAGCCGTAGGCTTGGTATCTTTGTAGCAAAAGAGTAAGTCCACTTCATAAAACCCCGTAGGGGTGTCATCAGATTTCACCCCTACGGGGTTTTGTGTAGTAGCCCCATCTTTTCTACAAAGATTTCACCCCTAAAGGGCTTATTTAGACTTTCCTTAGCTTAATAGCATTGGACTTTAGTCTGTGCTATTAAGCTAAGAATGTAAAAATAAAAAATTTGTAACTAATTGATTATTAAGTTATTATATTTATTTTAAGTCCGTTAGTACAATTCCATTGCGTCTGAAATATTTATAGCAAAAAGTAAAGTGTACTCCACCCAAACCCCGTAGGGGTGGTATATGCCACCCCTACGGGGTTTGGAAGTTGAGTAGATTCACTATTTTCTACAAATATTGCACCCCTACGGGGTTAATTTGATATTTCTTAGCTTAATAGCATTGGAGTAGGCATCACAGACTAAAGTCTATGCTACAATTCAGTTTTTTGAAAAACCTCTTAATCTTTTACTTTTTCCTAAAATTTGCGTGTTGCGTTGCTGTAAAAAAATCTCTAAACACTTGGTTTATAGGCGAAGTGGTACGACTGGCTGCAATACCAGCCATTGGGTAGGTTTGAGCAAAATATTCACATAATTTTTCAACGGTTGCCTCACCAAAACTATGAATGGCTTGTATATTTTTTGGGTCAAATGATTGATTATTAGCTATTTGTTGCTCAATTTCTTTGGCAATAGTTACTATTTTGGTAAGTACATTTTCTGCATAAAGTTGCATGGTTGAGCTACCCACTTTTTCCGCAAAACTTTGAGCCATACCTATATAATTGACCAATAAAGTTAAATCTGCAAAAACTACAAAAGGAATTTCAGAAGTATTGTCTTGGGTAAAAAATTGGTCGTACCGAAAACTATATTTTTGGGACACTACTACGTCTGTTACCTCAAACGAAAAGGTATTGGTAGCCCGCATTCCCATTGAAGTCCAATCGGGAATGATAGTTACTTTTTCTTTGGGCAAAACAAAGGATACAATTTCATCACACACTTTGGCATTGAGGGTAAAATGTGTGAGATGTGATGAACCTGTTGCGTATTTCCACTTGCCATTAATACGAAATTCGTGTGCGTTGATAGCTTCGGCAGTTCCGCCTACCATGCCACTACCGCCCAAACACACATGGCTTGTACTAAAAATTTCGGTAGCAATTTGCGGAGCTAAATTTTTTGAGAAATAATTTGCCCCTGCACACAAGGTAACCAACCAGCCCAAACTTCCATCAATTTTCGCAAGTTGATACAACAAATCCAGCCCTTGACTAAAAGGCAAATCTAAACCGTTAAATTTTTTTGCTACCCACATCAATAGCCACTTTTCGCGGTGTATAACCTTCATAATATCCGCAGGAAGTTTGTCTGCATTCAGTAATTGGGCTTGTTCGTTGGGGGAAAATAGTTGTTGTTGCATTTTTATACAAATAGTCTTTGGGGGTAATTGATTGATTTGCATAGGATAGTGTTTGCAAACCTATCCTATGCAAAACATCTATATAGTATTAAAAACAAAAAATCCATTTCCCGACTAAGAAATGGATTTTTATTTTACATTGTTTCGTCTTCTGCTCTCAATGCTTGCTTGTATGCAGCACGAATAACTGTGTTACGGCGACTTACAGATGGTTTTTCGTAAGCTGCTCTTCTACGCAACTCTCTCAAGACACCTGTTTTTTCAAATTTTTTCTTGAATCTTTTAAGTGCCTTATCTAATGATTCGTTTTCTTTGATAGTTACTACCAGCATATTTGTAAAAGATTTTGGATAAACGTTTATCTTAACTGCAAAAGTATAAAGAATATGATTTACAAACAAACAAAAATGAGAAATTCTATTTTCAAAGGCACATTACTAACAATAACGGTGTTTTTTGGGCTTTTTCCGCTTCAAATGGTGGCTCAAATCAAAAGTCCTAAACGAGAAATGCGTGGCGTGTGGATTGCCAGCGTCATGAACTTAGACTTTCCTTCTTCCAATAAGCTGTCTGTGCAAGCCCAACAACAAGAGTTTATTCGGATTTTGGACGAACACGCCAAAAGTAAACTGAATGCGGTGTTTGTGCAGATTCGCCCACAAACAGATGCCTTTTATTTTAGCCCTTACGAACATTGGTCGGAGTGGCTCACAGGCAAACATGGCACAATGCCCCAACCGTATTATGACCCTTTGGCGTTTATGATAACCGAAACTCACGCCAGAGGTATGGAGTTTCATGCGTGGTTCAATCCTTTTAGGGTTTTAACGGACACCACAAAGGCAAAAAATCTGCCCGATACGCACATTACCAAAAAACAACCGACTTGGTTCATGGATTACGGCAAGGCAAAGTTATTTAATCCTGCCCTGCCCGAAGTGCGAAGCTATATCACAGAGGTCATTGCAGATGTAGCCCGTAGATACGAGATAGACGGCGTACATTTAGATGATTATTTTTATCCTTACCCTACTGAAAATATTGAAATTAAGGACGAAAAACAGTTTTTGCAATACGGCAAAACATTTAGTAACAAGGCAGATTGGCGGAGAGAAAATATTAACCAATTTGTTGCCCAACTTTCGCAGACGTTGAAACAAACAAAACCTTACCTAAAATTTGGCATCAGTCCGTTCCCCGTTTGGCGAAACCAAGCCCAAGATGCCAACGGTTCGGCAACTACAGGCGGATTGACAGCCTATGACCATTTATTTGCAGACACAAGGCTCTGGTTGTCAAAGGGTTGGATAGACTACATAGCTCCGCAAAATTATTTCAGTCATCAATCCGACAAAGTGCCTTACAAAACCCTAACGGAATGGTGGGCAAAAAATACGTTTGGTAGGCATTTATATATTGGTCATGCCGTTTACAAATTAAGTGGCAAAGAAGATAGCAAATGGACAGACAAAGGCGAAATAAAGCAGCAGTTACAACTAAACAGACAATTAAACTTGCAAGGCAGTATTTTTTATAGTTCTAAGTCTTTGACTACCAATTTATTAGGTTTTCAAGATTCTTTGCGAAACTCTTTGAACAGACATTATGCCTTGTTGCCTCCAATGACTTGGAAAGATAACGTACCGCCACCGCCACCTACACAAGTAGAGGCTTTTTGTGCGAAAGAAGGCATTTTGTTGTATTGGAAAAGTAGTCAAAATGTAAAAGACGTTGTGGGTTATGTCATTTACCGTTTTGGCAAAGATGAAGTCATTGACATAGAAAACCCCAGTCATATTATTGCTGTTCACCGCCAAGAAAAAACGGTGTTTATTGACCAAAATTTACAAGGCAACGGCGAATATGTCTATGTGATTACGGCTTTGGACAGGGCGAATAACGAAAGTTTGGGCAGTACACCTACCAAAATTCAATACAAAGACAGTGGTTCATGGGCAGATTTTCTACAGACTTTTGCACAGTGGGCAAACCTTTGGGATAAATCTGTTACTCCCTAAGAAAATAAAAAAAAGGTAAATAAAGAAAGGTGTAATCTTTTTGAAAGATTACACCTTTAATATTACATCTTTATTGCTAACAAAATCACTATTTTTTCATAGGTTCTTGCAAAATATCAATAAACTCTACGCTGGTACTTTCTATTTGCACCGCAAATTTATCAATCATCATATTGAGGTAGTGATACCCTGTATAAGCCACTACGCCCACTATCAACCCTGCACAACTTGTAATCATTTTTTCGTACAAACCCCCTGCTATGATACCAATGCTAATGTTGTCAGACAAAGAAATATTGTAAAAAATCTTGATAATCCCCATGATAGTCCCGATAAAACCCAACATAGGGGCTGTACCCGCCACCAAACCTAAGTAAGAAAGTCTGTTTTCCATTTTAGACATTTCTATACTACCTACAGACTCTATGGCTTCTTTAATGTCTGTAATAGGGCTTCCGATACGTTTAATCCCTTTTTCTACCACTCTGGCAATAGGTGAATCTATTTGATGACAAAGCTGAATAGCCCCCTGAAAATCATGTTTATACAACAAATCTTTCACTTTGTCCATAAAAGATTTATCTATTTTGGCTGCTTTTTTAATAAAAACATACCTTTCTACCATGATATAGATACTTAGAAATGACAATAAGAAAATGGGTATCATAATAATCCCCCCTTTCATAATCAATTCAAAAAGGCTCAAAGAAGCTGTTGAGGTGCTTGGTTCATCAACAGTTTGTAGGAATAGTTGTAAGAATTGCATAAGGAAATGTTAATTAGTAGTTGCTCAATAGACAAAGGTATTTGTTTAAAGTTGTAGATTCAAGTTTTGAATAGAACATATTTTGCTTAACTTCTTTACCGCACCACTTCGGGCAAGCCTAATTCTTGATGAATATGCTCTTTTACTCGGTATAAAATCTCTACCATAGCTGTTAGGTCATCTGTTTGGGTGGCATCATAGGCTCTGCTTACACAATATTCTTTTCCTTCTAAGACCACAAAAAACCAAAGCCTGCCAATGATATAACAACCATATAAAGGTTGGGTAAGATTATCATTCAGTAGTTGCACATCTACCATAGCTATCAATAAATGCCCCAAAGGGTCATTGCCCGCATTTTTTTCTGGTTTATATTCTTGCAAGAAGAAAAAAGGCTTTTTAGGTGTTTGTTTACCCAAAGCTACAAACCATTCTATTTTACCAGATGCCTCCACAGTGGGGGTTTGTAAAGTAAAAAGACGTTGTGTAAAAACCCTATAATGAGGTGGATTGTTAAAGCCAAAATGTAGTAGAAAAGGTGCTATGAATAGCATTTTTAATTCATCTTCGTTCCACGTTGTTACATTATCAAATAGGCTATTGCGTAGATTTTCTATGTCTGTAGGTAATGGCTTTTCATTTTTTACTGCAAGCCAGTTAGCTAATGTAGGTAGATTTTTCACTTGCTGAATCCCAAACTCAATTTCTACATCTTCCGACAACCATTGTTCAAAAGGTCTTTTTATCATAACCGTTGTAGTCTTGAAGTAAAGATACACAAAAAATCGTTGTAGTAGAAAAATAGGTTGTGCATATATTAGTCCTATTGGGCTGTTATTCACAACTGATAACAACTTCCCTTACTAATGCTTCGTGTTTGTTTTACAAATATTAAATCTATATTTTTGCCACAACCTCAACATAGCACCCCGTTTATCCGTTATCTTGCAGGGAACACCACAGAAAACACGAAGCAACAACAATATGAAAATCTCAAAAGAAGCTAAGGTCGGCATTTTAGCAATCACTTGTTTTGTTATCCTTTACTACGGATTCAATTATTTGAAGGGAATGAATTTTTTATCTCCTACCAACCAATACGTGATAGTATATGATAAATTAGACGGATTGACTCTTTCTAATCCTGTGCAAATCAGTGGATTAAGAGTAGGGCAAGTAAGTAAAATAGCCTTGTTGCCTAACAAACAATACAAGCTGGCTGTTACAATCTCTGTGAATGACGATATACAACTGACCAACGCCACTACTGCCTACTTAGGTTCTACGGGGGTTTTGGGGACAAAATGTATCGTGTTGGACATTAAGAAGGGGACAAAAGAAATTGCCGCTGGCGATACCCTTGTGGCTGGCACACTGCAAGACATGATGAGTATTTTGAGTAGCAAAGCCGAGCCTATGTTGAATAGCATAGACAGTATTACAAGTAATCTCAATGCTTTGTTAGCCGAATATCAAGGCATGAGTGGCGAAGTCCGCAAGATTATGACGAATGTGCAAAACATGACGGCAAATTTCAATGGAATAGCTGCGGACAACCGCCAAAATATTAAACAAATTACGGACAATGCAGCCATCATTTCCAAAGATTTGGTAGCCTCTCAAAAGAAACTTGAGCCAATTTTAGTCAAGATGAACACCTTTGCAGACTCCTTGAATGCAATTAAAATGGCGGGTACAGTTAACAAAGCCAATGTTTTATTAGGCGAATTGAACAAAACCATGACAGCCATTAACCAACAAAAAGGCTCGGCAGGCAAATTGGTTTACAATGACTCTCTTTACAACAACTTGAACAAAACCTTAGAAGATTTAGACAAATTGTTCATAGACTTGAAGGAACAACCGAAAAAGTATGTTCATTTCTCTATTTTTGGTAAAAAAGAGAAGGTTGTAGAGAAAAAATAAATTTGTTTACCGAAGAAATAATTGTAAAACTGCCCGAAAAGGCAGTTCTTTTTTGTGCTATACACCCGCAACTGTAGAACGGAGAATTTGTTTGAGATTTAGTTTTTTGTTCATTCTCAGTATAAAACTGACTATATAAGTAACATTTTCAATAAGTGCAATAAAACGCCCCCTATGTTGTTATTATAGTTTATTAACAGTAAATATATTTTTTATATAAATATATTTATGTAATTTTTTCTATAAAACAATCAACTAATTGATTATCAATTAGTTATAATTGTACTTTAATTTAAAATAGGCACAAAAAAAATCTAAATCTTTGAGATTTAGAGTTCTTTTAGTGGAGGCGAGGGGACGTGGAAAACGCCCCGCAAAGCCCCACAGACAACGATTGCTAACAAACTGCTAACATTAGCCACACCACAGGACATACCCGCAGCAAGGAGATAAAAGCCCTACTTCCCTACCGTTTCAGACATTCTTTCGCCCAAAACTTTAAATACTTTGGCAGGGGCAGGTTGGCTATCTCTTATCTCAAGCAACTTTCCCAGCGAACCCCCACTATTACCGTTTTGCTTAATCAGGTCTTTTATATTACTAAAAAACTCGTCTTCCCGTTTTTGATACCTTTCTAACTCCTTTTCAAGACGTTGTATAGACCTTTCTTTTTCTATTAGAAGTTTCTCATAAAACTCATTATTGAATTTCGTTTCGAGAATGATTGTGTCATTTTTGACTTCTAAAACAGGATTTTGATTTTCAAAATCGTTATTGTCTTCCAAAAAATACGAAGGTGTAACACCCAAAATTGATGCTATTTTCTTTAATTGTTCAACTTCGCAAGTATCTCTATTATAAATACGATACAAGGTTGTAGTGCTAATTCCCGTTTTGATTGCCAATTCTGGGGTTTCAATACCTCTTTTTTCGGCAAGTATCTTTATTTTTTCTCCAAGTAACATATTGATTATCATTTAGTTGTAAAAAAGATAAAAAAATTTTGAAAATAAATGATTATCTATTTGCAAAAGTGATTTTCATTTTTGACATTTGTAATGTCATTAAGTCATACAAATATACAGCGTTGTATATAAGTATGCAAGTAATACTTTAAATAACGTCAATAAAAGTATGCAAGAGAAGTCCTATAGTATCAGAATATTAAAAGAGTTGCATTATGCTATTACGCATAATTTATCATGGGCGGACAGGAAAGCATTTCTTTGGTATGTAAAGCAGCAGATGGTATATGCACTCTCTAATCTTAGTACAATTACAAAACAATATGAACTAAGTGATGAAAAACAAAGAGAAAAAGACCGCAGAACCAAAAGTAGGACTGGCGAAAATAGCCAAGTTGCTGCATAAGTGGATACCGATAGTAGAGAACCCCGAAGTACAGGAAGAAATGACTCACTACAAAGGGATTATCGACAAACGGTGGGAAGAACGCAAAGGCGAAAGCAATTTTTGTAACGCAAAAAAGAAATGTACATAGAGTTTCGGTTTTGGTTTAATTGTTCATAAATGTATGGTTTAGCCTGCCACTGGTGGTGGCAGGGTATTTTTGAAAAGTTTGTTTGTTTTATGATTCAGCTACTTTTTTATATCAACGATAGCGGTGCGGAAGTGTGTGAGTTCAATACTCTATGTACTGCCAAATAGAACGTAAGTACTCTTGTTGCTGTGTATGTTCAGCTTGTAACTTAGCTACTTGTGTAGCTAATACTTTTACTTCTTTTAATAGATTGGTTAGTAGTTCTTTTTCAGTGAGATTCTCCATAAGCGTAAAAGGTTTTAAAATGTAAAATTAGACTTTCGCAATTTAGGCTTTTTACCTTATGGGAAAAAATAGATAGGTTAATTTTTAATTTAATATTTATGGTTATCAACAAAACACCGCATGACGTTCACATCGTAGATGAGAACAACAATTTAGTGAAAACTTACGAAAGAGGCGACCAAATTCGCCTTGCCGTAAAAACAGTAAGGTTAGAACCCTTACAAGACGGTACGCCTGTTTCCCAAAATGAATTTGGAGAACCAGAAGGGTTGCCAGATTACAAGCCAGGAGTGTATTACATCGTGTCGCAAGTAGTAAAAAATGCCTTGTACGAAAGAGTCGACTTGCTTGTTCCCGCAGAACTCGTAAGAGATGCAAAAGGCAATATCATAGGTTGTAAGTCCTTAGGACTGTAGTAAAGTATTCTGTAGCATAGACTTTAGTCTGTGTAATGCAAGCACAGACTAAAGTCTATGCTACAGAACAGCGGGGTGGAGCAGTGGTTAGCTCATTGGGCTCATAACCCAAAGGTCGGCGGTTCGAGTCCGCCCCCCGCAACAAAAGCTTACTGTGTAATTGTCATTCATATTGGCTGTGGGTTTTGCCCACAGTTAATATTCACCCACCAAAACACAGACTAAAGTCTATGCTACAGAAAAAAATACCCTCTTTTGGAGGGCTGGTAGTCTATTGCTTAAACTTTTTACCTATTAAACACAAAATACTATGAACGTGGGCAGCGTGATGTACATTTTTGACAATCCTATTTACCCCAACTGTGGTGTAACGAAGGAAGTCAAAATAACTCCAGATATGTTGGAGTTATTCGAAGAAGAAAAAATAATGAATTACCTCCAAATTGGATTAGTGGCTTGGGGGTCTGAACTACGCAGAAGGTCTTATGACAGAAACTGGGTGAAATCCCAAATCAAACAAGGCTATTTACGCATAGAGGGTATAGAGGCTATTACGGTGCAACAGGTATTGCCCGCACCATTACCTCGCATACCCAAAGCACAGGCAGAGCAAGAGAGGTTCTTTTTGGAGGCAGTAGCCGAAGGAGGTATGTGATGGAAAGAGGTAAGAAACGAATAATTTTTTCGGGGGAGTTCAGAGCAAGTCTTCAAAAAGAGAAAGAATTAGGCTACGAAGTGAAAGAGTACACCTACGTCTATAAAGATTTTGATAGAAAAACCATGCTACCGAAAACGTATCGGAAGTTGTTTGAGTATCCCAATTACGAAAGTCCTATCACAGTTTACGCAGGTATCACCAAAGAGGTGTACTTAGATGAACCCGAAATGGACGTAATAGAAAAGTATTTTCCTGTATTGCTGTCGTTACTGGAAAATGTGAAGATAGAGTACAGCGAAATTTTTACAAGAACACTAAAACCGCAGACTAAAAACCATGAGCAAGCAAGCAATGATAATACCTAACCTACCCTTATTGACAAGAAGGATAGTTATACAACTCAAAAAACAAATGCCCAATGAAATTAAAGGGTTTGGTATCCAGCAGGGTTATGAATTTGAGTCAGATGACGATTTTTCTGACTACTCCATGACCATTCATTTTTCAAATAGTATTTATAAACCTATTGGAATAGTGTTGAAACAGTCTACTTCCTCTTATATATACGAATTGATGAGAGATAAGTTGTTTCCAAAATACACAGGATATACAGACATCTTGTTAATAAGAAAGAGTAAAATTTACCATGAAATGACAGAAGAAGAAGTCATAGAAAGCATCAAAGCAGAAAAAGAAAAGCTCATATCTCTCTACAAGAAAATTGTTGAAAACTACAAAGCTCTAACTAGTGAAGATTACGAATGCTTGAAAAGTAAATGCCCAGATTTGGTGAGTGAAATGGACGACTTTATTTCTTATTCTTAAAAAACACAAAGCCCCGCAACTGGGCAAGTAGCGGGGCTATACCAACCGTTAAACGATTAGTCATTATGAACAGGACAAATATAGCAAACATACAACTAAACACCAACGAGATAGGCGAATTTTTGCAAAAAATTCAGTTCTCTATCTTTAAAAATTTGAAGAATACAGGTATTATTTTGCGAATAGCTATTGGGCTATTTATCACATTAGGCATTACCCAAAGAATGATAGTGGAATATTGGGGCAAAGACTTGTTCAACGTATTGCGAGGCATGATAGCCTTTGCCGTACCTATAGTCATAGAGTATGCCGTAGTCATCATGGCATTCTCTAATAGCATATCACGCCAGTTCATAGGTAACTTGGTTTGGGTGTTTTGGGCAGTCATCTTTTTGGCATTTTTCTATAACATGATATTTATACACTTCTCTTGTGAGAGCATAGCCGACACAGATGTACGGCTACATATAGAAGGAAGTTTCCAGTTTGCCAACCTCATTAGTTTTGTGTGTATAGAGGCATTAGGCTTTTTATACATGAAAGTAGAGAGCCGCCAGACACTCCCCGCCCCTACTGAAGTAGTGGCACAGGTGAAAGAAAAAACCGTAGCCGAAGGTTCGGCAGGGTTCGGTTCGGAAAGTTCGGTAGTTTCGGTAAATACACCGAAAAAAGATTTTCCCGAAATACACATAGTCCACACCCCGAAGTTTAGGGAAATAGATGCGAAAGAGTTTTACAAAAGGTACGAAAATCTTATACCCTACTTCAAAGACATCTACCTACAGGTAGCTAATCAGATGAGCTTCAATAAACTTGACCAGCTTGTAGGCAGAGGCACACATAAAAGTGCATTTACCACAGCTCTCTATAACAGGTGGTTAGAACTGCAAACCGTAAAGGAAAAGACCGTTACGACCAATTCCGAAGGGCAGGTAGAGAGTATTTCTGAAACTACGATTATGAATGGCATTAAACTCAATTCGGTAGGTGTGCCATTTGTCTTTTTGTTCGGTTTTCTTTCGGCTTGTTCTGTGCAAAGTTCGGTAGCCGAACCTCCGAAAACCGAAAAGCCGAAGTATAGGAGTTATTACATCAACGGTAAACCCGCAGTCGTTTTAGAACCAGTCAGAACCACTAACCCGAAAGAGCTATGAAAATAGAAAACCCACAACAGGCGGAGTTTGTCTTACAGGTACTCTTAGAGTGGATAGGCAGGTTAGACTATAAACGCCTACACAAACTCTTAGATTACCAAGAAGAATTGGAATACTTTATTCTAATAGCATTTGTCAATAGATACCATACTAAAATGCAGGGTGAGTGGAAGTTGGATAAAAAACGTAAGATAAAACCCAAAACCATCAAACTCAGTGCTTACGAACAAAATGTATTAATCAAATACGGTGTCGTAAACCCGATGAAAATAGAACTTTCATCGGCAATGATTGAGGAGTTGCAAAGAGTAAATCATATTAACAAGGCTGGGAAGTTAAGTGAAACACAGCATACAAAAAACTTCCCTTCGCCCAGTGCCTAAAACTGGGCTTTACAACCATAGCTTTTAGCCGTAGTAGGGGCGAAATTGGACACGCCCCGAACCCGCCAAAAGGACACAGGAAGCCCGAAAAACGGCTTGACACCCCTAAAAAAGTCCAAATTTTAGGAGGGTGGGACGGTATTGCCTTTATTTTTTTTTGACGCAGCCAGACTGTTTCAATTAGTCGGCAAGTGTTTATCATTCGTGTTTCAAGTGTTTCATGTTTCGATACTTGTTTCACCTGTTTCCTAAATGTTTCGAAACAGTCGCAAGCAAACGAAAATTTGCAGCTATTTTACAACTTATTGATTTTCAATTACTTAAAATATTTACAATTATGAACAACGGCAAGCAAACCCAAAACATAGGATTAGCACAACGCATGGGCAACGGTTTTGGTAAGTTTACAAGGCAGGGGAGTGTTTGGAGATGGGAATTTGAGTGGTTAGACGGCAACAGAACCCAACATGGCTACGATAGTGGCAAACTACCCAACACAAATAAAGAGCTTTGGGAGAGGTTAGAAACCTCTTTTGCCAAACGCATATTAACCACCACCAAGAAAAAAGGCTTGCACGCAGGTAAGATGTACGCCGAATTAGTAAGAGGTTTTAGGGTGTACCTGGTGGACGGACAAGACAAAACGAAAGATATATTGCTATTTACAGTGTCTTTTTCGCAAAAGTACACCGAAGATAACATCAAATATATGTACGCCAATTTTAGCCTTACTCCCGAAGCAGTAGCCAGTTTGGAAAGAGGTAATTTGGTGTATATCAACGAATTATTTGCTGTTTGGCAATTAGAAATTCAAAACCATTACCGCAGTGCTAATACTACTGCCAAAGATTTGTTGGCACAGTTGAACAAACAAGCTACCCTTAGCCCACAAGCTACCTTACAGGCACGTTGGGCAGACTTGTTAGACGAGTTAGCCACACAACAGGCATCGTTGGCAGACTACCTCAAAAAGTTTGCTTTGCAGTTTGTAGGAGAGAAAACCGTACAGTTGCTATTGCCCAAAAAGGCGTATGAGGCTATCATGGAGAGGCATCTGAAGCTACTCAATGATTTATGGAATAAGCACTGTAAAAGTCTGTTATTCAATTTGTTATTAAACGTATTACCAGACAATACCGTAGCCCCTACGCCCAGTATCCATGTAGCTACAGCAGTTCCGCCTACTACTTCACAGGCTCAAAAGCTAAAAGAGTATTACGACAAAATGACCAATAAAAAGTAATTCAGTAACCCTTTATTCATAAAAAAAGCCTTTACAGGTATGAACTGTAAAGGCGAATGTTCCACCTTAAAACTTGTATAAAAAATGAAACACAACAAAGGTACACCCGAAGGAGGATATTTCCAAAAATTTAACATTGGAGATGTCGTAACACTCAAAACAGATACTACTCTAAAACTTTCTGTGAGTGACTACGAAAGTGATGAAAGCCCTTATCTCTTTGTAAACTACGTCAGTAATGCTGGTATGATTGAAACCAAAAGAGTGCATCAAGACCAGTTAGAAAAAGTTGTTTAACTAACCACCCTAATCTTATGGAAAATAAAATCGTTATAGAAGTATCAAATTACGAGTTTTTCACTTTGGCAAGTGAATTAGCCGATGAAGAAAGTTATAGTTTTGATTTACAAATAAGTGATAAACAATTTGATGTTTCACTTGAATTTTTTGCGTACAATATAGTAGATATTCAAGACAATCTTTTAATAATTAAAGAATGTCAAAACTATAACTTTTTTCAATGGAAGAATGCAACGCAAAGAAACGAATTGAACCACGTAGGGCTAATGCTATCTAATTTTTTACTGAATTTCAGTATTTTTGATTTGTATAAGAATGGTAGGTTAGCATTAATACGTGAGTTAGTTGATGACTACGACAAGGATTCTGAATATGACTACACACACGAAAAACTTGTAAGTCTTACAATTACGATAAAATTGCTAGAGTTGCCACCTATTGTACCCATATTAAGTGAAGCTCTCTTTTAACCCAACCACCCTAAAAGGAGTGGGCTTACGCCCGGTCCTTTTAGGGTTCACTATTCAACTTTCAATAAAATAATTATATGTACCAACTATATGAATACAATTCCAATCATAGTAAAGCTCTCTATTAAACGAAAGCCTAAGTACCGCCCACCATCTGAATACACAGGCTGGTATTTTGGTAGGTATTTCTACAAATGTATCTACAAACCGACACGAAAATATGTGAGGCAATTAAAAAATACCTTTGACTTTCCTTTTTACAAAAACGAAAAGGTACTCGTCAAAACCCACTATAAAAAACCACCCCGCAGAGGTATCATAGAAGAATGTGCTTACACCACAGAAGGTAGTATAGGAAGGCAACCCAAAGGAGGTGCTATCATTCGCATTTATTACATTGCTGGTAAGTGGTATTATGAAAGTGAATTGATAAAATTAGTCCATGTATAACTATGAAAGCATTTACAGGAGAAAAATTTGGGGTGAATTTTTACAATTTTGCTCACCCAATTGATAGAAAACTTTGTGAATACTTAGCCAATTATCACAATTTTAGGCATTACAAAGGAGAGAATGTAGTAGTTAAAAAATACGGTTTTCGTTATGGTTATGTTGTAGATTGTGCTTTTACAACACGATTTGACGAGAAAACAAGACAAACAAGATTTGTAATGACTTACAAGGTTGCTGTTCGCAACATATACCCTTTTCGCAAAAGGCACTACTACTACTACAAATGGTTCGCAGAATACCATTTGGAGAATTTAAGGAAGTATTACGAAGAAGACAAGTTTGGTTTGTTCTTGAGAAATGTACATCATGACTTTGCAAAATCTAAACAACGATAAAAAACCCCTTGTTAGGCAGGGCTTACGCCCATGTCCTTTTAGAACATAATATAAGTGCAGGTAAAGGTTTGATGGTTTAATTTTATTTGATAAAAAAATGTACACAAAAGAGGAATTAGAATTTTTAAAAAATGAGAGAAGCAGCTCTCAAATTTCAGGCTGCTTAGTATGCGAGTATGGACATTCACAATGTACTTGTTCTGATGAATCAGAGGAAGAAGATTTTGTACTTGATGATGATTTCGATGGGCTTTCTGGTTGCCGAAACTGTGGAACTGATTGTATTGGCGAATATTGCAATTCGTGTGAATATCAGGCAATGGTTGACAAGTTTTCATAAGACAAATTAGTCCATGTAAAAAACTCCTTGTTAGGCAGGGCTTACGCCCGGTCCTAACAAGGGGTTTTTTTGTCCTTTACTCTCCTTCGTGTTTGTGGTATTTTTGTATCGTGATTTTAGTATTCACGAAACGTAATCCACTATGAATTTATTTCAGAACATTGTTAAAAAACTGGGTGCAAAGGTCGTTTGGGCAGTCGTTGTCAGTGCCATCGCAGCCCAGTTCAAGAAAGATGATTTGACCCCACACCAAGACCAGGGTTTAGACACCCTCAAAGCCTTAGGTGATGATGTGGTAAAAGTCTTAACAGACGACAACCCGCAGGACAAAGCACAACTCATTGCGGTCTATGAAACCCACAAGCACGAAATTGGCGAAGCTGCATTAGACTTACTCGAGGACGAAATCAAGTACAAGTTTGCAGACCACCCCGACAAGTTGTTTGTAGGGCAAGTAGCAGCACAGGCATTAAGGGACTTGCTCAACTTGCCTGAAGACGAGATTGCCACTGCCACGATTAGCTTGCCCATTATTGGCGAAGTAAGCGAAGTACCCACCCAAGAAGAAGCCCGCACAATGGCTCCTACCTTTTTTGACAAGCACGCAATTTCCTAAACTCATTTACGCATGACTCTAAGATTAAGCAAAAATTTCATGCTGCAAGAGTTCCTGAAGTCTAATGCAGCTACCCGATTCGGTTTGCAACAGCAATTCACCCCGCCCATTCAAGTTATTAACAATCTAAGGGCGTTGTGTGTGAATATCTTGCAACCCTTACGAGATGCCGTTGGACAGGCGATAGACATTAACTCTGGTTATAGGTGTTTGGCACTCAACACAATGATTGGGGGCAGCAAAAACAGCCAACATATCAGAGGCGAAGCAGCGGATATCGAAATGACAATTCCTGATGAAAAGGACTTGAAGGCGGGCAACAAAAAACTATTTGACACTATCATTGCCCTTGACCTTCCGTATGACCAGCTCATCAATGAATTTGATTTTAGTTGGGTTCACGTCAGTTACACGACCAAACGTAAACCCCGCAAGCAAATCTTACAGGCAGTCAGGCGAAACGGAAAGATTGTGTACCTACCTTACAAAGCCTCCAATTTTGCCCACCCCCAACCCCAAGATGACACCGTACAGGTGTCATCTTTTTTTGTTTTTTAAAAAGTTTTTTAAGAAAGTTGTCGGCAAAATGTCCTTTAAAAAAAGATAGTTTTTTTAAAAAAAATGTCGGCAAAATGTCCTTTTCTATTTTTAATAGGTTGATTATCTTTGTTTTCTCTTATCACAACTTACTTTTTTATGAAAAAACAAATTGCTCTCCCTTTGGCTACTTACTTAGCAAAATTCGCAGAAAGAGAATTACCTAAAGAAAATGGTGTTATCAATTTTCGTAGAGTCCCTTTAATGGCGGTCAATAACTATCATCACTACGCTACCTACTTTGAGAACATTAAAAACAAAAGCAATATTGCCTTGCTGAAAATAGAAGTAAATAGCACCCATCAACGCTATTTGTATGCAATTAAATCGTATGTGGAAGATTTATTTCATACCAAATTCATTGCCTATATTACTGCCTATCTGCAAACAGGGGGCTTGCTCAAAGTAGCCTTAGCCAACTTCTTGCAACAGTACAATATTTGTGAGTTCAACGAACTCAAATTAGATACCTTGCAAAAAAGGTGGACAAGGCACAACCAACAGTTAAAAAAAGGGCGAAAGCCCTAATTTTTTTGTCCTTTTAAGTAGGCAATAGGTTTTTTATTTTTGTAGGGTAAAATACTACTGATATGCCACACACTTTTATTGTGTGTGATAGTAGTGTGAACGGCAGGGGCTATGACATTGTACTAACTGGTATTCAGTTAGATAGATTTCGCAAAAACCCTGTGATGTATTACAACCATCTCTACCAAGCAGCTAATTTGCCGATTGGTCGTTGGGAAAATATCCGATTAGTAGGCAATCAGTTGTTGGCAGATGCTGTTTTTGATGAAACAGACGAGCTGGGGGCAAAAGTAGCCGAAAAAGTACAAAACAACTTTCTAAGTGGTGCCTCTATTACTATCAAACCCCTTTTGGTAGATGCCGAAACTTACACCGATTCCGAAGGCAAAAAACAACAACGCATTAAAAGCATTTTAGCTTCTGAAATCCTTGAAATTTCGGTAGTGGGTATTCCCGAATATGCCAATGCGGTTAAACTGGAATTTGATGACAGTAACCAGCACCTCAAAAGTTTCTTTGCGGAGTTAGCCCCCCTTTCACACAACATTTCCACACCCACCCCCAAACAATTTTTACCCATGAAAATTAGTTTTATGAATGCCCTCGCCGCCGTAGGTGCATTTATTGGCATGAAGCAAAGCCCAAATGTCAATGACAAGAATGAAGTAACTTTTAGTGCCGACGAAGTGGAGAGTTTTCATGCTAAAATGCAGGAACTTCAAAAACAGGTAACTGATAAAGAAACTTCTTTGGCACACGCCCAAAAAGAATACAACGATAAGTTGGCTGCTAAAGACACAGAGTTAGCCCAATACAAAGCCGACCTTGAAAGTAAAGACGCAGAAATTGCCAAAATCAAGGGCAATCCGCAGAAAAAAGGAGATGAAAAACCTTTGGCAGACAATACGCCTCAAAGCTACAATTTCGACAAGCCCGAAGAATTAGAGGCGTACCTAAGCACCTTGCCACACAACCAAGACTACGACAAAAAGTACGGCTATTAAAATTAGCAACAAGTTTTCCGTAGTATAAAATTCTTATCCCACCATAATTACCTTATTATGTCCATATCAGTTGCCAGCTTGAATGCTGAATATGGGGCTTTGTACCGCCCTGGTACGCAAAGCCTCAAAGATTTACGCAAAAAAATGTACCGTACTGAACAAGCCACCGCCAATACCTTGACAGTACTCGAAACAGATTCTACTGTCTATGAAGGTGCAAACTCCGAATTAGGCGAAGTGCTACAAAGTTACCAAGATGTCTTCACACCCAAAGGCGATTTGGAAATTACACCCAATAAATTTATTTTGTATAAACAAAAAATTGATGTCTCCTTGAACCCCGATGTAATTGAGGCATCATGGGCTGGCTTTTTAGCAGCCAAAGACCTTGACCGCAAACAGTGGCCTGTAGTCAAGTGGTTGTTGGAAAATCATATTTTGGCAAAAAAGAATGAGGACTTCGAAGAAAAAGCCATTTATAAAGGTGTTTATACAGTCCCTACTTCAGGTACACCTAACGCAGCCAATCAATCAATGAATGGCTTTGGAAAGATTATCGCAGATGGTATTACAGGGAGTTTGATTGTTACCGTACCATCGGGAGCATGGAGTACAGACCCTAAAACTTTTGTGGAACAAATAGAGGCGTGGTATGCAGCTTTGCCCGCCAAGTTCAGAAAGGCTCTCAAATGGCTAAGAATGAGTGAAGATTTAGAGCTTCGCTACCAGATGGGACGTAGAGAAAAGTACAATATGCACTACGCCCAAATAACAGACTTAGCCAAAATTCAAGACTTCCCTAATTGTTCGGTCATTGGTTTGCCGTCAATGAATGGCAGTCAAAGAATTTGGACAAGTACCGAAGGCAATGCCGTACTACTTTACAAACGGAAAACAGACGGATTTATTATTAAAGACTCAACTACTTTGCGTGATGGTGTGGACATCAAGTCCGATTGGTGGGCTGGTGTCGGTTTCCACGATTACGAAGAAACCTTTGCCAATGAACTTCCCTAATTAAAATCTCCTCTTTGCCCAAAGGGGAGCATTTTACTATTTTTTTATTCCCCTTTCCTTCTCTTTTTACCCTTAAATTAGCTTATATGGCTGTTTTAGAAACAAAAATTAAAAAACCTTCTGGTGGCGAATTAGAAAACCCTACTACACCTATTGTAATGACTGTAGAGGAAGAAAACGCAGCCCTTAAAAAAGAAGTGGCAGAACTCAAAGAAGCTCTTGCAGTGTTAGAAGCACAAGTACAAAACCAAAAAGCAGCCGAAGCTGCGGGCATTCCCTTAGAAAAAACTTTTGAGTATGAGGGCGTAGTGTACCACAACACAGTGCCTCGTTATATCAGTAAATTGACTGGTAAAACCATTACGACCAAAGAAGTTGTAGAAGCAGCAAAAAATGGCGACCAAGTAGCCCAAAAAGAGGTAGCACACGCCTTAGAAGTGCTTAAATTATTCTCAGCACTGCCAAAAAGTTAAAAGGGCTTGCTAAGTAATTTACCCTACCTATTTGTTTAGGTAGGGGTGTATGTTCTCCTTATTATTTCCTACCTATTCCTCCACTTGAATATGAATTTAGTTTTTCGCCCCGAATACAAGGGCTTAGAAGGCAGGGACAATATTTCTGGTTTAAAACAGAACTTATTAGTTGCCCCTGTAGATTGGTTCACCACCATTGCCCCCGCAGATGCCTACCCCAATGATGATACCTTTACAGGTGCATTGACAGACATAGAAAACATTGTCAAAATTACTGGCAACCATGTGTTTAAAGCTGGTAAGGGCTGGTTAAAGCTCTATTCGACCTTTGACACGAGTAAACTCACACAAGCAGAAAATGCCGTAAGGGACAAAACAGGTAATGCTGTAGATATTGAGGCTTTCTACCCTGGTGATAGTCCGCAAGTCGCAGCGATGTTGTCCATGCTCAAAAATTGTGAGTGTATTGTCTTAGCAAAACCCTTAGACCAATCGCCAACAGGCTATTGGTATCAAGTGGGTGAGGAAGATTTGTTTGCACAAATCATGAACTCTTTTGCCACGCAAACACCAACAGGCGACAGAAAAGGTTTTGCCTTGAAAATCAATGCGTACATGGCACGTATGAAATATTATTACGGCAGTATTGCATTGATGCCAACTACTCCGTAAAAAACCTCTCCCCAACCCCTCTCCATTTGGAGAGGGGCTAAAAATGTAGGGAAAATGCTTACACCCAAAGATTTAGTAGAAAATTTTACTCAATACAAACACGACATTGTGCAGCTCTACTTACAACAGGGCAGTAACAATGTCGTGAAAGAGGCTTTGCGAAAAGGCGTAGTAAGTCCTTACGAGGGCATTTTAAAACAATTTTTGTTGAATTTGCCCACCCCAACAGCACCGCCTCCAACTCCCCTTGCCAAAAAAGTGAGTGCAGCCGTACAGCAAAGCAGTACGGTAACTAATAGGTATGAACTTAAAAGGTTTTTGGCACATAAAAACCCCGAAGTAGTTAAGTTGGCAATGCACATCAAACAAAGTTATGATGAAAAAAATACTTTGTTTGCCCAGCTACTACTGTTTGATAGTAACGAAAAACGGAAAGTAGCAGCTTTTCGCATTTTGGCATTGCACAAGGGTATCAAAGAGAGTTACGAACAACTCTTTTACTACGAGTTGCATGGGTGTTTTTCTCCTAAAAAAGTGTTAGCAGCTTTGCCCAAAAAAGATTATAGCTTGTGGACAAAGGAACAGCTTATTAAGAGGAAGTTTACTTTGCGAGCTAATAAAAGCAGGGACAAAGACAAACCCGACAAAGTAGCCCAGTGGCAACAAGAACTGGACGAAATAGAAAAATACCTCACCCCCTAACTTGTATGTTATTTGATTTACCTTCTTTAATTCAAAAGAAAGACAGCGAAAAGCCTCAATTTACTGCCTTAACTAGTAAAGCGGAGTTGCATTTTTTGAAATCCAACAAAGAAATGGCAAGCTGTATAGGGGAATTGACACAAGGTAAAATAGTCTTGTATATCACTGAAAACCAGTGGTCTATGCCCGATTTATTGCGGTATTGTGCCATGCAATTAGGACAATGTAAATTGTTTTTCACTACTTGGGCAATGTCTGAAGAAGCTATTAGGGAAATGGTGAGCCTCAAAAAACAAGGCGTATTGACGCATCTATACGCCCTATTGGAGTACAAAATTCGGCAGAATAAAGACGAGAGTTTCCAACTCTTGCAACACAATGCCGACCACATAGGACTTACGAAGATACACGCCAAATTGACTATTCTTGTCAATGAAACGCAGCAAACAGGCATCATCATTAATTCCAGTGCCAACATGAATGAAAACAAAAGGATAGAGTCAGGGGCTATCATTTGTGATTATGAAAATGCACAGGTGTTTGCCAATTTCATTTACCAAAAAATCATCTCTACCGAACAGCAATGGACAAGCCCCAATTCGACGCAGCTACCTTAGAAAAGATGGCGGAATATGCCAAATATGGTTTTACAAGAGCTGAACTTTTAATCATTTTTAGTAATGAGGTAGCAGATGTAGATACTGCCATACAAAAAGGCAGGCTATTGGCAAAAGCTGAAATTCTCTCCGCCAATCACCAGTTGGCAAAATCAGGCAGCTCCCCAGCTATCAATTTGGCTTTGCAAAACCTCATGTTTGCTACTACACAAGATTTGATAGCCCCCTAACCCCCAAAGGGGGAATAAAAAAGGAATATTTTATGCCTAAAAAACTCACCTTACAAACAGATGCGGAACAAATTAGGGACTATTTAATAGGCAATCTCCCCAATGCGGAATTATCCCCTTGTTTGGAGGAGAAGTTGCAACGCATCAACTATACAAGGGACTTGATAGCCAATTATTTGCCTAAATACAAAGTAATTGAACAGCTCATTACGAAGTTTAGTATTAACCGTAATCAAGCCTACAACTTGTATTATGAAACAACTGTAGTGTATGATGAAAGGCAAATTCGCATAGAAAAAGCCTTTGAGAACCTCAAAAACACAAGGCTCATTGCCCAACAAAAAATGGACGGCAAAGCCTTAGCAGCTTGTGATAGAAACGAAATTACGGCAATTACGACTTTCTACGGAGATAAAGAAACTATCACCTATGAGCAGTTGCAACCACCAGACGTTACAGTCTTGTTCCAACCCGAATTGATTAACCCTAAACAGTTGCCACAAGGCACGATTGAGGCATTTGTTCGCCAATTACAAGAGAAATACCAACATTTGGGGAGTACACAGCCCTTATTACCGCCTACCATTGAAGAAGCCTCTTTTACAGAAGCTATTTAACTCTAACCTTTCTCAATCAACCCCTTTCCCAAAAAGAGAGGGGCTTTTTTTTAGTCTATGGAATACTCAGAAGAATTGCAAAAGATACACGCCAACCAGCCCCAGTTAGTTTTTTATGTTTTACTCTGCAAAATAGCCCTTTGTATCTTTGGCAGGGGAACAGGTAAAACCGAAGGCATTACAGGTTTTAGTTTGCTCAATTATTTACTCGCAATGCCTCGTAGTGTAGGGGGCTTGCTGATTCCCAGTTATGCCACCGAAGGCAAGATTACTTCAGGTATCTACAAAACCTTTGAAAAGTTTGGCTATGTAGAAGGTGAACACTATGTGATAGGCAAAAAACCACCTATCAAATGGAAAGACAAGGGTTTTAATGCCCCCCGAAAAGCCAAAGATTTTGAGCATTATGTATCTTTCTATAATGGCAGTGGTTTTTACATCTTGTCCGCAGAAACTGCCCACAACGGCAGTAACTTGGATTGGTTCGTAGTCGAAGAAGCACGACTTATCAAAGAAGATAGGTTCAAAGAGATTTACTTAGCTGTTAGGGGTAATGAAGATAAATTTGGCTATTGCCCTTGGCATGGTGCTTTGTTACTGGTTACAGATAGACCACAAAGCCCCTCGCAAGAGTGGGTGTACCACTTTGAACAACCCTACAAGCAACCCGATAACTTGCAAAGGTTACAAGACTTATTGCACATCTACAAAGCCTTGATGTTGTTGGAGTATGTACCCAAAGAGGTAGTAACAGAAGATGAAAAAGGAGAAAGAAAAAAAGAAATCTTGTGGGTAAAAAAAGAACACCTCACAAGACAAGAAGAAAAGCAGGTCATTTTCTTAAAGACTTTGCAAAGTGAATTACGGAAAAAAACTTTTTATGTAGGTTATGCATCTACATTGGACAATATCCATGTTTTAGGTATAGATAAAATCTTAGACTTTGAAGCCTCTTTGTCCCAATATAACTTTGGAGTGTCTGTACTGAATTTGGCTGCAAAACAGGCAGAACACGCCTTTTACAGAGCCTTTAACCAAAGTATTCATGGTTATACTGATGACTATGATGTATTGCCACACGAACCCTTGCACATTGCTTGCGACATCAACAATGCCATTTGTACCATTATTGTTGCACAGGTGCTACAAGGTAGGATACGCATTGTCAATACGCATTATGTCAATCCTCCATTGTTAGCCAGTGCTTTACCGCAATGGTTAGGCAGTACCTACGCCCAGCACCCCAATAGGTTAGTACATTATTACTATGACCACACGATGTATCAAGGTAAAAACGGTAATAGCAATGAAAACTATGTAGAGCTGATTACAACAGGCTTAACGAATAACCAATTTGCTGTGGAGAAAATCTACATTGGGGCAGCAACTACTCACGAGGACAGGTATAAACTATTTACTGAACTCCTATCTGAACCAGAGGGTAGCCCTATCCAATTGCGTTACAACCGTAACAGGTGTCAAGACTTTGAAATTGCTGTAGCTAATGCAAAGGTAGTAGTACGCAAGAACACCAAAGGCGGTACTTCTTACGAGAAGGACAAGACATTGGAAAAGGATTTGAACTATCCGCAGCAGCACGCCACCCACTACACCGAAGCAATGGATATGCTGATAGTAGGTGTACTCTATCACTACTTTGAACGCCAGCATTGGCAGATAGAGAGTGTGTAAGCAATATTGATTGTTTGCAATTTATTCATAAATAGTTAAAAATAGGCTGTTATCTTACATAAGGTAGCAGCCTATTTTTTTGAATGGTAGTCTTGAAAAGGAGTGTTGCCATGCAGGGGCAGAGTTGCAAAAAGGCTTTAGTTATTGGCAACACTATGTAGGGGGGCGGTTGCAACTCTATGATAATATATATAAAATACTGTATATCAAATAGTTATATAAAAACCCTTTGTCATATATCGGTAAAAAAGGCTTTGCAGTTGCAATTTTTAGACAGTGCGTCTTGGCAGTGCTTACGCATTTTTGCAAATGCTTTTTTGTTTTTTAAAAGTAAGTTATTGATTTAGAAAGAGTTAAATAAAAATGTTTGATAATCACTATTCAAAGAAATACCTAAAATTAAAAAAATTGCTTTTAACAAAATAACTTACATTGTATATTTATCTATTTATACTCAACTTTTAATAAGTCATTGATTATCAATTACTTAAAAATAAAAAATCATACAATTATTTTTGTAACTGTATGATTATCAATATTTTAGACTTGCATAGTTTTTAAAATCTTACTACCTTTATATCATCAAACAAGGGGAAATAAATAACAATGACTTCGCAGGTTATTGCCCTTGTTTGCTATGTCTTTTTTTAAACAATTTTAAACTCAAAAACCATGAAAATTTCTCAAGAAAAATTAACAATCATTAAAAATTTAGGTACGGACACAATAAGAAATATCGTCCTATTTGGCAACGCCTTAAATTATTCAAAAAGTCAGGTAAGTAACGAGGATTTTAAAAGCTATTTAAATTACTTGCTTGAACAAGCAAAAACTAAAACGCACAAAGACAATGTTAAAGAAAAAATAAAAGTTTTCAACTTTCGTGAGCTTTTTGCTATAAGGTTCAATGATTACTTTTTCAAGCCCGAAAACAGCCAAAAGTTTGACAAAGTAATCCAACAAGGTTTATTAGAAGAACCTATAGTTTTAGATTTTGCCAACCATTTCAATATACATAAACTTGACGCATTTAAAGTTTTAGTTGAATTTCTCAATGAAGTAATTGTTCCTTGTCCAGATAAAATACAAATACAATCTTTGGAAGATTTGGAAAAAGAAAAAACACAGGAAGAACCCGAAAAGCCTCAAAACTTTGGGAAAGTGAGCCTATTTAACAAAGAAACTATTAATGATATTGTTGAATTTGCAAATATTGACAGCTACGACAAATCATTGACAGACGAGGACATTTTAAATTATCTCAAGTATTTGCAAGCAACATCACCCGAAAAAAGGGAATTTGTAGAGCAAATAAATAGCTTAAATTTTGCTATAAAAATTCGCAACTCTTTGTTAATGCTTTTTGATGAAATTGAAGAAACGGACATCGAGGACTTGAAAAATGGTTTGATGTATAGACATATTCAAGAAAAAGCCAAAGAAATTTTTGAAAAAAACGGAGTAACACCCGAAAACAAGGAAAAATTTACAGAAAATTTTTTATATGCTTGGTTTAGAGAACTGTTACCAATGAAAAAACTCTCTTTAAAGTTTGCAGGAGAAAAACCGCAAGAGGTAGCAACAGAACAACCACAACCACAAACAGAACTGGAAAAAATCAAAAAAGTTGCAGATGCAAACAATGATAAAATTTTTATTGTCAAATCCGACAAGAAAACAACTGAACAAGTGGTAAACGAACAAGTAACAACTGAACAAGTGGCAGCTAGTAAAACGCAAGTAATTCAGCAAAATGTTACACAGGTCATTTTAAATCCTACTAATGATTTGCCTAAACGTAAAGAATTGACTGTTGCCGAAATACAAGAGGCTAACGAGCATCTCAAGCAACTGTTTGATAAACGAGGCAAGTTGAATGAAAGATTAAAAAACTTAAAAAATTTCATTAACCAACCCGATTCAGATAATAATAAATTTCATTTGTTGTCTTCAGATGATAGTTATTCATTCAAAACAAATAACAGTGAATTAATTACTGAAGTACAAAAGCATTTACAAAAATATTTGACTGATAAGATTGACAAATTAGATATAGAGATTAAAGCCTATAGGGAGGCTAATCTCTAAACCAAAAAAAGGCTGTAGTTCGCAGCTACAGCCCCTAAAATTAGCTTTTTCAAACTAAATTTTAAACTCAATTCAAAAATGAAAAAAAACACAGGAAAAACCAAAGGCAATAGCAAAAAAATTGCAAAGCCACAGCCCACACCCGAAAAACAGGCACAAAAAAGGGCAAAAATAGATGAATTTGTAAATGTGTTAATACCTGAAGTCAAAAAGTTTCTAAGGGAACAAGGCAGACCCTTACAGCTACACGAAGGAGTAAAAAATGTCGATATTTTTGACTATTACAGGCACACAGGCAAAGGGCAAACCTTTAAATCTTTCCAAAATTGGAGAAAAGAAGGGTTCAACGTGAAAAAAGGAGAAAAAGGGCTATTATGTTACGGTGCAAAGGTGGAAAAAGAGAAAGAACCCACACCCGACAGCCAAGAGGAGAATAAAAAATATGCTTTTTTCCCAATAGGTTACGTTTTTTCAGAACAGCAAGTTGAGCCGATAACTTTTTTGACAAAAGTTTGGCAAGAGGAAAGCGAAAAAATGCAGCACTTTTTCAATGAATTGGAAAATGAAAAGAAAAAAGCTACTGAAAAATTGTTAAACCAAACTTCCAGCAAGCTAAATGCTGCTTATGCAGAAAAAAATTATGAACTTGCTTACACTTTGTTAAACATTAGTAACGAGTTAAGACAAGAATTAGGAATTGAAAAATTAACACTTCCATCTCTTGAAAGTAAGTTTAAAGACGTATAAAAGCACCGTTTTAAAATACATAAACTACCCTAAAACTCTAAAATAGTGCCTTAAAACACCCCTATAAGCCTAAAAACAAAGGTTTATAGTGGGTTCGCACACGCCGCTCAAGTTTTTTTCGTACACCTCCAAAAGAGAGATTTTAGTGGGGTAAGTGTCTGTAAAAAAGGACACCCCACTAAAATCTCTCTTTTGGAGGCGGACTCAAAAAACTTATTTGATGTGCAGACGTAAAAAAAAATAGGTGCAAATATTTGTAGGTATTAATATTTATTCCTATATTTGCATATCAAACATTAATAATCATGAAAACGCAATTATCAATACAAGAACTAACTATGTCTTATCAAGAAATAGTTGAAATTAGAACAAAACTAAATAAGCTAATCGTACATATACCTTTTGATTGCGAAAGGTTATACCCATTACCCATGGTTACAGGAAATTATAAAAACGAAAAAAAAGAGGTAATGAAAAAAAGAAAAGAGTATATAGATAGCAAATATCAAGAACTTGGTTTTACCATATCTTATTTAGATGATTTGAAAAATAGGCAATATCATTTATATGAACAAATGCCAAATGAAGAAAAATATAGAAAAGAAATAAACCTTTTGGAAGAAATAATCAAATATGGTACTAAAAAACAAGTGGAACAGATAAATTATTTGCTTGCAGTTTTGAAAGCAAATAATTCTAATAGTTTTAGTATTGGGCTAACATTAGCTAAATTAGATGCAACATGGTATTTGACTGCAAAAAGATTTGTAACCAAATTTTTAGAAGAAAAAGGTTACAAAATTTATCATAAATCTGACAGTAGCTTGTATTTTGAAAAAAATACACATAAAATACGCATATCAAACCATGATTTGCCATCTACACCTGAGAGAGAGCATAACTTAGCTCATGGTATAGTGAGGTATCATTGGAACGAATACATATTGAAAACTCAATCTATTAAAAATGTTGAAGAAGAAATCTATAATTTAATCAACTTGCAAAATGGATAATAATTTAATACCTTCTGTTAGAGAAGTCATAGGCGAAAACCTCAAAAAATTTAGAGAGTCTAAACAAATAACTATTTATAGGCTTATCAACGAAACTGGGTTGTCTAGACAACAATTAAACGCCATTGAAAAAGGTGAAACTTCATATACGATTGATAGTTTCATAAAATATATATCAGCTCTCAACTTATATATATTTTTTGGCGAAAAAAATTTTATACCTACACAAGATAAACCACATGATTTTGATGATATGCTAAAATCTGGGGAAGAAAATAAACCCTACAAAGAGGAATAATAAATAACCCTACAAAAACCTACCTTTGTAGGGTTATTTATTTAAATTAACCCCTCCAAAATGTCCTTTACATTCCTTCCTCAACCCCTTACCTTTGAGTAAAAATTGTAAAGGACATGGAAGCATTCGGATTTTTAATATTTGTAGCCCTATTGCTGGTTATAGCAGAAACCTACCAAAATTTGCGGGCAAAGCCCAACACCCCGCCCAATTACCAGTTTATCGACTACGAAGGCACAACCTACCGTTATTGCAGGGCAACAAAAACCTTTGAAGTGTGCGAATACCACTTCAAGCCCATCTCCCCCGAAAAAAATAAGGTACTTCTTAATTTACTATCCCATGAATTATCTAAAGAGGGAAAACGCACTCCGCCTACTCCGCCAAACAGACAAGGACAAACACCCTATCCCTTTCTCAATCACATTCGTTAAGGCAGACATAGAACGTAACACAGGTGGCGAAGTAGTACACTTAGAAAAAGCCGTACTTTTTCGCAATCACCCCAAAGTACGCAAAAAAATTAGCCCCCTAACCCCTCCAAACGGAAGTAAAGAGAGCAGCCAAATCCCCTCTCCAAATGGAGAGGGGCAGGGGGTGAGGTTAGACTGCCACTTCATTGTTTGCCTCCACACCCAAGAGGTGTACTTAGTGCATAACCAGCTTATCTCTAAAATCAACAACATTACCATTTTCCCCTAATGGAAGAAAATCAAGAATTTTGGCTCTTTGATGACCACAAGGCTATTGCCGTTGTCAGCTTTGCAGATAATTTTACCAATCCTGTTCCCTACCAAACGGTTAATAACCCCAAAAAAGATACGTACTTAGACTACGGTTTCGGTAACGTAGCTGCATGGGGCAGTGATAACCTTGTACCCCAAAGAATCTACGAACAAGCCACTGAAAACGGCTTAGTTGCCCCTATCCTTAACCGCAAAGCAGAACTAATTTTATCCAAAGATTGGGAGTTGGGTATAGAAAAAAAAGTAGGCAACGAAAAAGTATTTGAACCGCAGGTAAACCCCGAAATTGACGACTATTTAGAGATGGTCAATGTGGACGAATACCTTATGCAAGCCACTAACGATAACTTGTGGTTCAACCACATTTTTCCTGTAGCAGTAGTCAATAAAGAAGGCACAAAAATTTCTAATGTGTCTATCCAAAAAACTGCCCATTGCCGTTTTTCCAAACAAAATAGCTATGGTGTGATAGAAAAAGTCTATGTAAACGCCAACTGGGAAATAGCTCACTCAGAAGCAAACAGTTATACCCAAACTTATCCTTTGATTTCACGTACCTACAACCCCGTAGGAGATTTGCAACAAAAACTAAGAGGTGGTGAAAGAATGTTCATGTACCCCGCCTACATACCCGATTTGGTCAATACCTATTACAATGATTTGGCATGGCATTGTTTATTTAAATCTGAAACTTTGGACTGGGCAAAGTCTATTCCCAAGTACAAAAAGGCGTTGATGAACAACCAATTCTCAGCAGAAATGCTGATAGAAATAGATGCACGTTATTGGAAACTTACTTATGAAGATTGGGATAAAAAACCCGAAGTGAAAGAAAGTCGCAAGAAGGAGGTAAAAACGAAAATTAATGATATGCTCACTGGGGCAAAAAACGCAGGTACACCTATTTACGCCCCTATGTTGTTTGATGAAAAATTGAACCAACAAGTAAGCCTTATCAAATTTACCCCTATCAAACGCAACGAAACCTCTGGTACATACATAGAGGACAGCCAAGAAGTAAGTAGTTTAATTCTATTTGCCCTCAATATGCCCGCCCCCCTTATGGGTACTTCACCCTCCAAAGGTGGTTTAGGCGGTGGTAGTGGTTCAGATGTGCGTGAGTATTTCAATTTGTTTCACTACTCTACCTTAGTACATGAAAAAATTATCTTTGAGGTATTCAACAAATTAGTATTTCCTTTTAATGGCTGGAAAGGCTACAAGATAAGGTTCAAAAAGCCCCAGTTACAAACCCTAGACAACGTAAGCCCTTCACAAAGAGAAGCAGCCCCGAAGAATTAGTAAAAAATCCTGTTAATCCTGTAATCCTGTCATGTTTAGTAATATCTCCGAATTTTACCAATACGTTCAAGTTTCCAACGGCTTGACTTTAAAGGTTTTACAACCCAGTTTGCAAAATGCTTTACTCCACGTTGTCTATAATTTCGTACCCAAAGATGAATTAAATAGCTTATTGGCAGAACACACCGTAGGCAGTTTTAGCAACCCTATTCGCCAAGAAGGATTTGCTTTGTTACAAAACCTAACTGCGAAATTTACTTTTATCTATCATCTACCTTTTTGGGGACTAACCGCCAATGATGCCCAATTAGGGAGGCTAAAAAAAGATGACGTAAGTTTATATAAGTGGGAAAATACAGAACTCAAAGAAGCTGCCTTTGCACAGGCCTACCAGTTGGTAGAAATGACCTTAGAGTTTTTCGAGAATAATGTAGCTGCATTTCCTTTGTACCAAGCACACCAACAACGTATTGACCTCCAAAAATTGTTTGTACGCAGCTACAAAACCTTTGCCCAGTTTTGTAATTTGGGCAATAACAGGGCTTTGTATGTGCGTATGCACCAGTTTTTTCCAAGAGAACAATATTTTTACCTCCGAAAAATCATTGGTGAAGCTCTTTATACCGACTTACAAAGCAAATGGTTGGCAGGTACGGTCAATGCAGACGAATTATTACTGATACAAGACTACTTGCAACCCTTGTTAGTTTATACAAGTTTGGTCAAGGCATTGAAAGAATTGCCTATCAATTACAGCAATGGTTTACTTACCTTTGCCTACAGCAACCAAGATGCGACAGAAGAACGCAGCACCGCCACCAATAACCAGTTGCAAATCGTAGCCAATGAATACGCAAACGAAGCAGCAGCCTTTCAAAAAGAACTCATCGACTTTTTGTCTGATAACTTAGCCACGTTCCCCCTCTTTGCACAGGCGAAAACCTATACACCTACCCCCACTAACCCAATGGATTGGAATGATGGGACTAACAAATTATTCTCTTTTTAATACTGTAGCATAGACTTTAGTCTGTGCGTTTAAAAGTGTAAGCAAATGAATAGGATTAACTATTTAGGAATAAAAATTTTATTGCCCAATCAATACAAGCAGTTGAGCCAACAACAACGTATTCGCATCGCAAAAATCACCTACACGCAGCTAAGTCCAATAGCACTACGCTATAAACTACTTAAAGCCTTGTGTAAGAACATTTTACAACGCCTATTGATTGAAGCAATGACCTTCAACAACTTACAAGAATTGCTGTTGCTAACCGATTTTATCACCAGTGCTAAAAATTTTGTTATGCAGCCTAATGGAAATTACTTAGTCCATTCCGAAAAATACTCTTTCATAGAGTTTGTTCGGTTACATAGTTTGTTTTTTGCTTTGTCAAACCAATCTGCGGAAGAAACCCAAGAAACAGTTTTGCAAATCATTGCTACAGTCTATCATGCCGAAGGAGAGCAATATGATGACAAGCACTTAGCCAGCAAAGTAGCACAACTAAAAGGATTAAATCCTTACATAGCCATAAACATATTGAATGAAGTAAGAAAGCATTTTGATATACTCATAGCCTCTTTTCCTACGTTGTTCAATGGTCAAGGTGGTAGCAACAACAGTATAGAAGAACAACAAACCGCATGGACTACTACTGCCCTTGCCGTTGCGGAAAACATCTTACAATTAGACGCAGTGCTACACAGTCCTGCCGAATACATTTTGTTTGACATACAAACCAAAGTACAACAAGCCGAAGCCCTCAAAAAAACCTCCTAAATAGCCCCTGACCCCGAAGGCGAGCAAAATCCTGTTAATCCTATCATCATGGATACATTAAAAATTACCAACTACCACGAATATTTTAAGTCTTTGGCACAGCAGCACAAAGCCATTCAACACGCCGAAGAAAACCCCAAGTTTACCCGCATAGAGGAGAATGAAGATACAGTGTTGTTACACCGTACCATAGACACAATAACGCCTTGCGTGTTGTTGCAATACCATCACTCCCAACTAAGAGATTTGCGAGCTGATAACACCCACGAGGTTTTTTCCTTCTCTTTGTTCATTGTGCAGCGTTGTGAGAGAGATAATTGGGAAGAACAAAGAGCTACATTAGCACAACTCCGCCAAATTGCTTACGATTTTATTGGAAAAATGTACCAAGACAAATGCAATATAGGCGAGGGTGTACCTTATTTGGAAGGCTTTGACCGCAATACAGTACGCATTGCAGAAGTCTATGGGCAACCGCAAGCCTTAGATGTAGGCATACAGCTTTTTGTAAATCTACACCATTCCGTAGAAAATGATATGTACTACAACCCCGATAACTGGTTGTAACTTTATTGTTTCAATCTACTTAATGGTGCTAAGACAGTCAAGAAATCAACGTCATCTTGAAAGTCTTCATAACTATTGTATTGATAATAGTTAGCACACCTACTCAATGCTGAATAATGATGATAGGTAGGTAGTTTAGGCAGTATATAATCAAAACACAAGGCTTTTAAAGCTACAAGGTCGTATATTTCAATTATCCGTTCTTTTTGCTGCCAAGTATCAATTACATAGCTAATACGCACTTGTCTTTCAGTTGCAATATCCCTACCCTCTTTTTTTAAAGCTAAACTCATCTCTGTATAGAACTCTAATACAGTAGAAAACCTACGAGGGAATGCAAGTTCTGCATTTGGATAAGTGATTTCTTTTGTGGAAAAATTGATGTTCATAGTGGGTAAATAAAAAAACAAATTTATAAATAAAAATGCTACCCTCCCGATTTTCTGGCGACAATCTTTCTGGTATTCGGAAGTTGTACTTAGCCAAAGCCAAAGATATTACTACGCCCCTTGCACCCCTTTTGGTAACAGGTGGGCTTTTTAAGCCTATCTACTATACCCAAGACACCGCCACATGGACACACCGCAGCTTATTAAGTCCGCACAATAACTTTGTGCAGCACACCATAGAACTCATGCACCCCAAATACAGCCAAGCTGCACAAGACTTTATTGCCGAATGGTTGGACATAGAAATAGTTGCCTATGTGGTACTGCACAACGGAAACGGTATATTTATAGGCAGCAAGCAATATCCTTTGAAACTTGCTCAGGAGTTTGGCAGTGCCACTTTTGACAGTAGGCAACAGTACGTATTTCGTTTAGTTGGTTCAGAAAACCTAAATAGATTAGCTACCAATATACCACCTGTAGTAACCCAACCACAACCCACCCCACCCATAGGTGATGCCTTTGCCAATATCTTTTGGGCTACGCCAAAACTACCACAAGGCGAAATAGATTTGCCCGCAGGTAGTTGCAGAGGGGCAGCATTTCTACAAACAAGTATTAGCCTAACAGACTTTGCTTTGTCAAATGATAGACTTTATGAAGTCAAAGTTCGGGTACGAGGCAAAGTAGAGTTAGTACCCTATCAAGGTGGCACGCAGCAGCCTAATACGGAGTTTTATACAGGTGGAGAGTTATACCCACTTGCCGAAGGTTGGAATATTTACCAATTAGAGGTATCTAACCCCACACAGACCTACTACATCAATGCAGCTTCAAATATCATATATGGTATCAAGTTGATTGATTATGTGGCTACTATCCAACTGCGAGGCAATGCTACCTTGACCATGACCATGCAGAACCCCGATGAAATTCAGTTATACGACCCTTTGGGCGTAGTAACT